>JAEUII010000094.1 GCA_016795145.1 Planctomycetaceae bacterium
CACGCTCCGATGAAAGCTCCCGCGGCCGCACCGCCAATCGCACCAACGATGCTTCCGACAATGGGAATGGGAATCAGGAACGTTCCCGCGAAGCTCCCTGCCATCGAAGCAACAAGTGACAACAGCATTGCTCGACGGCTGGCTCCCTGTTTGGCCGCCTTCGCCGAACCCATCACGGTTTCCAGAATCTCCCCAAGGATCGCGAGTGCAACTGTGACACCGACAATTCCCCAGCCGGGTCCACGATCAAACCGCGAGAACGCCGCGTATACGGTCACCGTCACAACCATCAGCCAATTGCCGGGCAGCATGAACAGATTCAAAACGACAGCCGTGGCATTGCTGGCAATCATCAACAGGGCGACCGCCCAGAAGCTCCAGTACACCGTCGACAGAATGAGCAGGGAATCCATGGGAGATGCCTTGGGATACGCTGGTTGCACTTTGTCGTGTAGCCTATGAGGGACCGTAGAGAGAACTCAATTCGTGGCGAGCGTCGAGCAAATCAATTCGGCGAATCGGGATTTCGCAAACGATTGACTTCCGACTGATTCGTTCGTCGCGACAGCCTGTTAGAATCTCGCTCGGTTTTCATAGAACGTGAGATTCACGATCCCTGGCCTCTGGCATTCAATACCTTCCCATGACTGATCGAATCCTTCGCATCGCGACTCGACGGAGCGCTCTGGCTCTTTGGCAGGCCAACTACATGGCCGATCGGTTGCGAGCATTGCCTGAGGCTCCTCAGGTCGAACTTGTTCAGATTGTCACAACGGGCGATCAGAATCAGACCGATGCGCTGCGGCAGTTTGGCGGGACCGGCGTCTTTACTCGCGAAGTTCAGAACGCAGTGCTTGACGGACGAGCAGACCTCGCTGTTCACAGTTTGAAGGACCTTCCGACTCAAAGTGCAGATGGACTTGCGCTGGCCTGTGTTCCCGAGCGAGCACCGCGATGTGACAGCCTTTTGTTGCCCGCCGGAAGCAAAGGCATTCAGTCGCTGGCGGAGCTTCCGGCAGGAGCCAGGATCGGCACCGGAAGTCCTCGACGCCAGGCTCAGCTGAGGTATCATCGACAGGATGTCGAGCCTCAGGAAATTCGAGGCAATGTGGATACTCGCCTGCGCAAGCTGGACGAAGGGCAGTTTGATGCAATCCTTCTGGCTGAAGCGGGACTGCGACGACTGGGATTGCAGGATCGAATCTCACTCGTCCTGAGCCCTCCGGAACTTTTCCCCGCCGTCAGCCAGGGAGCACTGGGAATTGAGACCCGTGCCGACGACGAAGCCACACGATCGTTACTCGCACAGATTTCCTGCGCCGTTGCGACAGCAGAAGTCTTCGCTGAACGAGCCCTTCTGCGAGCACTCCGCGCGGGTTGCCATGCACCGCTTGGAGCATGGTGTAGTGTGGCCGGCGAACAACTGACGCTCACAGGAGTCCTGCTGAGTCTCGACGGACAAACGCGCATCGAACAGTCCGCCACCGGCAGCATTCACTCGCCCGACGCGGTTGGCATCCAGGTCGCCGATCACCTGCTCGCCGCTGGAGCCGGTGCACTGCTGTAGCGAAAAGGGCGAAGCGTTTTGGCTCTTTTTGAAGTTGCCAACTTCAAGAGGGCTGGAAACCAGAACATCCCATGCCGGGGTGCGCAACGCAGTGAAAGAATCTGTAGTGGAACGGGGCAAGACGTCCGGTGAATTCATGGATCAGTCTCACCGGAGGGCTCGCGCCCTGCCGCTAATCTCCAACCCCAAAGCAACGGACTTTCCTCCTCCGGGGCCTGTAAAACGATCATCCGCGTTCAGTCTTTCAGGCCGTTTTCGGCAAAATTGCAGTCGTGGCGGGTTGGATGTCGACAAATAGTTGTCTGGACAACTATCGTTTGAAGGACTATAAACACAGAGGCGGCAGAGATGCGGGATGGATGTCGTACGATCCCAGCCTGCCGCGTCAGATTGGTTGAAGATCACAGGAGGCATCCATGGTTACTGCGGCTCCCGTAAAGGTGTCAGAGACCGATGTTGTGGTGATTGGCGGCGGGCCTGCCGGTTCGACGGCGTCGACCCTGATTGCTCAGAAGGGCTACAAGGTTCGCCTGTTCGAGCGTGAAAAGTTTCCTCGCTTTCACATCGGTGAGTCGCTGATTCCGGAGACGTACTGGGTTCTTGAACGTCTCAACATGCTTCCCAAGATGAAGGCCAGCAAGTTCGTTCACAAGCACAGCGTGCAGTTTGTCAGCGCGAATGGAAAGCTGTCGGCGCCGTTTTACTTCTACGACAACAAGCCTCATGAATGTTCACAGACATGGCAGGTTGTTCGCAGCGAGTTCGACCTGATGATGTTGAACAACGCCCGGGAGCACGGCGTGAATGCTCACGAAGGCGCGCGAGTTCTTGACGTCATCATGGAAGGTGAGAAGGCAACCGGCGTTAAGGTGCAGCTCGAAGATGGAACCGTCGAGCAGGTCAACGCAAAGGTCGTGGTCGACGCAAGCGGTCAGACAGGAATGCTGATGAATCGCTTGAAGCTGCGAACATGGGACCCGCTCCTCAACAAGGGCGCGATCTGGACCTATTGGGAAGGTGCTTACCGTGACACTGGTCGTGATGAAGGCGCGACTGTTGTCATCCAGACCGAAAACAAGCAGGGCTGGTTCTGGTACATTCCTCTGCACGACAACCGCATCAGTCTGGGTGTTGTGGCTCCGTTCGATTACCTGTTCAAGGGACGCGGCACTCACGAAGAGACCTACAACGAAGAAGTGGAAAAGTGCACCGTCGTCAAGCAACGCATTGCAGGTGCAAAGCGAGTCACCGGGTACTTCGCGACACGCGACTATTCTTACCGATGCAGTCGAGTTGCGGGTGATGGCTGGGTGCTGGTTGGCGACGCGTTCGGCTTCCTTGATCCGCTGTACTCATCTGGAGTTTTGCTTGCTCTGAAGTCAGGTGAAATGGCTGCGGATGCGATCACCGATGGGTTGGCGAAGAATGACGTCTCCGAAGCCCAGCTGGGCAACTGGGGCGAGAAGCTGAATCGCGGTATCGACCGCATGCGTCGTCTCGTGTGTGAATACTACGAGGGCTTTAGCTTCGGAAACTTCGTCCGCAACTTCCCTCACCTGCGTGGTCGAGTCACCGACCTGCTGATTGGTGACCTGTTCGAAGACAAGGTCGATGAAGTGTGGGATCCGATGGAGACGCTGTACAACGAAACCAAAGTGGCTCCACGCATGTGGAACTCCGGTACGGATCCGGAGATTGCTGCGAACAAGGTGAATGAGCTGTTCATTCCGGAAGGGGCGAAGCCGTAGGCCGCACTCCTTGAATCGCGCTGACTCGAAGCCCTCCCCCGAACTTGCTGACGCTCGTTCGACCCCTCCCAAACCTTTGGTTTGGGAGGGGAGGATTGGGTTCCAAAGGAATGTGGACCAGAACGAAAGTGCTACGAATCCCTGAGTGTCCCTCAGGGATTTTTTATTGGAGCAGGTCGTGAAGGACTCGGCCATGGACGTCGGTCAGTCGCTGATCGCGGCCGCCGTAGCGATAGGTAAGCTGTTCGTGGTTCAGCCCCAGTTGATACAGGATTGTGGCATGGATGTCATGAACTGAGACGGGGTTCTCAACCGCATTCGCGCCGAACTCATCGGTCTCGCCAAATGACATTCCCGGTCGAAAGCCACCGCCGGCCATGAAGAGTGAAAAGCCGCTGACGTGGTGGTCGCGACCTGCTGATTCGGAGATCGCGGGAGTGTGAGGTGTGCGGCCCATTTCGCCGGCCCACAGGACAATTGTCTCGTCCAGCAGTCCTCGTTGCTTCAGGTCTCTGATCAGAGACGCAACGGATTGTTCGGTGACTCTCGCGTTCTTTTCGTGCAGAGTCTTCAGCTGACCATGTTGATCCCACGGAGAGTTGTTGCCATCGAAACTGGGACAAGTGAGTTCGACGAACCGAACTCCCGCTTCCACCAATCGTCGCGCTCGCAACATCTGAGACGCATAGTAGGCCTGATGTTCATCGCTCGAATGAACGCCATACATTTCCTGAAGATGCTTTGGCTCCTGGCTGATGTCAGCAAGTTCCGGGATGACTCGCTGCATCTGAAAGGCAGTCTCGTAGTTCTTGTTGACAGCCTGAATTTGTGACGGTGCTGAGACTTTCTGTGAGAACGATTCGGCCGCTGACTTCAGCATCTTCAGTTTTCGGCTTTGCAGGTCAAAACTGTCAGACGGAGCGATGTTGTCGACGGGCTGGCCTTTGGCTCGCATCATTGCAGCCTGATGACTCGCAGGAAGGAACGAGCTTCCGAAGTTCTCCAGCCCGCCATTGGGGACCCAATCGTTATTCAGGAGGACATAACCCGGCAGTCCTGGATTCTCTGTGCCTAGTCCGTACGAGACCCATGCTCCAATGCTGGGGGCTTGTCCCAGAATGCGTCCCGTGTGCAGCAGCAGATTGGATTGGCCATGCAGCGGCAATTCACCGACAACAGACTTTACGACACAGAGCTCATCGGCCACCGAAGCAATTTGCGGAAACAGATCGCTAACCCAAAGCCCCGATTGGCCTCGCTGCCGGAATTTCCACGGGCTTCCAAACCAAACGCGATTCGCATCAGACTGAGATTTCCGTGAGACCCAACGGGCACCAATCTTCTGACCCTGATGCTTCTTCAGCATTGGCTTGTAGTCGAACGTATCGACGTGGCTCGGACCGCCATCCATAAAACAGAAGATGACGTTCTTTGCCCGAGGTGCGAAGTGCGGCGGATGCTCAGACGTCTCAGCTCTCAGCGCGTTCTGAAGCCCCGCGAGTGCGACGGCAGCTGATCCAAGAAGGCTGCGACGGCTCAGGCGATGCAATGTGGATTGTTGGTGTGGAGTCTTCACAGGGGAGCTCCGCGAGGAGGGAAAGTGCTGAAAGCGACCGACCGTAGTGGAACTCGCTAGAGTTCCTTTCCGCCGAGTCCGCGAAGAGCCCATTCAGTGTAGAGGGTCGGAAGCCGCTTGACCACAAATACCAGATTCGCCACAGTGACGTCGGACGTCAACTTTTCGGAAATGGCTTTGTACGACAAAGGGCAAGGCGACGATGCGTGGCTTCGAACCAAACACCAAACAGACTCGGTCACTAAGTGCCAGCGGGCCAAAGCTGCTGTCTGTGGTGACTCCGATCGTTTTCCAGGTCGCTGCTGTGGTAGCAATATTGTTCGCCTGCGAGACAGCGTCGGCACAGAATTCCGCAGCGCCGGCGGCCGCGCGACCGAACATCGTTTTCATTTTCTGCGATGACCTGACATGCCAGGCCATCAGCGCGTATGGCGAAAGCCGTCACCTCATCGAAACGCCGAATCTGGATCGGCTGGCGAAGCAGGGGATGCAGTTCAATCGCTGCCTGGTGACGAATTCCATTTGCGGTCCCAGCCGCGCTACGATCCTGACCGGCAAGTATTCTCATCGGAATGGTTTCTACAACAACAGCAACTGCACATTCGACGGTTCACAAACCACGTTTCCTAAGCTGCTGAAGCAAGTGGGCTATCAGACAGCCATGGTCGGAAAATGGCATCTGATTTCTGATCCGACAGGCTTCGATTACTGGAATATCCTTCCCGGACAGGGTCTGTATTACAACCCACCAATGATCAGGAACGGCGAACGAGTCAAGACGGAAGGTTATGTGACGGACATCATCACAGACCTTTCTATCGACTGGCTGAAGAACCGAGACCGCTCGAAACCGTTTCTGCTGATGAGTCAGCACAAGGCTCCTCATCGTGAATGGGCACCCGCGCTGCGACATTTAGGCTGGGACAAAGACCGAGTCTATCCGGAACCAGCGACTCTGTTCGATGAATACGAAGGCCGAAGCAAGGCCGTTTCAGATCACGACATGGGCATCGATCGCACGTTCACGGATCTTGATGCGAAGCTCAAGACACCGGCGAACATGAATGAAGCACAGCTGAAAGAATGGAACGCCTACTATCAGCCTCGCAATGACAAGTACCTCGCTGCAAAACCAACCGGCAAGGATCTGGTCCGTTGGCGCTACAATCGATACATGCATGACTATCTTGGTTGCGTGAAGGCGATTGATGAGAACGTTGGACGTCTGATGCAGGCCCTGGAAGACGATGGCTCCGCCGCAAACACGATCGTTGTCTTTTCGAGCGACCAGGGATTCTTCCTTGGTGAACACGGGTGGTTTGATAAGCGATGGATCTTTGAAGAGTCTCTGCGAACCCCGTTGTTCGTCCGCTGGCCAGGTGTCACAACTCCTGGAGCATCGTGCGATCGCATCGTGTCACTCGTCGACTTTGCTCAGACATTTCTGGACGCAGCCGGAGTCGACGCGCCAGACGACATGCAGGGACGCAGCATGGTTCCCATTCTGAAAGGCCAGACTCCAGCCGACTGGCGCACAAGCATGTACTATCACTACTATGAATTCCCGGTGCCTCATCGAGTTCGTCCGCACATGGGCGTCATCACAGATCGCTACAAACTGGTGCACTACTACAAGCCAGACGTGGATGACTGGGAACTTTTGGACCGGGAGGTCGACCCCAACGAGACAAAGAACTTCTTTGCTGACCCGGCATACGCTTCAACCGTGAAGGAACTCCAGGCAGAACTCCAGCGGCTTCGCACGGAAGTTCAGGATACAGAAGAACCTCCGCGTGCAGCTTACGGAAACCAGCCGTTCGACGGTGAGCCTCAGCCTGAGGCGAAGAAGCAGGGAAAGAAGCAGAAGTAGTCACTGCGACCTCTCACTGTTAGCGGAACGGCGCGAGCCGTCCGGTGGCGAACAATTAACTCATGCATCTCACCGGAGGGCTTGCGCCGCTTGCGCCCTTCCGCTAGAGAGTGGGAAGGCTACGACAATTGCAGTGCGATAACAGATCGCGAACATCGACTTCACTCCATCATGATTCCTCGTCCTATCAACATGCGAACTGAGCTGTTGCCCGCAGGCGGCTCACTGGACCATCAGATTGAACAGTCTGCCGGTTCATTGCGCGGAGGTTGGGTTTCGGGTGAGACCGACGTTGATGGCCATCGATGGAAGCTGACGGTGCCTGGCAATCCGGATGCCTTGCTTGACGATGACAGTGTCGTTGCGGCCAGCCAGACGGATGATCGAATGCCGTACTGGGCCTATGTCTGGCCGGCGGCACTTCCAATGGCGAAGGCGGTATTGCGGGCAGACTGGCCAATCCCGTCTCGGGTACTGGAGCTCGGCTGCGGAACGGGACTTGTGGGCCTCGCCGCATTGCAGCGAGGTCATCACGTCACGTTCACCGACTATGAGCCTCTTTCCGTCGCGGTCGCTAAGCACAATGCGGAACAGAACGGGTTCACACAGTTGGAAGCTCGCACGCTGGACTGGCGAGAACCTCTCGAGGAGCAGTTTCCGGTCATCATTGGATGCGATCTGCTTTACCAGGAAAACCATTTCGAACCGATCCTTCGGTTGCTCCATCGCATGTTGCCGCCGGATGGACTCTGCTGGCTTGGTGACGGCGGACGCAGCGTCGCTCGCCGCTTCTGGAACCTGGCGAGTGAGCAGGGTTTCGATGTGGAAGTCCTGGACGCTGACGGAGAACTGCTGCCGACACCGACATCGGACTACCAGCTCTTTGTCCTGCGCCATCGTCGGACTTCATAGAACGTCTTTCCCCGATCACACATCGACACGGCCGAGCCAACACCATCATGACACAGCAGGTACGACAACTCGGTTGCATCCTATTCGCGTGCCTTCTTCACAGCACGTCGCTCGCCTATGGTCAGGATACCGCAACGGCGAAGGATCCGATTCCGACACATGATGAACTGAAACTCGACTCAACGACGCTGAAGGAAGTGCGTCATATCAATGTCCTGCTGCCAAAGCAGTATTCGCAGACAGACGCTCGATTCCCAGTGCTCTATATGCTGGATGGCGGACTTGAAGAGGACTTTCCGCACGTTGCGGCCAGCATTGAAAAGCTCGTGGAGTCAAAGCGAATTGCTCCGGTTATCCTGGTGGGGATCGAGAACACTGAACGACGACGAGACCTGACGGGACCGACCACTGTCGCAGCAGACCGTGAAATCGCTCCTCGCGTGGGAGGATCAGCGGAGTTTCGGACGTTTGTGCGCGATGAACTGATCCCCAAAATTCAAAAGCAGTATCGCTGTTCGGATGAACGAGCGATCATCGGCGAATCACTCGCCGGGCTGTTTGTGGTAGAGACGCTGCTGCTCGAACCGAACCTTTTCAACCGTTACATCGCGTTTGATCCGTCGCTGTGGTGGAATGAACATCGCCTTCTGGACAGCAGTGAGATGTCATTGAAGGCACTGGAACCAGCACCGCGTCACTTCTGGTTTGCAAGCTCCGGTACTGAAGGGATCCAGGAACACTCAAGACAGTTCTCGAAAGTGCTCGAACGCGCTGCACCGAAATCACTTCAATGGAAGTTTGACGATCATCCCTCGAAGCAACACAGCACGATCTTCAGAGCGACGAAAGAGTCCGCGATGATCTGGGCTTTGTGGAAGTTGCCAGACAGCTCTGCGGAATATTAGAGCTCACAGCCTTCAGAATTCACATGCTTCATGCGTTCGTCCATTGATGGCAGTAGGCACAGCGCCGCCGCCCATCAGCAGACTGCTCTTCGGGTTCTTCAAGACCCGCGCCGCAGTTTGAACATTTCAGCGAACTCTCTGTCGCTGTTGTTGGCTGAGATTGCTGAGTCGCTTTGGACGAGTTCGATTTCTCGGCCATTTGCTGTTCAGCCGACTTCATGGCCGTTCGAAAGGCTCGATTCACGTTGAAGAATACGAAGCCGCTGGTGACGAGAATGAAGGCAAACACAGCAAAGAACATGATGCCAAACAGGTAAAACGGTGCACTCGACATCGTAGGTTCTCCTTGCGGGGCGAAATTGTTTGTCGCTTCGGTAGTAGTGGTTTGTCACATCAACAACTTGGGTTTATCCGTCATTCCCGCGCAGGCGGGAACCCAGAACGTTGAAAGCTGGGTTCCCGCCGGCACTGGAATGACGAACCCCTCTTCGTTGTTCTGACGACGCACTAAGGCAATGCTGTTGAATCAACGTGAGTAACCTCAGAACGGATCAATTCGTCAATCAGTCGTAAAGATATCCTCGAAAACAGACGTTTCTTTCGTCACTTCACCACCGGCAGAGGACTTGCGGCTTTGGGGACTTCACTGTTGTAATCAAGACCCAGTGATGCGGCGACGGTGGCGGCAATTTGTGACTGTGTGACAGTGGAATCCGTAATCAGCTGAGGAGCCGCATCTGGTCCCATAACCGCCATCCAGATGAACTCACTTCCCTCAATCTTTTCGCCGTGACTTTTCCAGTCAACACGATTGTCACCGCGACCATGATCGGTCGTCAGAATCAAAGTTGTTCGTCCTTTGTATTCCGGCATCGACTGAAGAGTCTCCCAGAGTCTTCGGATGTAGTCATCCGTGCGGGATGCAGCGTCGAGATACAGGTCATAGCGTCCGGCGTGGGCCCAGTCGTCGGTTTCACCGAGCGACAGATACAGCAGTCTGGGCTTCCGAGCTTGAACGTATTCTTCGGCAGCGCGAAACGTCACGTAGTCATATCGAACCTCCGGAAAGTACCGTGGGAACTCTCGCGAGACTTCATCCAGCTTCAACAGACGTTCGCCAGCTGGTGTTCCCATCAGACCAAGGCTGGAATCAGTGCCGAGTGGTTCCCAGCCTGCGTTGACTGGAATCCTGCTGCGAGTCTCATTGATGATGAAAGGAAACACGTCCCAGCTGCAAAATGCAGCGACGGACTTTTCAAACCCAGGCTTGCTCTGTACCCACTCCAGCACCGTAACGTTTTTGTTGTCCTTCTTGGCATTCGAATCGATTGATGAGTCTGCATAGCCACACAGGATCTCGCTATATCCCGGGTAGGAAAAATTCAGTCCGTTGGTGACGACGGCTTTTGAATCATGTTCCGGATTGCCGAAGACGACGCCCTCTTTGGCAATCACATTCCAGAAGAACGGCATCAGCGTCTGGCGACGTTCTTCGGCTGTCTCCCGATGAAAGCGATTTCGAGTCGCGTCGAGATCTTTGACGCCGCCCGCGTCCTTGTCCAGAAGAGCTTCTTCAGAGCCACCAAAGACCTCCTGCCATCGGAGCCCATCGACCGTCACAAGCACCACGTTGTGTGTGATTCGTCCCGCCTGCTTTGCGGCAGATTGCCCGAACGCAGCAGAGCAAACAGAAAACGCCATGAACAAAATGCAAACAGTCAGGAAGCGTGTCGTCATGTCAGACCTGCGAAGATACTGAGAGGGAAAGCCTCCAGCAGAGTAACACATTGTAGAACGGCTGTCCTCAGCCGTTTCCTGATAAGTACACGCCAAAGCGATTGAGGACAATCGCTCTACATTGTCCGGGTAGCACAGGCAAAGCCTGTGACGCGCAGCGGCCGGAAGCCTGTGTGAATGCGTGGCGGTTTCAGTGCAGGCCGCCTCGACAATACGACATGCAGGCATCAGCTTCCGGCGCCTCCGGCACACGCACTTCGTACGTGCTACCCAGTGTAGAACGGCTGTCCTCAGCCGTTTTCTGATCAGCAACTCCAAAGCGATTGAGGACAATCGCTCTACACTGACCCGGGTAGCACAGGCGAAGCCTGTGACGCGCAGCGGCCGGAAGCCTGTGTGAAAGCGAGGTAATTCCGGTGCATGCGCGTTCGGCAATACCACATCCTGGCATCAGCTTCCGGCGCCTCCGGCACACGCACTTCGTACGTGCTACCCAGTGTAGAACGGCTGTCCTCAGCCGTTTCCTGATCAGCAACTACAAAGCGATTGAGGACAATCGCTCTACACTGACCCGGGTAGCACAGGCAAAGCCTGTGACGCGCAGCGGCCGGAAGCCTGTGTGAATGCGTGGCGGTTTCAGTGCAGGCCGCCTCGACAATACAAAATGCAGGCATGGGCTTCCGGCGCCTTCGGCACACGCACTGCGTACGTGCTACCCGTTTTTAACCTTCGTCCGTGCCACCCGCTGCTGCGATTGCTCCTTTGCGTTGGCGCAGTTACTGTTCAGAACTCGCCGACTTTTCCTGACACTTCTGAAGAGGATCCCCGCCATGCCTCAGCCCGCTCGTCGTCAGTTCCTTCAGTCAACGCTGGCCGCTGCTTCTGTTTCTGCATTCGCTGGTACTACCCGGGCTGCGACCGATGAGAAAAGTGTGATGAAGATCGCACTAATTGGTTGTGGCGGCATGGGAGGAAACCACCTGCGTCTGCTGTCGGCACGTAAAGACGTCGTCGTAAGCTGGGTGTGTGATGTTGATCAGGAGAGGCTCGCTGCTGCGGTCAAGACCGTCGAAGAGAACTCATCCACAACACCAAAGTCGACCAATGATCTTCGCAAAGTGCTGGACGATCAGTCGATCGAGGCAGTCTTTATTGCAACGCCGGACCACTGGCATACGCCGGCAGCGCTGCTGGCCCTGGATGCAGGCAAGCATGTGTATGTGGAAAAGCCCTGTTGCCACAATGTTCGTGAAGGACGGTTACTCGCGGATGCGGTGAAACGAACGGGGCGACGACTTCAAGTGGGGACTCAAAGCCGAAGTACTGACTGCGTCCGCGACGGGATCGAGAGAATTCGACGAGGTGACATTGGCGAAATCCTGGTCGCCAAGGCATGGAACAGTCAAAAGCGAGGTTCGATCGGAAAGAGCGAACCAGGAACTCCACCAGCGCACCTCGACTTTGACACGTGGCTGGGGCCGGCTCAAGTGACGCAATGGCGTCCCAACCTTCTGCACGGTGTTTGGCGGTGGTGGTACAATTTTGGTTGCGGTGATATCGGGAACGATGGCGTTCACGACATTGATGTGGCAGTGTGGGGTTTGGGTGTTGAAACACATCCATCCCGAGTTGCCTGCTTTGGTGGCAAGACGTTCTTTGATGACGATCAACAGTTCCCGGATACTCAGTATGCCATTTGCGAATATCCTGTTGACGGAGCCCCCGCGGGTCGCTGCAAACAACTGATCTTTGAACAGCGAATCTGGTCGCCGTATGTCCAGGAAGGTTACGAAAACGGAGCCGCCTTCTATGGGACTCAGGGGCAACTGGTGATGGGACATTCTGTCGGATGGAGACTTTACGGACCAAAGAACAAGCTCATCGCAGAACGATCGGGCGGCGGCGATGTGGCGGCCCATCATCAGAACTTCTTCGACTGCATTCGAGATCCATCGAAGAGCATCAACGCGAGCGTCGATGCCGGCCGCTGGTCAGCCACGATTGTTCATCTAGCAAACATCGCCGCAAGGACCGATTCCATCCTGCATTTTGATCCTCAGACGGAACGCATCATCGGCAATGACAAAGCGGACGCCATGCTGACTCGACAGTACCGGGAGCACTGGGGAGCACCCAAAAGCTAACACGTCGCAGTTCACTCAGCGCAGAGTCGTTATTCGCTCCGCCGAACAGAACGCCACCGCACAACGGACCGTTCTTCCAAACGGAGCAGCGTCCAACCGGGCACTTCATGGTTTTGGATACAACAGAGGTTGTTGAGGGATCAGGAAGAACGCCTGGATCGCGGAGCGATCCGCGACTAAGTCGTTGTTGGCGACCCGAACACAACCCCCAAGTTCAGGTCCCGTTATACCCGCGGAGTGGTGTTCCTACGGGGCCAGGCAGGAG
>JAEUII010000144.1 GCA_016795145.1 Planctomycetaceae bacterium
TAACGCATTTGTTCTGCCAGCAGGAATGCGATTTCCATTGCCTGTTCATAATTCAGACGTGGGTCAACGGTACTGCGATAATCACGAGTCAGGTCTGATTCGGTCAGGTTGCCTGGTCCGCCGATGCACTCGGTGACGTCTTCGCCGGTGAGTTCCAGGTGGATGCCGGAGAGACGCGTCCCGATTTCTTTGTGGACTCGAAAGGCACTGATGATTTCGGACATGACATCATCAAAGGAACGAGTCTTGATGCCGGTTCGTGTTGTCTGAGTATTCCCGTGCATCGGGTCGCAGCTCCACAGCACCTGAGCGCCAGCCTTCTTCACGGCTTCGGCCAGAGCAGGCAGTTTGGTGCGAATGCGGTCGGCTCCGAATCGGTGAATCAGCGTCAGTCGTCCGGGCTCATTGTCCGGATTCAGAATCCGGATGACATCCAGCAGCTCATCAGCGCTGATGGAGTTGCCAACTTTGATTCCGATCGGGTTGCGAATTCCACGGCAGTATTCCAGATGAGCCCCGTCGACAGCGCGCGTGCGGTCGCCGATCCAGGCCATGTGAGTCCCGAGGTTGTACCAGCCTCGATTCCGCTCCACGCGAGTCAGAGCCTGTTCGAACAGCAAAAGCAACGCTTCATGTGACGTGAAGAAGTCGACTCGAGTCAGCTGAGTCAGTTCGCCGGGTGAAACAACTTCCATGAACCGGATGGATTCACTCAGCGATTCCAGAAGCTGCTGATACCGCCGGGAACCTGGTGTATTCCGAACGAATTCCAGATCCCAGTTCTCGGGATGATGCAGGTCCGCAAACCCACCTTCGCTGAGAGCACGAATGTAGTTGATCGTCATTGCCGATCGTTCATAGGCTCTCAACATTAACTTCGGATCAGGACGACGTTCTTCTGCCGTGAATCCGGGTTTGTTGATGATGTCTCCGCGGTAGCTGGGGTATTCCACATCGCCACGTTTTTCAATGTCTGACGAACGAGGCTTCGCGTACTGACCGGCGATTCGACCGACACGAATGATGCGTTTTCGGGAACCGCAGATCAGCACAAGGCTCATCTGAATCAACACCTTCAGCTTTCGGAGAATCGACCCGGAATTGCAATCGTCGAAGTTCTCCGAACAGTCACCGCCCTGCAGGACAAACGCTTTGCCATCGGCCGCAGCAGCCAGCTGTGTACGAAGTCGATCCACTTCCCATGCGGTCACAAGCGGTGGAAACTGAGACAGTGACTTCAGACACTCCGCCAGTTCCTCCTGGCTATCGTAAGCAGGTTGTTGTAGTGCCGTTCGTGTTTGCCACGAATCCGGCGTCCATGAGTGAGACATTCGATCAGCTTTGTGGGAAGGCTCCGTCAGCGTGCCCGCCAGACGGCTGGCACACTGGCAGTCAATTTGAATGAAATGGTTTACCGTCGGAAATCAGCCAGGACCAGGAGAGTTTTCCGGCCGCTCCGACCTGCGCTAAGGAGTGTACCGATCTGGCCAGGAACAATCTGCTGACAAATCCGAGATCGGTTATGAGGCACTTGTTCTCGGCGCTACTCTGAGTTTTCGCCTGAACGGTTCTTGCGCTCATACCGCTGTTTTGCGACGTCATGAGCCTCGTGAACAAGCGCCTTGAACGACTCTTCTTTGTCTCCTGACGGATTCAGAATGCAGATGAAGTGCTGTTTGGCGTAATCAGGATGAGGCAGAAACGTGTTCAGGACTGTGAAATCGATGCCGGCCGAGTCTCCACCGGGATTCTCGGGGAACAGGCTGGCAAACGTGTCTTTACGGACTCCCATGTTGACCCGAAAGACGCCTTCCCGGTTCAGATTCGAAACTTTGTCGTAGTCGTTGTCGGAATTGGCGATGGTCAGGAATGGCATCCGATGGTCGTCGGAGTAGAAGAAAAACTGGTAGCCGTATGCTTCTGATTTTTGCACACTTTCCAGGGCACTGACGAAATTCTCGATGTCCTGCTGATTCATTTGGGCACCTTCGGAGCTGAGTGGAATGACTTGTACGGGGGACTATCGCCCGTCGGGACATTGAATTCCAGCGACCAGCGTCTGGCACCTTTCCAGAGAATTGAAACATCACAAAATGGCGGAGGTCGGTCGGCAAACTGGCACAGTTCGACAATGAAAAGCCGGGGAAACAGAATGTGCCTGTCCGGTTACTGCGGGATTCTAAGCATGTTTGAGGTCCGTCACTGGCCGTCGCTGGGTGGTCCAGCCCATTCTGGAAAACAGGGTTCTGCAGAAGAATCGGGTTGTTGCAGAATCCCATCAACTTTGACGTCAAATGTTCACCCGCAGCATGGCTGCACACCCGCAGTGCACACTTTCAAAGTAGGGTTCAGAAACGGTTCCGCCTACTCTGAATGTGGTGCCCTATGCCGATGCGTCGTTTTAAGTCACTTCGATACTTCCATTCGCCAGCTCAGTTTCTCTGGCTGACGGTCGGCGTCATCTTCATCGCCGAAGTCGCGGTGATGTATCTGCTGCCGCTCGTAGTTTCGGAAACTGCCAGTCAGAACGTGGAAGCCATCTGTGATGCAACTCTGCTGGCGATACTTGTCAGTCCGATCATCTGGGTGCTGACTATCAGGCCGCTCAGCCGACTGGCCCTCGAACAACGCGAATGGCACGATGTCACCATGGAACTGGCCAGGGATGCCATCCTGACCGTTGATATGGGCGGTAACATCGTTGCGTCGAACAAGGCCGCGGAAGCGATGACACTCGAAGACCCAACCGGCGCTGTCTCGCTGCAGAACGCTGCCATCAGTCAGTATCTGTTTGGGCAGCGCCATGACATTATGCAGCGTCTGAAGGATGCCGCGTCCGACGGACACTTGTGCCTGAAGGAACATGTCATCACCAATATCGGGCGTCGGATTGCCGTCGAAGTTTCTGTCAGCAGAATTCCGATTGCCGGGCAAACGCACTTGTTGCTCATCGTGCGAGATTCCAGCGCCAGGGAGCAGGTTGAGCGTCAGGTGGAAGAAGCCAATCAGATGCTGATCGACGCCGCGCATCTGGCTGGCAAAGCAGAAATTGCAACCTCGGTCCTGCACAATGTTGGCAACGTGCTGACCAGTATCAGCGTGCTGTCAACAACGCTGCAGGAACGAGTTTCATCGAACCATGTCCCCAGCCTCAGAAAAGTGGTTGGACTCCTTGATTCGCAGCAGTCGAGGCTTGGGGACTTTTTTGACAACGATCCGCGAGGAAAGCAGCTTCCTGCGTATCTGCGTTCGCTGTCGGCCACTCTGGAGACCGAACAGCAGGGATTGATCAGCGAACTCCAGGCACTGGATGTCAACGTTGATCATGCGAAGCGGATTGTTGCCGCGCAGCAGAACCTGGCAAGGGGCTACTGTTTCGAGGAAGAGATCAACCTGCGGGACATTCTGGACAACGCAACGACTGTCGTCCGAGCCTCATTCGAACGTCATCATGTCCAGCTCAACCTTGATGCCGACGAAACACCTGTCGTGGTCACAGATCGACACAAGCTGATTCAGATTCTTGTGAATCTCTTCACGAACGCCAAAGACGCGGTTCTTCATCTCCCGGCTGCCGAACGACAGATCAGCGTGCGAGTCAGTTGTCTGAACAGCGAGTCACTCCGAATCGACGTGACCGATGGAGGCATCGGCATTTCACGTGACCACCTGACACGCATTTTCTCCCAGGGCTTTACGACGAAGTCGTCAGGTCATGGTTTTGGACTTCATTATTGCGGGCTGGCTGCCAGCTCACTTGGCGGCTCACTGACCGTTTTCAGCGATGGCCCCGGTAAAGGCGCCACATTTTCTCTTCAGATCCCACTTCTTCGAACTGCACCGGAGACCTGCGCATGATTGCTGAATTAGACACGCCTTCTGAATCGCCCGGAGCCTGTCGTCTTGATGCTGAAGAGCTCTTGGCGAAGCGACGCGCTCCGGCATCCAACGAGCGACGTTTGCTGTTGATCGATGACCAGCCTTCGATTCATGATGCATTTCGATCCATCCTGCAGCCAATTTCGAATGCGGCACCGGATCTCGCCGCCATGGAACTTGCTCTGTTCGGAGAACCAGCGGCTCTGAGCAGTTGCGGGCCTGATGATTCTGCGCCGATCTACATCATCGAATCCGCGTATCAGGGCGAAGATGGTCTGCGCTGCCTGAGTCGTTCACTGATTGAGAACGATATATTTCACGCGGCTGTGGTTGATATGTGCATGCCGCCTGGCTGGGATGGGGTGGAGACCATTCGACAGCTCTGGAACCTGTGCCCTGGCCTGAAGGTCATCGTCTGCACCGCGCACTCTGCCTACTCCTGGCCGGACGTCGTGGCACTGCTCGGACGATCTGATCAGCTTCACCTTCTGCCCAAACCGTTCTCGAAAGCTGACGCGATGGCATTAATCGAAGCGGTCACCGCGTGCTGAGTTCGCAGTGTGCCACGATGATCCCTCGCTGACGCAGCGGGTTGTGATCATGTCGCTACGTCGTGTGCAGCTGTTGCAGTTCCTTCGGCAACGCAAAGTGCACATGTTCTTCACGCAGAGTCTCTTCCGAGATCGTTGCGTTGAACCTTGACGCCAGAAAGTCGATGCACTCCTGAACGACAATTTCCGGCGCGCTGGCACCGGCGGTGACGACAACCGTGTTGGCTCCTTCGAACCATTCCGGATGCAACTCATGGGCTCCGTCGACCAGATAAGAAGGAACCCCGCGACTCGCGCCGATTTCCATGAGTCGACGACTGTTTGAGCTGTTCTGACTTCCCAGAACGATCAGCACGTCCGCAGATTCCACCAGAGCCTTCACGGCATCCTGACGATTGGTGGTCGCGTAGCAGATGTCTTCCTTCTTTGGCGACTCAATGTGCGGATAGCGTGCCTTCAATGCAACGATCACCGCGGTCGCTTCGTCCACGCTGAGTGTCGTTTGAGTCAAATACGCGAGCTTGTCTGATTCGGTGAATGGAAGCTTCGCGACATCCTCAGGAGTCTCGATCAGAGTGATGCTGTCCGGAGCTTCCCCCATGGTTCCGATGACTTCATCGTGACCTTCGTGCCCAATCAGAATGATGTTGTAGTGATCGTTCGCGTACCGAATGGCTTCGAGATGTACCTTGGTGACCAGCGGACAGGTGGCGTCGACGGTCTGCAGTTTTCTTTCGCGGGCGACACGTCGAATTTCCGGACTGACACCATGAGCACTAAACAGAAGGATGCCGCCGTGAGGGACTTCTTCCAGGGAATCGACAAACTTGACGCCCTGTCGTGTGAAACGATCGACGACGTACTTGTTGTGAACAATTTCATGGTAGACATAGATGCCCGGACCGACGCGTCGAATGGCTTCGTCGAGACATTCGATCGCCATGTTGACCCCGGCACAAAAACCACGAGGATTTGCGAGAAGAACTTTCATCGGAATTTCAGCGTTACCCTAACGAACCATAGTCGCTGATCGCTCCGCGATCAGACCCACCACCCAAACTCCCACATCATAGCAAGCCACTCACCGTCGCCGAAAGATGCTCGCAAAAGCCAACAGCACCGCCCCAAAGACGAACGAGACCAAAATCAGTCCGGCTCCCGTAATCAGAGTAGCCAACGTCGCCGACGGGATCTTTGTTAGGTTCGTCGAATTTCCGCTGTCTTCAAACAACCACTGACTGATTCCTACGGCCATCGATCCAATCACGATGTGGAGCATTGGCCAGAATTGAGAAAGGCCTGTGATCACGGCTCCGCTGTTCAGCATCGTCATTGTTTTGGGAACCTGCCGGCAGCCCCAGAATCCGGCGATCAGGACAACCAGGATGCCGATCGGCATGCCAATCATCGCGGTTTCCTTGCAACATGTAGAACCGAACATCCATGGAATTGGGAGATTCATCACCACCACGGCAACCCACCCGGTTCTGAGCCACGAACCACTTTTGGGCTCCGACGTGGAAACCGCCGGTTCGACGACCGCACTTTCGACCGCGTACGGGTTGTCGACAAACTGGCCGTCGGTCATGGGATGATCCTTCCAGAGAATTGCTCTGCCTTCTTTCCGATACGGCAAAAACCCGCTATGTTAACGGGGAATCTGGTCGGAAATGGGGAATCCCGTCAACCTCAGTTCGCCACCGTCCACAGGGACCGCTCCAATGAATTCCAAACGTGCGATGGCTCAGTTGCTCAAACATCTTCAGAGCGCCGGGCTGACGCATGTCCCGAAGGTGGAGCTTCCGAAAAACCGCCCTCCGGCTGGTCCGGCGGCCAGCAAGGGGATGGTGGCGGAGAAAAGCTCAGGCGGCGAATCTTCCAGCACCGACCGTCGCTCGATCTCGAAGCCTCGTCCTGCCAGTGCTGTTGCAGAAATTCGCCGTCCTTCAGATCTTCTGGGCACAGATGACCTTCAGCTCGATGGAGTCCGCAAGCCGGAGCAACTAGCTTCCGTTCAGGGGATCTTGCAGCAGTCCCCCAAAAGCCGGGCCGATCGAGAACAGGCACTTTGCGCATTGAAGGA
This sequence comes from Planctomycetaceae bacterium, assembly GCA_016795145.1. Classification (GTDB taxonomy): domain Bacteria; phylum Planctomycetota; class Planctomycetia; order Planctomycetales; family Planctomycetaceae; genus SXXK01. The sequence continues at coordinate 6,514 of JAEUII010000144.1, forward strand.
CATTGTCGCTGGCTGCAAACGCTGCACCGAATTGTCATCGCGAAGAACTCAGACGGTCTTTGGTGTCGGCAACCCGGAAGCTCGTATCATGTTCATCGGTGAAGCTCCTGGTGCCGACGAAGATGCTCAGGGCGAACCGTTCGTCGGGGCCGCTGGCCAGCTTCTGAACAAGATCATCGGTGCCATGACGCTGAAACGCGAGGATCTCTACATCTGCAATATTCTTCGCTGCAGACCACCTGGCAATCGCAATCCGCTTCCTCAGGAAACGGCGAACTGCCGCGAGTTCCTGGATGCTCAGATCAAGGTGATTCAACCGGAATACATCGTCTGCTGGGGAACTGTGGCGGCTCAGAATCTTCTGAATGAAACGGCGGCGGTCGGAAAGATGCGGCAGAAGTTCTATGAGTATGCCGGGGCGAAAGTTGTCTGTACGTACCATCCGTCCTACCTGCTGCGAAACCCATCCGCCAAGAAGCAGGTCTGGGACGACATGAAGTTCTTCATGAAAGAGCTGGGAGTCGACCTGCAATAGTGCGTCTTCAAAGCCGTAGTGGATCTTGCTAAAGATCCCCCAGCCAAAGCGCCGTTCCCTGTGTCCACCCCCCGAAATTCAAAACGCGACGAAGCACTCGTTTGTTCTCAAGTTGAAATCCTCCACGGAGATTTCAGTGTCCTCATCCCAATTGGATCAGCGTCCGAACCAATCCACTTCGCCTCGGCTGCTCTCGATCGATGCCCTGCGAGGCTTCGACATGTTCTGGATCGCCGGCGGAGATACTCTGGCGACCGCGATTCTTAAGAACTTCGATTCGCCTCAGGCCAAGATGATGTCCGAACAGTTCGAACATGTGGACTGGGCGGGTTTTCGTTTTTACGACTTGATCTTTCCTCTGTTCATGTTTCTGGTCGGCTGTGTCATTCCGTTTTCTCTGGAGAAGTATCGAACTCAGCCCGGAGCTGTCTATTCCAGAATCCTGCGACGAACTGTGCTTCTGTTTTTGCTTGGACTTGTCTGCAATGGTCTTCTGAAGTTTGAATTCTCCTCCCTGCGCTACGCCGGAGTCCTTCAGAGAATCGCCATTTGTTATGGGATTGGATCGCTGCTGTATCTGCATCTTGGAGTTCGAAAACTGGCGATCACCTTCGGGGCGATCCTGTTGGGATACTGGGCCCTCTTTGCGTTCGTTCCGGTTCCAGGAGGCGTCACTGGCGACTATTCCAAAGAAGGCAATCTTGGCGGCTATGTGGACCGCACGGTGTTGCCCGGTCGGATTCCGGCTCAATGGTACGGATTTGGTGACAACGAAGGATTGCTGTCGACCATACCCGCCGTGGGAACTGTGTTGCTGGGATGCTTCGCGGGACTTTGGCTGCGTTCCAGTCGAACGGGACGGGAGAAAGCGGGGGGACTTCTGGGAGCAGGTCTTTTGTGTTTGATCACAGGCACAATTTGGGGCTGGAAGTTCCCGGTGATCAAGAATCTCTGGACCAGTTCGTTTGTGCTTGTGGCGGGAGGATGGAGCCTTGTCCTGCTGAGTGTCTTCTACACCGTCATTGACGTGATGGGATATCGCCGCTGGGCCTGGTTCTGGGCCGTGATTGGCGTGAATGCGATCACCATTTACATCGTGCCCCGGTTTGTCGACTTCGACAAGATGGCATCATTCTTCCTGCCCGGCGTCGCTCGACTCTCCGGCAACTGGGGCCCAGCCGTGCTCGCCGCCGGAGCCCTCGCCGCACAATGGTTGTTTCTGTACTGGCTCTATCGCAGTAAGACGTTCCTGCGGCTGTAGTCTTCCACACCACTGAGCCTGAGGCGCTAGCCGAACCTTTCGGCCCCAGGCACCCTGCCCCAGGCACCCTGCCCCGGCGAGCGGGATCCGTCAGCTTCCCGGTATGCGAGTCGTGCTGAAGCATCGTTGTCGTAACCACTAATGACCACTAATCAACGCTAATCAAACACAGTCACTACCCGCATTTTGTGGCTAAACCGTCATTCCCGCGAAGGCGGAAATCCAGCAACGCGATTGTGAAACCGCGAATGGACGCGAATCCACGCGAATAACGCGAAGCAAACCCGTTCACGCTTCCGTCGGTCCGGCACCGGCGGAGCGTCAACTAACCAGCTACAAACAACAGCAGAGAAATCGCCCCCGCTTTCCGTCGGCCTTGCACCGGCGGAAGCAACAACTTCTAGCTACAGGCGATCGGGGTGACGTGAGTCTCCTGATTGCGATTTCGCTGCTCGAAAACCATTTCTCGCCCCCAGTCGGCTCGCCCGACTGGAGCGAATGGTCCGCAGGCTAGATCGCGGCAACGCGAATCTAAAGCTCCCAGACGGGCTTGCCCCGTCTGAAGCCACGGTTCGCGGGCTAGCTCAGAAGCCTGATTTCATGAACCCAAATCCGCCCAAACACTCGCCTCGACGAACTCACTCTGATGGCTCCCTCATGCCCTTTCGACGTGGCATCGTATCCGCCATTCACAAGGAACAAGGAACCAGGAACGAAGAACCAATGCTCATTGAACAATGTGTTGAGCCGCGAAGCAGCGCCAGCAAATAGCCTCGGGCGTGAGCCCGAGGGCAGCGTGATTGAAGGCCAATAAGCCGCGAAGCGGCGACAGCAAGACCAGCTTAGGGGGATTGACTGCTGGTGAAATAACACCGGAGGCGGCGAACTGGGACGCGGGCGTTGGCCGAAAGAAGCGAGAGAGTTACGGAAGAAGAAATCGCAGGTGTACCGGTGGGTTGACACCGCACCGCACCGCACCGCCTGTCGCAAAAGGTTGTTGCTTCCGCCGGTGCAAGACCGACGGAAAAAGGAGGCGATTTCTTTGCGGTTCTTTGTAGCTTCTCAGTTGACGCTCCGACGGTGCGGGACCGACGGAAGCGTGAGCAGGTGTGCTTTGCGTAGTTCGCGTGAATTCGGGTCCATTCGCGGTTTCAAAACGTCATTCACGAAGAATCGCATACCGGGAAGCTGACGCATCCCACACTCTGGGGCAAATCATTGTTTGGGATTGACCGGGCGATTTGAAGAATTCCAAATGCAGAACGGCCGTCTCTCATGGTTTCGTACTCCCACAAAGGCGAACAACAGCCGGGCAGGTCAGGATCGGTGGAAAAAAACTCGTTCACGTGGTATTTGTGCGACCGTTGTTATGGTGAGGACCGGCGGAAACGCTCAGTCCGCACAGATCCAGAGAACCAGGATTCGTTTTCCAGGGTAGGCAGCAATGTCAGTTCAGGCGATCGCAGGAGTTAGCCCCACTTCAGAAGCTCGGATTATGACGGAGTTTCCGTCGGTTGGAGCCAGTGGTCTTGGTCGTCTGATCGGTTCACTGATGGATTCGGTTCCGGCGAAGGTCTGTGGGATCAAGGTTTCCTACCTTATCTTTGGACTCCCACTGGCGCCGATAGGAGCCTTGTTGTTCCTGGGACGACTGCTTGGCGGTCGTTACGTTCTGACGAATCGTTCGGTTCAGACCTGGGCCGCCTTGGGGACTCAGCGAACAGCGTCTGTCGATCTGAATGAAATCGCTTCGGTGGAAATCGAAGAGCTTCCAGGGCAGGCGTTCTTCCGTGCTGCTGACATTAAGCTGAAGGCGGCCAATGGCCAGACATTGCTTCGCCTGTCAGGCGTTGCTGACGCAGCGGCATTCGGCAATGTGATCCAGCGAGCCATCCAGGCACGCCGTTTGGTCCAGTCGACTCTGTCGACCATCAACGCACGCAAGTAGTGTAGAACGGCTGTCTCAGCCGTTTCGCTTGCTGGTTGGTGGGAATGACGGAAGATTCGATGTCGTTGAGCGACTTCTCACGAGCGTAAACGGCCGCCGCCTTGGGGCTTTGCAATCATGGCGGACCGAATACCTGGGCCGAGTGGCCCAGGCTAGATAAATAGCTGGGCCTTTGGCCCGTAACGGCACGCGTTATTCGCGTCCATTCGCGGTTTCGAATCGAATTGCTGGGTTCCCGCCTGCGCGGGAATGACGGACTAACGCAAAGTGATGCGTTGGCAATCGCTCTATACTTGGTTTGGAAGCGATTGAGGACAATCGTTCTACACTTTGCCTGCAAGCGATTGAGGACAATCGTTCTACACTTTGCCTGCAAGCGATTGAGGACAATCGCTCTACACTTGGTTCTCATGAATCGCGTTGCGGCTGAGTTTCTCGCCGAACTTCTTTTGCTTCATCAATTCGCGGCCTTTGGCATATAACGGATCGTGCCAGAACACGAGGCATCCGTTGCAGCCTCGGCCACAGCATCCGGGGTTACCCGTTCGCAGTGACTTCGGTTCGGCCAGTTCGCTTTCTGCCGACCTTGCTTCGATCAGAGCTGTTTGCTGCAGCTGATAGAGTTGCTGGCCGGTGCTTGTGCCGCAGGATCCGCCGCTACAGCAGCCACCGCCGCTGAGTTCCATTCGCCGTGCGGTTTGATCCAGCCGAACTCGGGCCGCCTCTGTTTCCGACAAAGGCTTCTCTTTGCGGATCACTGTCAGCGGAGGCATGCGTTTCTTCAGCGTCGCAAGATCTTCGTGCTCAAACTGTGACCAGAGAATCTTCAGCGCGCGAGGCTGTCCGGGGTGTACGAGCTCCACTGTGGACGGCAGCCCTTCCAGCTGGAATTCGTACAGGCGAAGACGCACGTCATGGTAATCAGCGCAGACGTCTTCGTCGGGCAGAACGAATTCCAGAACATCGCCGCTGTCCAGGCGGTTGCGGACGTCGACCAGAAATCCGTCGTCCGTGTGAGCCGTGATGTAGCCGGCGAAGACTGCGTCGGAAACCTGTCCGGTGTGTTCGTAGCCATGAGCCAGATTGGTCAGCTGACCATCATGAAACGCCAGTGTGTAACCTCGCGAGGGGACTCGATCGAGTTCCTCCATGAACGGCGTTGCGTCCCAGTGTTCGGGATCCGCCGCCCATGCGTCCATCGCCTTTCGATAGGCTCGGGCCACCACCGCAACGTAGTACAGACTCTTGCCGCGTCCTTCGATCTTGAAAGAATCTACGCCGAGCTTCAGATACTGATCCAGCTTCGGCAGCAGACAGAGATCTTTGCTGTTCAGAATGTAGGAGCCTCGAGAATCCTCTTCGATGGGCATCAGTTCTCCTGGCCGAACGCCTTCTTCCAGCAGGAACTGAAACATGCCTCGATTGCTGTCGTCGATCGTCAACTCCTGAACGGTGCCATCGTTCAGGCGTAAATGAACCTTGTAATCCCATCGACAGCTATTCGCACAATTCCCCTGATTGGCACCTCGTTCCGACATGAAATTCGACAGCAGGCAGCGACCCGAATAGGTCATGCACATCGTTCCGTGGACGAACGCTTCCAGCTTGATGTCCGGACAGTCGCGACGAATCTGGGTGAGTTCCGCAAAGGAAACTTCCCGCGCGAGCACCACAAGCTTCGCTCCCTGATTCTGCCAGAACTTCACAGACAATGACGAACAGACGTTGGCCTGAGTCGACACGTGCAGAGGAATTTCCGGAGCTCGATTGCGGACATATTCGAAGACTCCCGGATCGGCGATGATCAGGCCATCCGGCTTCACAGTTCGAACCGTATCGATGAACGTGTCGAGCTTTGAGACGTCTTTGTTGTGAGCAAACAGATTCAGCGTCAGATAAACTCTTACACCGCGTTCGTGGGCGAAGCGAACACCTTCGAGCACATCTTCCAGTGAGAAGTCGGACTTCGTTCGAAGGCTCATATCGGGCGTGCCGAGGTACACAGCGTCAGCACCGTAAAGCACTGCGACCTTCAGTTTGTCCAGCGAACCCGCCGGCATCAGTAACTCTGATTTCAATCCACCACGCATTGCTGTCGCGTTTCTCTGTCGAAGAGGCACCAAATAGGAGACACAGAACTCCTTTGATCTTATTCCGTCGCGACGCTGAACGACAGATAGTGTTTTCCGCCCATGCGAGATGACTCAGATTCCGGAAGCAAAACGCTGTGTTTGTAGCGGAAGGGCGCAAGCCCTCCGGTGAGTCTGCGCGATGAATTCACCGGACGGCGGACCTCTGAACTGCAAAGGCCTGAATGGCGTGCCCCGTCAGAACAACGAAGAGGGGGTTCGTCATTCCCGCGCAGGCGGGAACGGCGGGAACCCAGCTTGCAACGTTCTGGGTTCCCGCCTGCGCGGGAATGACGGCTAAAC
>JAEUII010000146.1 GCA_016795145.1 Planctomycetaceae bacterium
CGTTTCACCTGAGATCCTCCTTGTGGCTATGCGATTCGATTTGTTGTGATACCGAATCTACGCATTTCCTCAGGGAATTCTCAGGCCTTTTTTGAAATCTCAAATGCACGAGCGGTCGAGTTCGCTTGGTTGAGGTCTAGAAGAACTCAATGATGGCGACCCAAATTCGGCAGCACGGGTTTTTGCACGCCGGTTGGGCGCTGGAGCGTCGATAGCCGGACGTCTTCTAACGGAGGGAGTGCTGGAACAAGACAAGAGAGTCCGCCAACAGTTCAAGACGGCATTCGAGCCGTTGCTGTCGCGTACAAGCCACAATCACGTGAACCTCGCCAGCATAAATCAGCCGAATTCGCATTCATGGTTGGTCGGGACGATGATCCAGCAATTGGAGGAAGCGGACACAAGTGAGTGCATTGGCGCAGGATTCTGGGTCGCAACAATTATCGGAGACGGGCATTCTCTGTCGGGGCGGGCGGCACACCTACTTCGCTCTAAGGGGATACCATTTTTAGACGGCGTGTTTTCTGGAATCGTCGATAGCCACACGGAAAGGTCGGCTTCAAGGTGGGTATTGCGACTGGCGATTGAACGATTAGTTTCTTCAAGCTCTGACACCCTCACAATACGCAGCGTAAGCAATGCTCTGGCTATTATTGCAGGTGCAGACAAGATCGATTTTAATCAAGTCGCTGGTACGTTGACACTTTCTGATGAACATCGTGATTTGATTTGGGAATGTGCAATCTCAAAGAGACGAAGGGATGGAGTCTCCGCGTCGAACGACGTTCAAGAACCGGAATTGGAACACGTGACCCACGGCTCAGTGGTGGCTTCGTACCTAAAGGACGATTGGACTGGAGGCATTGGATCCACCATCACGTCGGCAAGGTTCGATTTGTCCGTCTGCGTGGGTTTTAGTCGACTGCTGGTAGCAATCTCGGCATTTCACAACCTTAGAACGCGTGCAAGTTTTCTCGACGTAATTCTAGAACTGACATCGACCAAGGAACCACTGCTCTCGTGCTTGTCTTCATACCAGCGAGCTCGCTTCCCAGCCTTGGATCGAAGTGTACCTCTAAAGAAGCTTCGTGCTATAGTGGAAAAACAGACGGACGGGGAATTTGAAAGTTCGTTGAAAACACGAAAGTTGGGAGCGTTTGTACTGCGTCGTTGGGCGATTACATTCAGTGTAACTGGGAATCAGCAGCTAGACGATTTCGCGGCGCTGGTGACTGAACGGCCTGCCGTCGCAGTTATACTCGTTTTCGGGCAGTTCAGCCGACGGTTTCCTGGGGAAGCGATCGATTCGGCGCTAGTGGATCGATTCCGTGCACAGGCCCTTGAGACCCCTTCAGTGTTTGTGGATCATGCGGAAATATTGGGCGCTATCTTTTTGAATAAAGACATTTGCTCGGCGCGAGACGCAATTGTGAGGGAAGCCGAACGTTTTCCCACTCGGATGCCGCGGCTACTCTCGTGGTGCCGTTTGCATCCCTTTGTCATTCGCTTGCCAGACGAGCGAGCATTGCTTCCGCCATTGTTGGCAGGGGTTATTAGGCATTGTCGCTTTGAAGTTCGGTCGCCGTTTGAGGAGTTTGATGTTGCCAAGTTGTTGTTGCAGTATGAAATGAAGCATGAAGAACTGGTTAGCATAGCCGATGATTTGGGCACACCGCTTTTTCAGCGGGGAGCGGCGGTGGTCTTCGGAATGCTACAAGCAGGTGCTTTCGCTAGAACGCTTGCTCGTTTTGAGAGCATTCTGCTCGAATGTGCAGTTGAACGAAACGAGCTACTTATTGACGCGATTTCTTTTGCGATCTCAATCAAAGGGTCGCATCAAGAGTTGTCCTGCACCTCATTCGTCGGGAGGCTATTCGATGTCCTGAAACACGATTACGTTGGGCGTCGAAAGGTCCAGAGCATTTTGGATATTTGGAGGGAGCGATCGATCGCGCCGGTGACTACTTCGAATGCAATGACGAAATGGATATCGAGTTCAGATTGATGGTTCGGAGATAGCGAAATGAACAGAGGGATTCTGAGGCCCAACGTCCAGCCCGGTGGGCTCGAATCCACATGCGCTTGCTCCCCGCATGGAAGCAGTGAAACGGTGATGCATACGCGGGTGTGCTTTGATCTGCGCAGCAGCAGCATCAGCAGATAGCCTTGGGTGCCAACCCAAGGTTCCAAAGGCCACGGAATACCCCCAAGCCGTGAAACGGCAACACCCCAGCCCACCCTGCCCTCAAACACCTTTTTCGCAATCAACCAACAACCACGAACCAAGAACAAAGCACCAGGAACCAACGAACCTTTTCAACCGCCGAAGCGTCTCCCCCAGCCAAATCCTGTATTCCTCGGAACATGGCAGAAGGGAGAACAACCGTGACACACGTTCATCGAATCGATGCGTTTCGCTGCGAGTATGCTTTTCTGTCGAACTTCTATCCCTCGCTGATTCGATACGACGGGATTCACTACCCCACGGTCGAACATGCATTTCAGGCGTGCAAATCTCTGGACAGCCCCGAACGTCTCACGATCGCTCAATGCGGCCCACCAGCGCGAGCGAAATCCATGGGCCGTCGAGTCAAGCTGCGGCATGACTGGGAATCGATCAAAGTCGAGGTCATGACGAAACTCGTTCGACTCAAGTTCGAAACGCACGACGACCTGCGCGTCAAACTCATCGACACAGGCGAAGCGGAACTGATCGAAGGCAACACCTGGAACGACCGCTTCTGGGGCGTCTGCGGCACCCAGGGCCGCAACTGGCTCGGCCGAATCCTGATGCAGGTACGCACCGAACTGGCGTAGCAGAGTCTCGCGTCGGAGACACGAGCCACAATGTGCCCCGTGTCTCCGACGCGGAACACATCAGCGGAAGGGCGCGAGCCCTCCGGTGAGCAGTAGGCGCGGCCCGCCCCCGAGCTAGCTGGCGCTCGCTCGACCCCACCCAAACGGTGTTTGGGTGGGGAGGGTTTTTTGCAGCAGCTGAACACTGACAACTGAAAACTGAAAACGGACGAACGAAACGATTGAGGACAATCGTTCTACACTCGCTTCTCCATCACATCCTTCAAAAACTTCTCCACCTCTTTGCTCGCGGCTTCAGTCGCTTTCGTGAAGCGGATTTTGACGCAGTCGGAGTCGCGGACGGCGGTGATTTCCTGGGTGGTGCCGAGGGATGCGATCGAGCCGATGGTGACGAGTCCTGGTTTGCAGTACACGCACAGGTCGGCTCCGTCGCTGCGTTTGGTTTGCAGCTCGGCAATCTGTGTTCCGGTCTTCGGATCAGTCCAGTTGATCTTGCTGCGAATGGCGTAGTCCGCAGTGAAGTCACTTAATGCAGCTTCGACTTTCGGAAGCAGCACTTCCAGAAGAGCGAAGTCCCAGGGTATGCGTCCGTTGTTCGGCAACGCCTTGCGCATCAGGTGCCATTTGCGGCCCAGCTTCTTCCAGGGCATCAGGTCTTCGGGATTCGCAGCTTCGGCAAGTGATTGTTTCAGGTACGACTGCAGTGCCTGATCAAGGAACTTGCGGAAGGCCGGCGTTGTGACTTCGTCCTTCTTCCAGACTTTGACGGTGACTTCCTGCCAGGCCGTTTTCAGGTTCCTCGCGGAGACTCGCGGTTCACGTCCGTAGACGGGAATTTCGCGAATATCATCGAGTCTCTTCAGGCCCAGTGCGGCGTCGAGCGAATCCGTTTCGAAGGTGTCCTTCTTGACTCGGAAGCACAGCGACAGAAGCCATTCGCCTGCCGTGCGAGCATGCAGGAACCAGCCGAGTCCTTTCTCCGCTTTGACTTCCACTGTCGAGCGATCGTTCCAGTTGACGGCGGCGATGTCGTCGTGCGTCGTGACGGCATCCAGCACATGCAGAAGTGCCTGGGCGTCCCACTTGCACGGAGTTCCCGCGTGAGAAATCCGATCCTGTGTGTGCCACTTGCGGCCATCAACTTCCCACGGAAGTTTTGCATTCTTGCCGAGTTCTTCGACGCTGACATCGCCCTTCTTCTTCGCGGCCACGGAGGCAGCGTCGAACGTTTCGATGATTCCTCGCGTGGAATCTGCCAGCACAGGAGCAAGAAGTTCGCCGGTCCAGGACCTCAGCGGTTGATCGTTGGGGCCGCGTGAGGATTTGGATGCCTTCTGAGTCTCCAGTGCGTACTTAACGACGTCTTCCGGAGTTCCCTGCACCACGATTCGCCCGCCACCAGCGCCGGCTTCGGGGCCAAGATCGATAATCCAGTCGGCCGTCTTGATGACGTCGAGGTTATGTTCAATCACGACGACGGTGTTGCCCTGTTCGACGAGGCTGTTCAAAACACCCAGCAGTTTCAGGATGTCATCAAAGTGCAGGCCTGTCGTGGGTTCATCCAGCAGATACAACGTGCGTCCTCGATTGGGCCGACACAGCTCCGCGGCCAGTTTGATACGCTGCGCTTCGCCGCCGCTGAGTGTCGGAGCTGACTGACCGAGCGTCAGATAGCCAAGGCCGATCGCTTCCAGAGTCGCCAGCGGGGCGCGGATCTTTGGGACGTTGCCGAACAGTTCCAGAGCCTTGCTGATCGACATCTCCAGAACATCCGCAATGCTGCAGTCGTTGAATTTGACGCTGAGCGTTTCCGCATTGAAACGACGTCCTCGGCATGTCGGGCATTCGACCCACACGTCCGGAAGAAAGTGCATTTCAATCTTCTTCTGCCCCATGCCTTCGCAGTCTTCGCAGCGACCGCCGGGCCGGTTGAAACTGAACCGAGCCGGCCGATAGCCTCGCACTTTTGCATCGGGCATCCGGCAGAACAGTTCACGAATCTCATCGAATACACCTGTATAAGTCGCGGGATTCGAAGCGGGTGTTGTGCCGATCGGATTCTGATCCACTATCACGATCTTGCTGAGATGCTCCACGCCATGAAGCTCCCGATGCGCACCGGGCGCTTCCGAAGCGATGTTCAGACGGCGGGCAACGGCCGGAGCCAGCGTGTTCATCATCAGTGAGCTTTTGCCAGAACCGCTGACTCCCGTGATACAGGTCAGTGTCTTCAGCGGAATCTTCAGATCCACGCTCTGCAGGTTGTGCTGCGAGGCTCCCAGCAATTCGAGATACGTCTGCTCGGTCTGCACCGGGACTGGTGAAACTGGCACCGCTGCCTTCTTGCGACCCTTGCCTTTCTTCGGTTCAGCCAAAGTAACGTCAGCAGGTGCAGCGGGCCCATCAGCGACGGGCGGAACAGGCGACGTTCGTCTGTGGACGGGAACAGGAATTCCGCGTGTGCCGCCGAGATATCCGCCGGTCAGCGAGTTCTTGTTCTTCTTCAGTTCCGAGGGAGTTCCCTGAGCGACAACGGTTCCGCCAAGACGTCCGGCACCTGGGCCGAAGTCATAGAGTCGGTCGGCGGCGTCCAGAACTTCGCGGTCATGTTCCACGAGCAGCACCGTGTTGCCGAGGTCACGCAGTCGCTTCAGAGCCGTGAGCAATCGTCCGTTATCGCGCGGATGAAGTCCGATGGTAGGTTCGTCCAGCACATACAGAACGCCGGTCAGCGAACGACCAGCCTGACCCGCAAGACGAATGCGCTGCGATTCACCGCCGGACAATGTGGGCATGGATCGATCCAGCGTCAGATAGTCGAGACCCACTTCGACCAGGAAGCCCAGTCGATGAGTCGCTTCGTTCATCAGGTCGCCGGCGATCTTCTTTTCTTCCTTCGACAGTTTCAGCGTCTTGAGGAAGTTCAGCGCATCCACGAGCGGCATGCGGCAAAGCTGCGGCAGAGTGACAGAGCGCAGTCGGACGGCTGCTGCTTCAGCTTCCAGTCGACTGCCATGGCACACAGAACAATCTCGTTCGCCCGCCATGTCGATCAGCGACTTGCGATGAGCATACGACAATCGCGACGCTTCCTCGATCGCCGGATAAATGCCTTTGTAGCGGAAGCGAAACGGCGTGAACGTCGGGCTGGCCGTTTTGGAATTCGACTTCTTCTCGCCAGACTGCACCGAGACCCAACGCTTCTCATCACCGTACAGAATCAGGTGCTGCTGCTGAGGAGACAACAGATACCACGGCTGATCGAGCGGAATCTCAAACGCTTCACCCATCGCCTCCAGCATCATTTTGAACGTGTCGTTCTTGCGAGGATCCGGCCACGCTCCGATCGCGCCGTCCATGAGCGATCGTTCGGGACTGGTGACCAGCAGCGATTGATTGGCACCGAATTCTGTTCCCAGGCCTTCGCAGACTTTGCACCATCCAAGAGGACTATTGAAAGAGAACTTCTGCGGCGCCTGAGGTTCAAAGGACCGCTGACACTTGCCGCACGAAAGATGCAGACTGAATCGTTGAGTCTTCCACTTCGGCTCTTCCTTCGCGGTGTCAGCAATCGCCGCATTGATCACGCCTTTGCCCAGGTCGAGCGCCGATTCGACGGAATCCGCGATGCGCGTCCTCTGCTTTGGATCCACGGTGATACGGTCGACAACGACAGAGACCGAGTGCTGTCGCCGATGATCCATCTCGGGAACGTCATCGAGATTGTACGTCGTTCCGTCGACGCGAACTCGAGCAAAGCCGCTGGCTCGAAGACGATCCCAGACCTTCGTGAACGGAACAGAACGGTCAATGTCCACCGGCGCCAGCAGCAGCAAACGAGTGCCTGCCGGATGACTCAGAATGCCATCAACGATCTGATCGGTCGTTTGCTGCACCGCCGGGATTTCGCAGTCCGGACAATGAATCTGACCGAGCCGCGCGTAGAGGACTCGCAGATAGTCATAGATCTCCGTCACTGTTCCGACGGTTGATCGCGGAGTCGCCCCGACGGTCTTCTGCTCAATCGCGATCGCCGGACTCAGCCCCTGGATGCTCTCCACTTTCGGCTTCGGCATCTGGCCCAAAAACTGACGAGCATACGCAGAGAGACTTTCCACGTAACGTCGCTGACCTTCAGCGTACAGCGTGTCCATCGCGAGCGACGTCTTGCCGCTTCCGCTGGGTCCACAGAAAACACTCATCTGTTCACGAGGAACTTCGAGACTGACCTTTTGAAGATTGTGCTGCCCCGCGCCGGAGATGCGAATCTTCTGGCTGAGGATGAACGGATCTGCCTTTGTGCGCTTTGCCTTTGCGATGGCCTTCGTTCGCTTTCGGAAGCCCGGCAGCACCGTTCGCAGCGCGGCTCCAGTGTGCGACGCTTCACACTGAGCAATCTCTTCGGGAGTCCCCTGGGCGACAATACGTCCGCCGCCGGAACCGCCTTCCGGACCAATGTCGATGATCCAGTCGGACGTCTTGATCACATCCAGATTGTGTTCAATCACGATGACCGTGTTGCCGCGTTCCACGAAGCCCTGCATGACTTCGATCAGCTTCTTCACGTCGGCAAAATGCAGCCCGGTTGTCGGCTCATCGAGCAGATACAGAGTCTTGCCAGTAGACCTCTTACCCAGCTCGCGCGCCAGTTTGATGCGCTGCGCTTCGCCGCCGGACAGAGTCGGCGACGCCTGGCCAAGCTGCATGTAATCCAGACCGACGTCACGCAATGTCGTCAGGAATGACGTGATCTTCGGGAAGCTCTCGAAGAGTTTGATCGCGTCGCGAATTTCGAGGTTCAGAACATCCGCGATGCTCTTATCGTGGAATTTCACTTCCAGCGTTTCGCGATTGAAGCGACGACCTTCGCACACGTTACACGGAATCCAGATGTCCGCCAGGAAGTCCATTTCCAGCTTCGTCGCACCGTGCCCTTCGCAGGCTTCGCAGCGGCCGTCTTCGACGTTAAAGCTAAAGCGGCCCTCCTTGTAACCTCGCAGCTTCGACTGCGGCAGCTGAGTAAACAGCTTACGAATCTCGTCGAACACTTTGACGTACGTGGCCGGATTCGAACGAGGCGTTCGGCCGATCGGAGACTGATCGATGTCGATCGCCTTGTCGATCAGTTCAAGCCCCGTGATTCGTTCATGAGCACCAGGTTCACCGACACCCTTGTTGACGTCGCGATTCACCACCTGCCACAGGATGTCATTCACCAGCGAGCTTTTGCCGGAACCGCTGACGCCCGTGATGCAGATCAGACGGCCCAATGGAAATTCGGCCTTGATTCCCTTCAGGTTATTGTGAGTCGCATTGTGCACCACGATCGATCCACGATCCGGCGCGCGACGGACTTTCGGAATATCGATCGTCTGCCGACCTGACAGAAACTGTCCGGTGACGCTGCGTTCGGAATTCAGAACATCATCGACAGTACCCTGAGCCACCACTTCGCCGCCGAGAATCCCTGGGCCAGGTCCGAAGTCGACAACGTGGTCCGCAGCGCGCATGGTCTCTTCATCATGTTCGACGACGATCACCGTATTGCCCTGGTCTCGCAGCCGCTCGAGACTTTGCAGCAGCATCGTGTTGTCGCGCGGATGAAGTCCGATCGAAGGTTCATCCAGAATGTAGACGACTCCGACAAGTCCGCAGCCAATCTGGCCTGCCAGTCGAATACGCTGCGATTCACCGCCGGACAGAGTCGGAGCCGATCGCTCCAGCGTCAGATAGTTCAAACCGCACTGCAGCAGGAATCCCAGGCGTCCTCGAATTTCCTTCAGCGCTTCTTCAGCGATCAGCTGTTGAACCGGATCCAGAATCAGCGCATCGAAGAACTCCGTCGCATCTTCCACCGACAGCGCGCAGACCTGTGGCAGGCTGAGTTCCGGGCGGTTGCGTTTGGAGACGAAGGACTTGCTGGCGGTCTTCAGCCGGACGTTGCGCGCCTGGCGGTTCAGGCGTTCGCCACCGCAGCTGGGACACGTCACAACTTCCATGTACTTTTCCAGCTGGCGCCGCCGCATCGGATTGCCGCCTGTGCGGAATGACGCCAGCAGGTTGTTGGACCAGCCTTCCCAGGTTCCACCGTGCTTCCAGCCGCCGCCACGACTTTTCCACGTGAACGTGATATGGCGATCACCAGTGCCAAACAGAAACTTCTGCTTAGCCTCATCGGGAAGATTGGCCCACGGCGTCTTCAGCATCGAATCGATCGGCAGCCCGCAGTCTTCTTCAATCGCATTGATTGCGCCGACGATCAGATGGCGAGGCCAGCGGCCCATCTTGGACCAGTCCAGCAACAGCAGAGCGCCCTTCTGGATCGACTTGCTGGCATCCACGATCAGCTGATGCATCGGAAAACCGTGCATCATGCCGAGCCCGTTGCAGTCGAGACACATGCCGAGCGGACTATTGAAGCTGAAGAGCTGCGGCGTTGGCGGCTCGTAGCTCATGCCACTTTCCGGGCATGCATAATGAGCACTGTAGAGCCGGTCTCCTGGAGCCATCGCTGGCGGAGCGAAGTCTTCATCGTCTTCGGCGACGAGTGACGGTTCGGCGACGCGCTGAATTCGGTCGTCTGGTCCCTCATCCAGCATAGAAGCTCGAGCGGGCTTCTTTCGACTGGCCTCGCCGCGTTCTGGTTCGACGCTACAGATCAGTTTACCGTCAGCCAGCTTCAGCGCCTGTTCAACAGCTTCGGCAACGCGCGTTCGCTGATTCGCGCTGGCAACCAGTCGATCGATGACGACATCAATATTATGCTTGTGGTGTTTTCGAAGAACCGGAGCATCAGACAGCTGGATGATCTCACCATCGACGCGTGCTCGAAGGAACCCCTTCTTCAACAGGTCTTCGAACAAATCACGAAACTCGCCCTTTTGATTCTGCACGATCGGAGCCAGAATCTGGAACCGAGTTCCCTCAGGCTGACTCATCAGACTATCAATGATCTGATCGGTCGACTGAGCGCGGATGGGTTTACCGGAAACGTAACAGTACCCCTGCCCGACTCGCGCGAAGAGGACTCGCAGGTAGTCGTAGATTTCGGTGATCGTGCCGACCGTGCTGCGAGGATTTCGGCTGGTGGACTTTTGCTGAATGGAGATCGACGGAGCGAGCCCGGAGATGGAATCCACATCCGGCTTTGGCATCTGCCCCAGAAACTGCCGAGCATACGTGGAGAGCGATTCCACATACCGCCGCTGGCCTTCTGCGTAGAGCGTGTCAAAGGCCAGCGAGCTTTTGCCTGAACCGCTGACACCGGTCATCACAATCAGTTTGTTTCGAGGAAGTGTCAGGCTGACATTTCGAAGATTGTGCTCACGCGCACCGCGAATAACGATGTCCGAACTGGCCATGAAACGACGATCAGGTTGATGTTCAGGAAA
Source organism: Planctomycetaceae bacterium (assembly GCA_016795145.1). Taxonomy (GTDB): domain Bacteria; phylum Planctomycetota; class Planctomycetia; order Planctomycetales; family Planctomycetaceae; genus SXXK01. Next base: position 10,209 of record JAEUII010000146.1, read on the forward strand.
AGAGGAAGTTCGGCGATGGCACCGCGTCCGAATTATAGGCAGTTCCGCCCAACTGTCGCGTCAGTAGGTGCCGCCTTGCCGAGCGGCACTTCGCGGCCTCGCCGCGACCAGCGACCGAGCGCGGGGGGCTACAGGAGTGCTGGTGAACGTGGAAACAAAGCGTCGCTCGAACTTGTTCCATAGGGTGCGTGGCCTCAACATCATGTGTATGCAAGAACGGGGTTCGCCTGTCGGCGAAAGTCCCGCCCGGCAGGCGTGACCTACTGTAGGTGCCGCTTGCCGAGCGGCACTTCGCGGCATCGCCGCGACCAGCGCCCGAGCGAGGTGGCCACAGGTGTGCAGGTGAACGTGGGACAGGGTCGCGTCGTCTCCACCGTGAGAAGGCGAGACAACAAGTGGAATCGAGACCGGGGTTCGCCTTTCGGCGAAAGTCCCGCCCCGGCAGGCGTGACCTACTCGGCGACAACTTCGAATGCCTGGGTGACTTCGTCGGGGACGCGGCAGGGCATGAGGCTGGAGAAGGAGACGAAGGCCCATTGAGTTTCTGCGCGGCCGATCAGGATTCGGTCGGGGCCGCGGAAGATCTGGTAGCGGCGGGCGGACGTGGCTCGCTTCATTTCCGAGACCCACGTGCGGACGGTGATCAGATCATTCTCAAACGCTGGTCCAAGGTATTCAACGAAATGCGAGCGAACGACCCAGCCTTTGCCGAGCTGGTGATAGGCGGAACCGGGCCAGCCCTGAGCCGCCGAATGCGCGACGGCCGCGTCCTGGAGCCAGCGAACGAAGACCAGATTGTTCACATGACCGATCCCGTCGATGTCGGAGGGAAGCACGGGCTGAGTGTGTTCAAAGATTGCTGGCATGTCCGTTCGCCGTCAGGTGTCACTCGGTTGGTCTTTGATGTGATGCCACGCACCCTATGGAACAAGTTTGGCCGACGCTGTGTTTCCACGGCCACCGGCACATCTGTAGCAGCCTCGTTCGGTCGCTGGTCGCGGCGAGGCCGCGAAGTGCCGCTCGGCAAGCGGCACCTACTGTAGGTCACGCCTGCCGGGCGGGACTTTCGCCGTCAGGCGAACCCCGGTCTTGCGTGCACATGATGTTGAGGCCACGCACCCCATGGAACAAATTCGGTCGACGCTGTGTTTCCACGTTCTCCGGCACACCTGTAGCCACCGCGCTCGGTCGCTGGTCGCGGCGAGGCCGCGAAGTGCCGCTCGGCAAGCGGCACCTACAGGGAGTCAGAGTGTGTTACTAATTCCGTCGACGAGGCGGACGGTTGTCGCGCGTCTTGTAACGGTTCTCTGTGCGGCGAGCGTGATCTTCGGTTGGCGTTCGCAGCGACAGGCAGCCGATCGCCTCTTCCCAAGTCGGGATGTCCTGAAACTCCGGAGCCACTCGAGGTTCCACTGGTCGACGATCGCCAGCATCCACATCACGCGCGTCAGCACGTTCACGGGATGGACGACGGCCTTCACGCGGTTCGCGACCCTCACGAGGTTCGCGGCCTTCGCGTGGCTCACGAGCTTCACGCTCGGGACCACCTTCACGGCTGTCACGTCCTCGATGTCGTTCTGATCGCTCACCGCGTTCACCACGCTCTGACCGCTCGCCCCGTTCAGGACGATCGCTTCGTTCAGGTCGCTCTCCGCGTTCGCTGCGCTCAGGACGTTCCCCACGTTCAGGACGCCCTGATCGCTCACCGCGCACCGGTCGCTCGCCCCGTTCAGCACGTTCTGGCCGCTCAGTTCGCTCCGGCCGTTCAGAGCGATCACGATCCCCTCGTTCTGATCGATCGAAACGCTCACCGCGTTCGCCGCGATCCGGACCTCGGCCACGTGGACGGCGAGGACGTTCGACTTCTTCGGGCTCGTGTGAGAAGTTTTCCAGATCAGCATCGTCTTCCAGAAACTCGTCGTCTGGTTCGTCATCGAAATCACGAGCAGGTCGTCGAGGAGCGGGCTCTGGTCGTTCGCTTCGCGGTTCGCGTGAACCTTCGCTGCGTGAACCTTCACCTCGAGAGTCACCGCCGCGAGAATCACCACCGCGGCCACGACCTCGGCGACCGCGACGTCCCCGATTTCGACCGCCACGGTCTGAATCTTCTGTTTCTTCCTCGGCGGCCTCGGGCTCTTCTTCAGTTCGACTGACAGGCGCCGGGGGTTCTTCGCGGACGCGACGCTGAGCCTTCACGCTGCCGGCAGAGACGCTGACGATATCTTCCTGATCTTCTTCGAACAGGATCTCGCTCAGATCTTCATCGACATCGTTACCAGCGGGCGCATCACCCGCTTCTGCGTCGACGTTGTCATTGGTTTCTTCAAAGCGACCACGACTGCGACCGCGTCCACGTCCGCCGCGACGACGTCCTCGACGTCGACCCTTGGAACGAGCATCGCCTTCATCACCATCGTCACCGGCGGCTTCGGGTTCAGCTGCTGCTGGTTCTGGTTCGACGTCATCGATTTCCGCAGCGTCTTCACGCTTGCGACCGGTACGTGAGCCACCAGCTTCGTCCCACACCCAGCGATCGAGTTCGTCCCAGACTTCCTCATCGCCCTTTGGAGCCACTCGTTCTGACGAATCACGAGACGCTTCACGGCGAGCTTCCGGAGCTTCATCGCGCTGAGCACGCGCTTCGTTTGGACGGCGATCATTTCGTCCGCGGCGTCCACGAGGTTCATCGGAGTTGCGCTCTTCGCGATCCTGACGGCGACCACCTCGGCCTCCGCGCTCTTCTCTGGGGGCACGTTCCGGGCGAGCTTCCGCCACTGGTGCTCGCCGAGGAGGAGCTTCTTCAACGTCACTCCCGAAGTCGAGATCATCATCGGTGATCGTGGCCGCCGGAGCTTCTACTTCGTCGTCTTCGAATTCCTCTTCAAGATCGTCGTCTTCAAGATCTTCGTCGTCCTCGTCGCCGAAATCGAAGTTCTCGTCGTCCTCTTCTTCGTCGCTGGCGTCGACGTCGTCGACTTCGTCCTCGTCTTCATCGTCGTCGGAGAACACGATGAGATCGTCGAGATCATCTTCGTATTCCATGCCACCGCCAACCGGTGCACCAGCTTCGCTTACCTCTGCGGAAGCGTTAGCCGCGGGTTCGACAGGGGCCTGAGCCGCTCGGACGTCGTCATAATCGTCAAAAAGCACTTCACCGCCCACGTCGGCAGGAGTGAGGTTAAGGCCGAAAAAGGACTCCGCCAAATATCGAGCCGCTTCGTCGGATTTCTTCCGAACGTCGTCACCGGAACTGGTCATCTGTAACTGTCTTTCACTTCGAGTCGATCTGCCACGTTTGGCACGAAAACCAATGTGGCCATTCCTTTTACGGAGGGTAACCCGGAAAACCCTGAAATTCAACGGGGAGCAGAAAGCATGAATCTGCCGCAGTTTTCAGAGAACGACGTGGGGCGGGGAGAGAAAATTCCCGAAACAGCTCGGTTTTCCGGAACTCCCGGGGAACCACGGGCGTCCTTCAGGCTATCGTCCGTGCAGTCGTCCTGCGCGCTGTTCGGTTCGGTTTTACAGGAATCGTTCAGGATCCCTCCCTGTTATCCTCGGTTTAACGCCCGTTTTTCCAGCCCGTTGATACTGCAATGTCCTCCTCCGGTTCTCCTTTTGACGGCCTTTCCGAAACCCTGCTGCAGATGATTTCTGCTGACATGGACGGAGAGCTGTCGGCCGCAGAGAAGCTGGAATTGCAGGCATGGGAAGCTGCCAACCCGGAAAAAGCGTCCGTGATTCGGCAGCGATTCTCGTCCACCCAGGCAGATTTGAAGTCACTACCTATCGCCCCGGTGACAGGGTTGCTGTTTTCGGCCCCGGCTGCAGGAACGCCTATTCCGGTCCCGGCTGTTGTTGCTCCCAAACCTAAACCTATTGGTCGAAGTGGCCAGGTAGCGGTTGCATCTGTGATCACGGCCATGGTGCTGGGGCTGATGATTATGGTCCGGTTGCCAGGGACGCCGGAAGACGGTTCGGCTCAGATGGCAAAGTCCATGAGCGCCGTGGCGGAGGGAGCGATGGCGAGAGAAACCTCCGCGACGCCGCAGGCTGCGGCTCCGATGGCTGCTCCGACTGTTGCGGAATCGAAGAACGTTGCTGCCGCTGATGAACTGGTGGCTTCGAATGTGGGCGAAAGCGGATCGAATCCCCGTGCGATGCAGGCCAAAGTGGCCGCAGGTGCTGCTAGTGCAGGAGCCGGAGCAGGCCCTGGACTCCCAAGCGCAGCGATGGCCAAAATGGCTCCCGACTCAGGGACAGGGTTGGACCAACCAGCCAGTCTTCTTCGTTTGCGAAAGCTGCTGGATGGCGGCACGTGGAAGGTCGTGGTCCTGCGGGTTCCGGAAGCTCAGCATGATACGGCGGTTCAGGAAGTCACCAGCGTCTGTCAAAAACACGGCCTTGCACTGACGGCTCGCCCGATGCCTGGCAATGAGTCCGTTGAGCGAATGGGCTTTGTGCTGACATCTTCAGAAGCGGCCGATCAGAATGCGATCGTGGCGGAACTGGAGAAGGCACTCGGAGTTCAACCGGATGCCGATCGAGTGCGCAGTTTGTCTCAGATGAGTCAGGAAGAGATTGCGAAGGCCGTTCGCCGGTCACTGGAATCACCGACTCAGGCAGAGCTGTTTCAGGGTGATCTCTACATCGCCGCGCCGGACCGGAGTGATCTGGTCGCTGCCGCAGAGGCTTTGCTTCAGGCTGAAGCAAAGCAACAGAAGAATTCCGAGGCAGCAATTGAGACGACAGAAGTGGCGGACGAACTGACGCTGCTGGTGCTTGAGTTTCCAATGCCGGAAGCCATTTAGTCTTAGAACTGCTGTCTGGTCGACGCCTGTGAGATTGCTCTGCCGCAGATGCGTTCCGCAACCAATGGTCACGGTCCGCCTGGTTCGCGTCCTGTTCAAACGGTGCTTAGAATCATCGCGTGTTGTTGCGCGCAGGGTGCGCGTGTTCGAGGCGAGCGAACAACGAGAGAAGCGACCTGGTATCGAGCCGAAGGGCACGGCCCTTCAAGGGAGATCAGAATGCGTGGAGTTCTTTGGCGAGTAGGTGGCGGCGCGGTGTTGGGGCTGATGCTGCAGGCGTCGTCTGCATGGTCTCAGGAATTCAATGTGCCGGAGCTGACGCCGGACGAACAGAAGGCGATGGCCGTCATCCAGCAGGGAATGGTCACCTCCACGATTTCCTTTCTGTCGTCGGATGAAATGGCCGGCCGCGATACTCCATCGAAGGAACTGAACATCGCGTCCGCTTATGTGGCGGCTCGATTTCGAGGGGCGGGACTGGAAGGATTGGGACCAGACGGTTCGTTCTACCAGACGAACGAGCTGCAACAGTATGGAGCGCCGGCTACGAACGCGTCTTTGAAGATTGGGGCCAGTGAGATTCAGGTGCTGGGAACAGCCTTCGGTCCCGACGAAGCGGCTGAAGTTCGTTCCGCCGTTGTGACTGATAAGGACGACGTCGCAGGAAAACTTGTCGTCATGGACGAGCCTGCTCTTCCGCCACAGGCTCTCGCCAACCCGCTGATGGGAACCGTCGCGATTGCTCGCCGAATCGCAACGGTCGCGGCAAAGAAGCCTGCGGGCATTCTGATTCGAGTAGCAGAAGGAAGTCCACTCCCTGAAGCGATCGCCGCAAATCAGGGCAAGGCCGTGTCGATGCCCGCACAGTTTCATTATGCTCTGCCGGTGGTCCTGATTCCTGCCTCGGCGAAGCTCGAAGGCGAAGCGGAACTGAAAGCACCCGCGCGTGTGAGCAATGCGGCTCAGGTTCATAACGTCATCGCGGTCCTGCGAGGTTCGGATCCGGAACTTTCGAAGCAGGCCATTCTGATCACCGCACATCTGGACCACATCGGGACGCTGCAGGGAGATCGGGAAGGAGACAAGATCAACAACGGTGCTGATGACAACGCGACGGGATCGACAGCCGTGATTACTCTGGCCGACGCCTTCGCGGCCCTGGAGACGAAGCCAGCGCGTACCGTGATCTTCATGACATTCTGGGGTGAAGAAAAGGGACTGCTTGGTTCAAAGTACTTTGCCGAAAAGCCACTGTGGCCGCTCGAGAACATCGTGGCCAACGTCAACATCGAAATGATCGGTCGACCGGAAACCGGAGCGGATGAAAAGATGTGGGGCACTGGCTGGACACGATCCACCCTGGGGCCTCAACTGGCCGTCGGTGCGAAGCGAGCGGGGATTGAAGTGTTCCACCGCGAAGACGTCAGCGAGATGCTGTATGCTCGCAGCGACAATTATTCGTTCGTCCAGAAGGGCGTGATTGCTCACAGCTTTTCCGCTGGCTCACTGCACAACGATTACCATCAGCCCAGCGATGAGTTTTCAAAGCTGAACGTCAAACACATGACTCGCATCATTCAGGGCCTGTTCGCCGGATGTTTGCCGCTGGCGAAGAACCAGCTGACGCCGACGAAGACGGGGGACAAGCCGTAGCAGCCTGCGGTACAAACAAAACAGCCGGGTAGCACAGGCGAAGCCTGTGACGCGCAGCGGCCGGAAGCAAGAGTGAAAGCAACCAAATCTCGGTTGAGCCACATCTCGGCAATACCGCGCTCACTCTTCAGCTTCCGGCGCCTTCGGCACACGCACTTCGTGCGTGCTACCCAGAACCAAGGAACCGGGAACAAAAAAGAAGCACCAGTCCGTTCGAGGAGACTCATCAAACGCGAGGCTTTGCAGCGCCGCCGATTTCGGCCAGCTGCTGGTCTCGCGTGGTGATGGCGTCAGCAATGATCTTCAGGCTCTCAGCGTTCAAAACGCGGTCACCGGCCGTGGCGGTCTGTTCGATCTGTTGCGGGCTGCGAGCTCCCACGATGGCGGCGGTCAGAGCGGAGTGGCGAAGGGTCCAGGCGATGGCGACGTCGGACACAGACCAGTTCAAAGACGACGCGAGTCGTCGGAGCGTGTCGACGAACGCCAGGTTGATCTCCAGCTGAGGCGAATGAAAACGCGGGTCACGAGAGCGATGATCTTTCTCGCCGAGCGAAGCGGCTCGTTCAGCGGTGAAGGAGCCCGTCAGAAGCCCTTTGCCCATCGGGCTGTAACAGATAACGCCGATCTGTTGCTGCTCACAGAACGGAAGGATTTCGTTCTCGATGTCGCGGGCAATCATGCTGTAAGGCGGCTGCAGAGAAGTGATCGGGTGAATGGCCTGGAGTCGCTTCATCTGACTGACGGAGTGATTCGAGACTCCGATGTGTCGGACTTTGCCCTGCTGTTTCAGTTCGACGAGCGTCTGCCAGCCTTCTTCGATTTCTTCATCCGGTTCAGGCCAGTGCATCTGATACAGATCGATGCAGTCAACGTTCAGTCTCTTCAGGCTGGCTTCGCATTCCGCGATAACGCTTTCGCGACGAAGGCACTTTCCGATTTCGCCATTCCCCAAAGCGACTCGACCGCATTTGGTCGCCAGCAGCGGACGATTGGCGGCCGGAATGGCCTTCATCGCTTTGGCCACAAGAACTTCACTGCGGCCTTCGCCATAGATCGCAGCTGTGTCGATCCAGTTGATGCCCAGCTCCACCGCGCGAACGATGGCCGCGATGGCTTGTGATTCGTCCTGGTCACCCCAGCCAAACTTCCAGTCACCGCCACCAATGGCCCAGGTTCCAAGACCAATCACGCTGATGGAGATTTTCTCCGGACCTAGTAATCGATACTGCATGATGGGTTCCTGATAGCGTAGGCGGGTGAAGGAGGCGACGAATTGACGTGAGGTGTAGAGGCACTGTAGCAGACGATTGGCAGTTAGCTCGTGGAGCGAATGGTGCGAAGTCGGTTGTTTCGGCGAAGGAATGGTTAATGATTATTGGAGATTGAAAAATGCAAAGTGAGCGGGGGCGTTTGCATTACCACTGTGCATTTTTCAATACTCAATTTGCATTAATCCTTGCACGGTGACGCTTCTGCGCCTGCGCGAGGTTCGCCTGTCGGCGAAAGTCCCGCCCGGCAGGCGTGACCTACAGTAGGTGCCGCTTGCCGAGCGGCACTTCGCGGCCTCGCCGCGACCAGCGCCCGAGCGAGGTGGCTACAGGAGTGCTGGTGAACGTGGAACAGTGTCGCGACCAGGGCTTTGCATCGCGAGAACGCGAGACATGAAGTGGAATCGAGACCGAGGTTCGCCTGACGGCGAAAGTCCCGCCCGGCAGGCGTGACCTACTGTCGATTGACGTAACCTGCTGGCAAGCCGACAGTTACAAATTCGCGTGATCTCCGCGGACGTCGATGCCGTTTTGAGGTGCTTCCATTTGCCGCGACGGAAGAATGAGCCTTCATTCTGATCCGCATGCGGGGCTTTGTGATGAGGCATGTATGTTTGCGAATCTGTTGCACGAACTTGGTGGCCGAAGCCTGGGCGTTCTGGCAGGTATGTTATTCGGTAGCGTGTTTACCGGCTGGGTGGCGCGAAGACGTCGTGAACGTGAGCGACGACTTGTGATGGACGGTGATGCTCGTGACACCGTCGTCATTCATCAGCACATTGTGGAAACGACGCAGGAACCTGATGCCAATGGTGTTCTCCAGACGGTCCGCGTTCTTCGAGTTCGAACGCTGGGACAATCGGAGCTGAAGCGAGTCGTTCCGAACGGGCACCTTGCCGGCATTCTTCAGAAGCGTGCTCACAAAGTAACGCCACGCGATACGCTGATTTCGATGGATGGACCGGAAGGTTCGTACTTGCTGGAGACACTGACCAACTTCGTATGTGACCGAACCGGTAACGCTCAGTTCCCTCACGACATTTTTGTGATGACCGCCTGTTGTGAACCGGCGGAGTTTTCTCACCATCAGCCGATTACGATTCTGCTGGTTCGACGAGAAGACCTGCCGCTGTTTGAAAACTGGACGACCGTTCGAAACCTGCATGTGGAACATGGCTCGGATGGACCGCGTATTCTGACACTGATGGAGATGGCAAATCGTTTCCGTCAGGAACAGCAGAAGATCACGGAACTTCGCAGTGCCGGTCGACGATCGGCGTTCGTGGAAACCATGTACATCCTGGACCTGCCCATTGACCAGAAGTGCGCGCCGCTGGCAACAAAGCCCGTTCCGTGGGGACGCTTTGAGAATATTCTGAAAGAGCTGAATTTGGATGCGGCCTGATGGAGGAGCAGATCAGGGGATTGACATCCGATTGACATCTCCCGCTCGCCTTGGGTGTTTTGAGATCCGCCCCACCTGCACGAAGTGCGACGAAGTGCGGGAAGGGTCGAGCGAGCGTTAGTAAGCTCGGGGCGGGCCATTTTGCCACGGTATTCCGGGTGTCTCGGTACCGCTCAGTCGTTATGCTGTGGAAAGTGCCCATCATTTCTTTCCTCGGCGTGACTGATCATGTTGCGGTTTATCGAGAGCCCGGATTCTCCGTTGAAGGCGTTCGCAGGAACGGCCGGCCGCCGGGAGTTTCTACGGATCGGTGGGCTTGCCGGGTTCAGCTGGGCACTGCCCGGACTGATTCCTCAGAGGGCTCAGGCGGATGAACTTGCCGCCAGTCAGATCCGCGGGTTCGGAAAAGCAAAGGCTGTCATCGTAGTCTTTGCGAGCGGCGGGCAGAGCCAGCTGGATATGTGGGATCCGAAGCCGGATGCACCTGAAGAGATTCGTGGCGCCTTTGGTTCGATCAACACGGCGATCACCGGAGTTCGCTTTTGTGAACACATGCCGCAGATCGCAAAGATTGCCGATCGACTGACCATCGTACGCAGCATGGCGCATGAAGACCTGGATCATGGTTCAGCGTTTTATCTGTCGATGACGGGACGCTATCACCGTCGCAAGTCCGGCAATCCTCTGCCCGCGCCGGAAGATCAGCCGTGTTTCGGATCGGTACTGCAACGAGTTCGACCGGCCACGCGATTTTCGCAGACGGCCATTCATCTGAATGGACCGGCCGAGGTTCCCAACATCATTGCTCCGGGGCAATTCGGCGGACTGTTGGGCGGCGGCTATGATCCGATGACGCTGGGCGATGTGTCGAAAGGGACGATCGCCGTTCCATCGTTGCTGCCTCACGCAGATCTGCCGCCCATTCGTCTTCAGGCTCGTCAAACGCTGCTTCAGTCCGTCGAAGCGGGTCAGCGAATGATGGAAGATCAGAAGGTGATGCTGGAGAAGCATACTCTGTACCAGCAGGCGTTTGAGATGCTGGCGCGGCCGGAAGCTCGCAATGCGTTTGATCTGTCCCAGGAACCGGAGACGCTGCGAGACCGTTACGGACGCAATCGATCAGGACAGGCCTGCTTACTTGCTCGAAGGCTTGTCGAAGCCGGTGTGCCGCTGGTGACCGTCATTTGGTCACACAACAATCGAGGACAGGACAAAGAGCCGGACAACACAGACAACTATGGATGGGACACGCATAACGACATCTTCTACGGCCTGAAGAACCATTTGCTGCCTCGCTTTGATCAGGGCTTTTCGGCTCTGATTGAGGATCTGGATCAGCGAGGCATGCTCGAAGACACTCTCGTGATTTGCATGGGCGAATTCGGCCGCGCGCCGCTGGTCGCACTGGAGCCTCGCTTTGCCGGAGCAACTCCAGGACGCAAGCACTGGAGCTGGGTGTATTCTGTCGCGTTCGCCGGTGCAGGCGTCCAGCGCGGGGCGACGCTCGGGGCTTCGGATCCTCGCGGTGCTTATCCTGTGACGGAGGCGTATGGACCGTGGGACACGGTAGCGACCATCTTTTCGGCCCTCGGCATTGATCCTCATCAGCATTATCACGATCCGGTCGATCGACCGATTCGCATTTGCGATGGCCAGGTGATTCAGTCACTCTACGGCTGACTGGGGCTGACAGCTGGGCGGTCAACGATGGGGTGGGGTTCTCGCGTCGGAGACACGAGGCACAATGATGTTTGTCAGCGCGGCCCTTGAGGGATCAACACGATGTGTCACTCTCGATTATTTTCGCTTCTGGTCTGTGCTGTCATCGTATTTGCAGATCATCGATTTCTGTCGGCCGACGAGTTGCAGCCTTTAGCCTATCGGTCGGAACGTCTGACAGTGGACCTTGGCGTTGGCCTTTGGGCTTGGCCTGTTCCCTGCGATGCCGACAACGACGGAGACTACGACCTGATCGTGTCGTGCCCCGACAAGCCATCGAACGGAGTCTGGTACTTCGAGAATGCTGGCGAGACTCAGAAGGGGCTGCCGGTCTTCAGGCCATCAAAGCGTCTGAGCTCGACCGTGCACTATGTGATGCCGAGTTATGTGGACGGACAGCTTCGAGTCCTGTCACCGGGGTTTGAGTATTCGTCCTTCGCGACGAAAGGCCTTTCGGAGAAGACGACGCTGCCGATCCCTGCGAATTTTCACAAGCCCGTTGGGACGCAGCCGAAGGGTCCGAAAGTCCGCCACAATCAATGGCGCTATACGGACTACGATGGCGACGATGCTTTGGATCTGATTGTCGGCATCGAAGACTGGAGCGACTACGGCTGGGACGATGCGTGGGATTCGAACGGTCGATGGATCAATGGTCCGTTGCATGGCTGGGTGTATGTGTTTCGAAATAGTGGTACTTCTGCGTCTCCGGACTATGAAACGCCGGTGAGGCTGATGGCTGGTGATGTGCTGCTTGAAACCTACGGCTGTCCATCGCCCAACTTTGAAGACTTTGATGGCGATGGCGACCTGGACCTGCTGTGTGGAGAATTCCTGAACGGCTTCACGTATTTCGAGAACACAGGAAGCCGCACGAAGCCCGCTTATGCTTCGGGGCAGCGTCTGAAGAATGATCAGGGTCAGCCATTGGTGATGGACCTGCAGATGATTGTTCCGGTCGCGTTTGACTGGGACAAAGATGGCGACGCCGATCTGATTGTGGGTGATGAAGACGGCCGAGTCGCGTTCGTGGAAAACGTCAGCAGCCCAGCACCCGGGAAATCTCCTGTGTTCCGAGCACCGGTCTACTTTCAGCAGATCGCAGACACGCTCAAGTGCGGCGCGCTGGCGACACCGTGTGGAACCGACTGGGATGGGGATGGTGACCAGGACATCGTGTCCGGAAACACTGCGGGCTACATTGAGATCTTCGAGAACGTGAGTGGACCTGGTGTTGAGCAGCCACGGTGGGCGGCTCCGAAGAAACTGATGCTGAACGATCGGCCGTTTCGAATTCAGGCCGGACCGAACGGCAGTATTCAGGGCCCCGCGGAAGCTCAATGGGGCTATACGACATTGAACGTTGCCGACTGGGACATGGACGGGTTGCCGGACGTGATCTTCAATTCGATTCTTGGGCGAGTGTCCTGGATGAAGAACGAAGGGACTCGTGCCCTGCCCCGCTTCGCAGACATTCGGCCGATTGAAGTGGAATGGTCACCGACGCAGCCCAACCTTGCGTGGGGCTGGTTGCGACCGGAAGGCGATGGCTTGCTGACTCAATGGCGAACGACGCCCGTTGTTCATGACTTCAATCAGGATGGATTGCCGGATCTCGCGATGCTTGACCACGAAGGTTATCTCGCCTTCTTCGAACGGCACAAAGTCGAAGATCAGCTGCGACTCAAAGCGCCCCGTCGCGCCTTTGTGGATGAGTCAGGCCAGCCGCTGAGGCTGACAGCGGGTGTTGCCGGAAAGAGCGGTCGAAGGAAACTGTGTGTCACGGATTGGGATGGAGACGGGAAGTTTGACTTCCTGCTGAACTCCGCCAATGCAGACCTGTTGAAGCAGGTTGACGCAAGGGATGGCGTGTGGATCATGAAACCAGCAGGCTCGTTGGCCAAACGAAACATCGAAGGCCACGACGTCAGCCCGACTGTCGTGGACTTCGACGGAAACGGCATCCCGGATTTTCTGGGAGGTGCTGAAGATGGGCGGCTGTACTACCTGCGAAACCCACGAGGCTCGAAGTAGGCTGATCGTGGGATTGCAGACAAGAGGGGTAGGTCAACGAAGAGGCGTTCGTCATTCCCGCGCAGGCGGGAACCCAGCTTCCGAAGCAGGTGCCGCAGCGGCAGGAGGCATGAGTTCGGACTGTTGTTCTTTGACGATGAGCAGCAGCTTCAGTCTCTCGCTGGCTCGGATCACTTCCTGTTCACCTGCGGCGACAATTGCTTCATGGGAATGAAGTTCGCTTTGTGGAATCACACCCTGCTGTGCCAGGGGGCGAGAGATGTCCAACAGCTTGATCGCTTGTTCGGTTTTGATTTTGGCCGAGTCGAGTTCGCTGTTGAGGATACGAATCTGAGACTCGTATTCAGCCCACAACAGCTTCCAGTCAGCCTCGGCGTTTTGAAGTTCTGCAGTGCTCTTCTGAAGCTGTGCACGGGATCGCTTGAGGTTTGTGTCGACGTCCTCCTGAGTTAACAAGGGCTTTTCGACCTGTTCTTTTTGCAGGACTTCCAATGGTCGCGACCAGCGTTGAATCTGTTCTTCGGCTGCGAGGCATTCCTGTTTCAGACGTTCCACCTGCGCCTTTGCTCCTCGCAGGGCACGAACAGTGTCGGCTGGTGATTTGGGAGATGAAGGCCACAGCTCGGCATCTCGGGAGGCTTGTGCTGTTGCCGGTGCCGCTTGCTTTCCGGGGACATCTGTATCGGATGCCTGTGGTGCAGGAGTCTCCTGAGCGGTGCCGATGGTGTTGGGGTTGTATGGCGACGAGGACTTGTCGGGCATCTCGCTGGAGGTTTCATCCCCCGGGAACAATCGAGTAGCTCGCTGGGTCTGCAGTTGTCGGACTCGCTGGTCAATGATGTGGTCTCGTGCTTCTGTTCGATGAGCCAGTTCGGCCTTGATCTTCAGGAGGCGGAGTTCCAGGCGTTCTGCTTCCAGCTGATACCATCTTTGTCGAGCATCAAAGGCCACAGCAGCCTCTTCGCGAACACGGGCGAGCACTTCCGGATCGGAGATCACTCTGCCCTGCACTGCGTCGCGGAGAGCTTTGTCACGCTGAAGAGTGCTGCTCTTGAGATCATCAATTTGGCTGGTGATCTGCCTCAACAGTTTTTCGGATGGAGCAGGATCCTTTTGAAACGGCGAAGCAACTTTCGCTGTATCAGGCGTTGTATCAGGATCGGGTTCGCGAACGGGAGCGAAGTTCTTTTCGTTCGCCATCAGTTCGTTCAGTTTGTACAGAGCCTCTTCAACATACTCTTTCCGACTGGCTCTGAGTCGAACACCATCGACAGCTGATGTCAGCGAAATCTGCTTATGCCAGGGCAGTGAATCTGACCATGTTTGAAATGCGGCCAGAGTCTCCGAGGAAAGCTGCACAGGAGGCAACCGTTGTTCAGCGGACGTCAGGCGAGTATCCGTGGGAGACGTCCAGGAGCTGGTCTTTGCTGAAAACGTATAGAAGTGTCCGCCATCATTGATCGTGGCGATCGTTCCATGGTTCGTGCAAACCGCGGTGGAGTCTTTCGAAAGGACAAGGACGTCCCAGTGTCCAGTCTCCGCACTGAAAGCTGCGAGAGTGTCGCCGGCACGTACGATGGCCACATCGCTGGACGCATACCACTCGAAGCGATCGGACTTTGGCAGTGTCAGGTTCTCCCAACGGCCTTTTTCAGCACTGAAGCCTCGCACTTCGGTTCGGTCATCGGACCGGGTCACGATGAGATTCTGCGTCGACAGTGGTTCTGCTTCGGCTTCCGGTTGAGGAGCTTCTTTGTCAGAAGCTGGCAGAGCCGGGACGGACCCTTCCTCCTGGACCAGCGGATTGTCCTGTCCGTACAGTGACAAGCCCGGTACGAGGAGCCATAAGCTTGTGGTCAGAATCATCGCGATGGACTTCATGAGTTTCTCCTGTCTCTGGTAGCACTCTGTGTTTATTGGTTCTTGTGCGACAGTTGGTTCAGGTTCAAAGGAATGAGACGTGTGGCGAAGTGAGGATCGATGAGGCAACACCCCGAAAAGCCGTTGCCATCAGGGGTTCTGCAGCTCGGGCGCGGAGGTCGGTGAATTGGAATCGAATGAATCTGCTTCCATCGCCTCCTGCAGAGCGTCGAACTCGGAGTTCGTTTCGTGCAGAATCGCTTCGATCTCGACATCAAGCCGAAGGTCTTCAGCGATCGCTGCTTTGTTGTGGTCGTCGATGGCAACAGGTTCCGGATCCTTGGCCGTTGTTTGGACGGGCTCTTTCGATGCCGACTTTTGCCCCGCCGTATCAGTGTCTGATGAGGCTGGACCTGCGGCATACTTCGAAATCAGATAGACGCCCGACACCAGTGTCATCGCCAGCAATGCGAAGCCGGCAAGCAAGGAACCTGATAATAGGGACGTCCAGGAGCGTGCTTGTAGAGGAACCAGGCCGGGAGGCAGCGGGGACGTGGCCGGTTGTTGAAGATGAGCCAGGCAGTCTTCCAGAATCGATGCGAGCTGGTCTGCCGAATCGAATCGCTCGGCCGAGGACTTTCGAAGCAATCGAGTCACAATGGTCTCAAGCCACTGTGGCATCTCGCTGCGAAGTTCGCGCAGAGGTCGAGGCTCTTCATCGGTCACACGGCGCAGAATTCCGAATGTCGTTTCTGCTCGAAATGGTGGGCGACCAGTGACCATGCAGTACAGAACGCTCCCGAGACTGAACAGGTCACTGCGAGCGTCGACAACGTCGCCACGCGCCTGTTCTGGTGACATGTAATGGGGCGTGCCTGCGATTAGGCCGCTGCGCGTCAGCGTGGCATCATCGACCGTTCGAGCAAGCCCGAAGTCCGTCAGCATGACTCGTTCAACACCGCGTTCCAGCAGGATATTGGCAGGCTTCACGTCGCGATGCACAAGCCCCTGTGCGTGGGCCGCCGCAAGTCCTCGCGCGACCTGAATGGAAATCCGCAGAAGATCTTCGAGTGACAGGCCGCCTTCACGATCCAGTCGATCCTGCAGAGACTCACAGTCGACACATGGCATGACAAGAAATGGCAGCGGACCGCTGGAGTCGACCGCCAGAATCGGCATGACGTTCGGATGCACGATCGCGGCCGTCGCACGAGCCTCACGGGCAAAGCGTTTGCGAGCAGCGACGACTGACGCAAGATGCGGGGCGAGAACCTTCACAGCCACGAGGCGATTCAGTTCCGGCTGGTAGCCCTTCAACACGACACCATGAGCCCCCTGGCCGATGAACTGCCGGATTTCGATGGAGCCAAGCCGGCCAATCGAATCAGCGTGATCCGATGGCTGAAGAAACTCCACGATGAAATCGCTGGGCTTTAGCAAGCCGGTTTCGAGCAGGTCATGATCGTCCGCTCCAGAGTGTGTGGAGAGATTCGACGGGCCGGCAGGAAGTCTGGGATGTCCGCTGCTTGATTCCTTCAGAAGTGTCCGACGAATCGACGTCCATTGTTCAGCGTCGGCCGCCATCAATTCCAGCTGATCGCGACAGGACTCGCACTGATTCAGATGTTCCGCAAGCGATTCTTCTTCCTGCGACGTCAGTGGTTGTCCGTCGATCGCTGTGTTGCCGGAAGTCCGACGCGTACCGCAGATCAGAGAGCGTCGCAACAGATCAGGATTGCAAAGTGCTGGATGTGCCATGGCCGTTACTCCATCACTTCCTGAATCTTTTTTCGGATGCTTGCCATGATACGACTTCGCGACATGTAGATGCTTCCTGGCGAAACCTGAAGATCTTTCGCGACCTCTTCCACGGGACGATGTTCGATGGTGGTGGCCCAGAAGGCGGTCCAGCTGGTGGAAAGAAAGTCGTGACGAACCTGCTCTGCCGCCCACACGATCAGTTCATGTTCGTACTGCTGTAGAAGATGTTTGTCGGGCGGCGATTCAATGGTCTGCAGAGCGAGCAGCGGATCGGAGCCGCCGGCACCCGTCGTCTGTTTTCTTTCGCGCGTCATGAAGCGCACAACGACATGACGAGCCACTGTGTGCATCCAGCGTCGGAACGAACCTTCTTTGCCGTCGTCCTTCCAGGACTCCAGAGACTTTGTGATGGCCATCAGAATTTGCTGAACGGCGTCGGGGACAAGAGCTTCCGGCACTCCCTGGCGTCGGACGATCTGCTGCAGGAATTTTTCGTACTGGCTGACGAATTCACGCCATGCGAGTTCATCCTGCTCGCATTGCAGCCGCACAATCAGGCTGAGGCGTGTTTCCAGCGGTGACATGAATTCCGTGCCCTGGAGTACTTTGGACGGTCAGACCGGCTGTTGAAGCTGATTCCGGTAGCCTGTTGTTTGAATCTCAACCCGTGGCGTCAGCGAGGGATTGTTGTGGAAAACTTGGCAGCGTTAATCCCTCGCTGACGCTTCGGGTTGAGAACAAATCACCCGAAGAACAGGGTCCCAGTGTATTAAGTACCTCGGGCCAGCCGAATCTCACGGCCCGGGGAAAAATGTTCTCGACTCCGTTGCGACATCGACGGAGCGCAAAAAGAAACGACCATGCGAAGATCGCATGGTCGTTGCAGATCAGAGATCCGTGCGGGCCTATCAGCCTGCGTAGAACGGATGCTTTGCGTCGCGGGAAGCGAGGACTTCCTCAATCTTTGGCTCGCCCTTCATGGCTCGCTCGATCGACAGCTTGGTCGCTTCGTAGTTGTACTGGTAGATCTTCTTGTCGTCAGCAGCTTCCCAGTGAATGAAGACACCGCAAACGATGACGAGGTTTTCAGCCTGATCCTTTGGAATCACGCCGGACTTGACGCAGTCGGTGACAGCGTCAGCAACGGCCTTCTGAGCAGGTCCGAACATCTGAACGGCCTGGCGAGCACCCTTGATGGTGACCTTGGTGATCATGACAGTTGCTGGCTTCACAGCAACGTTTGGAGTCAGAACGGCCAGCAGGTTGCTGTGGCCCATCTTCTGATCAGCCAGAGCGTTTGCGAACGCGATACCAACCGGACCGGCCTTGTCGCCGATCAGCAGGTCGATATGTGCCACTTCATTGCCGTCGCCGGCCAGAGCTTCTCCAACGAACATCGACATGTTGAGATCCTTTGCAAAATTCAGTCGAAACACGATTCAGCGACCGCAGACGGGTTGAGGAGATCGGTACAGATCCGCCTCATCAGCCACACTTTGCAGTTGTCTGCGGAAGCAGCCTGTCGCTGCTTCTGCAATAAGGTGCCTGTGTTGTGGACAAGGTCGCCTGGAACAAAGAACAATAGATGTAGACCGATCTGCCAGGCTGGCAAATGGCATTCTCTGTTGCTCAAACTTTGATCAGGATCGCGTTTTTTGTTCCCATCTTCAACCGACGAGGCCATCGAGTCCTCAACTTCGCATGAACCCGAACGCCTTCGGTCGGACACTCGCAATGCGCCGTCGCCGATTCGCACTGTGCTGGTTTGCGGAGCCAGTGTGAGATCTCTGGCGGAGAGTCTGCTAAGCACAGGCTACACACCGCTTTGCATCGATTTCTTTGGCGACAGTGACCTGCGACAGTTGCTTGAACGGAGTGGCGGCCAATATCTGGGAGCGATGAAGAGCTTTCGCGAACTCCCTGAGCGGATCGCCGATGTGCCAGCAGATGTCCCACTGGTTTGGGGCGGCGGGCTGGAAAACGAACCGGACATCCTTGAGCAGATCGCTGTTCAACGACGCATCTGTGGTGTTTCCCCGGACTTTGTTCGAAGGGTAAGGACCCCGCAGACACTCGACGAACTCTTTCAGGGTACCGCACTCCTTCGCCCTCGCAGAATTTCACGTGGTGAGGTTCAGTTATCCCGTGGAGGCGGCTGCTGGCTCCGAAAGCCCTGCCGCAGTGGCGGAGGGCTTGGGATTGAATTCTGGGACTGCGCGCACGCAGGCCGCGAAATTGAAGACGGCACATATCTTGAGGAGTACATCGAGGGTCTGCCGTGTTCCGTCGTGGCCTACGGAGACGGTCAGGGCCATGCAACGCTGATCGGGGCCAGCCTGCTCCTTTCGGGCCTCACCGAGCTTGGAGCAACGGGCTTTCAGTTTTGCGGAAACCTGGGTCCCGTTGAATTGTCAGGTGCCATGCACCTTGAAGTGTCGAATGCAGTAAAAACACTTGCTTCCCGCACTTATTTTGGTGGCATTGTTGGCCTGGATCTTGTGGCGAGTCCGATGGGCGTTTTTCTGCTGGAAGTGAATCCCAGAGTCACTGCATCGCACTGGTTGTATGAGCTGGATTTGCCGGGACGCCTCGTGAGTCTGCAGGTCGCGGAAGGAGCGTTGGGGGCGGGTTGCCCGGCAGGGCCGGCAGGGGTTTCTGATGCCAGAATCGCGCGGGTCGGTGCACAGTTGATCGTTTGGAGTCGGCAGGCCCAGGAGGTTCCTGATCTCATGCCGGTCCAGCTTTCTGGTGGGCTGCGGTTTGCTGATGTGCCGGAACCAGGAGCCCTCGTTGAGTCCGGCACACCATTGTGCTCATTGCTGGCTACCGGGGCGTCTGCCGCGCAATTGATCGACATACTGCTGGAGAATCCGTCAGCGCTCCACAAAGTGGGGATCGATGTGGTTGCTCTGCAGGCCGTGTTGAGGCAGCGACTGGAGCTGGCCGCGAGTCTGGGGGTTCGCATCCTGTGAACGATGCGAAGGTAACAAAAAACCCGCTCCGAAGAGCGGGCTGATTCATTACTCAAATTGGTCTGTCGATCGCAATTTGTCTACTGGCGATGATCAGGTACGGACCACTGGTTCGACCGGTGCCGGAGGCTGAACCTGAGGCACTTTGAACTTGCGAATCACTCCTGTAATCACACCCATAACCTGTCGGGTCGTTGGTGAGTATGCGCCGGGGATTGCCGGCGACAGTTGATTCGAACCTTCCTGGACCGTGCAGATGATGACGGCGTGTCGGTCATCGAGAGCCGCGACATGACAGCCTGGCAGCAGAGGAGCATCGCGAGAGATGATGATGTGATCACCACTCACGATGTTCAAACTGGCGAAGGAATTTCCTTCGACCTTCAGACAGCCAATGTCGCTTCCTTCGAAGACGGAGGCAAAGGAAACGGCTTCGTCCGAGGATACGGAAGGCTGAATCGGGCCACCTGAGGCGGTACTTCCAATCAGTGACACGGAAAGCCGATTCTGTGGTGCATCCGACAGCTGAATGGCACGCGACATGTTCTGCTCGCGGCTAATCAGCCCCTTACGCTCCAATGCCTTCAGATGGCACATCACACCGTTCGGAGAACGGATGTCGAAGTGCAGGCCAATTTCTCGAACTGTCGGGCCGTAACCTCGATTAATAATCTTGTCGCGAAGGAACTCGTAGATTTCCCGTTGCCGTTTTGTCAGCGAGGTCTTCTTTCCGCCTGGCATTCTTTTCTTTTCCTGATGAGTCGATAAAGCGACTGGCCGAATATCGGTCATTCGCGATGAGAGTCCATTTTCTGAGGCCACATTGATCACAGTGTCCACCTTTCGATCACAATTCCGGCGACCCAATTTGGGAGGTCGCCAGACCACTCGTGAGAATCAGAGGGCCGGAATCCACAATTCCAGCGTTTTCGAAGCTGATTCACGGTGTTGCAGGCCTGTGAACCTGAAGTCTGTTTTTCCGTGTCTCCATTGCTGCAAACACGATGCCGCAGATGTAGACGGAAATACAGGCTGTTACTCAAAGTCGTATGGTTCACCACGGTGTCTGTGACTTTGTGGAAAACACATACGATTCCGACAACCCAACACGGGAAACAGTTCTCTGTTGCCGTGTTTCTCCTGGCAACAATCGAAATTCTCCCGGAAACGAGCAATTGCCTAAAACCAGATGCGTGAGTCTAGTTCCTTGGTGGCAAAGCACTTCCGTCAATTGGAAGGCTTGACACGACGATGTTGAGTTGTTGTAAGGGATGACATCTGTACTGTATCCCCAAATCGGCAGTGGTCACCGCCAGTTTTACTGGATTCCTGCCGGAACCTGTTCGGCTGTTGTTTGCGAGAAACAGCTCCGCATCGGGAAATCCAATACGAGCCGCCATCTGGGGAGGTTTTCCGAGGTGGGCCGGTGTAGAAACTGAGCAAATTATGCTTCAGAGGTCTGCATGCTGTTCGGGCTTGTAAGACTTACAAGCCAAATCAGCTTCCCATAGGACTTACCCGCATACTTCATCCAACACAGATTCATCCACATAAATGGGAAGAATTGGTGAATGATGAACAGCAATTGCCACAGCATCACTTGGTCGGCAGTCAATCTTTTGTACTGAGTCGCCGATTCGAACCTGAAGAGCTGCGTAATACGTATGCTCTTTCATTTCAGTGATGTGAATTTCCTCAAAGACGCCCCCAAGTTGCTCAACGATGTTGATCAGCAACTGGTGTGTCATTGGGCGAAACGGGGGCTCTTCGAGCAGTCGCCGGTTGATGGCCTGCGCTTCAAATTGACCGATCAGAATCGGAAATTCACGAGTGCCATTCACCTCGCGCAGGAAGATGGCCTGCTGGTCTGGCATCTCGGAAACAACCACTCTTTTGAGTTCCATCTGAACGGGCACTCGAATCCTCCTGGTGGCAAACTTGCGGTCCGTTAACGAAACACGTCCGTTGAAAAAAGAAGCTCGCCGTTTTGTCATGCCCGCCTCCGCGGGAATGACGATGGCTTTTCAACAGACTGCTAAGGCAGCCGACGAACCTTGAGATTTCGGAAATAGACTTTGCTGTCAGGATCATGCGCCTGAAGTGCGAAAGTTCCTTCACCAAGGCGTCGCTCAAACTCCTTTGAGAACGCCTCTTTACCTTCGGGTTCCGTATAGTCGACAGTGGTCTTATCATTGATCTTGATCACGATATGTCGACCTTCCACCTTGATGGAGGTCTTATACCACTCGTTGTCCTTTAGTCCCGGGTTTCCTACGTCGACGACACCGTAAAGACTGCCCGACTTCTTCGGATCGCTCTGCGTGACGTTGACCTGGCATTCCAGTCCGTACCGAGGCCAGCCTTCATCCTGCCACTTTGTGTGAAAGTAGATGCCGGCATTGCTGCCCGGAGTTGTCATCACTTCGCACTCAAATTCGAAGTTTCGGAACGGTTCTTTTTCACCTTCGAAAAAGAGGTGGCTACGTTCACCGTGGCAAACGAGTGTCCCGTTCTCGATCTTCCATGAATCTTTATGTTCGCTGGCTTTCCAGCCGGTCATCGTTTTTCCATCAAACATCTCTTTCCATTCGCTGGTGCTGCCAGGAACAACGGCAAATGTTGTTGTGGCCAGCAGCAGGAATGCAGCTGCAAACAGCGAGGTAGATTTGCGTAACATGGGTCTCTCCGGAAGGGATTGTGTTGGAGAAAGGTGGGTGTCGAGCATACGAAGCAGACTATCGAAAACGGCCACGGATTTCATCACCTCAACGGAGATTCTTGTCCTCCCGGGAATTCCGAACAAAGCCGTTCCGGTTTCCCGGATTCCGTGAATTCAGAAGCAGTAAATCATCAACGCGTCGCGCGGAGGCCAGGCAGGTTCATGATCGATTGCGCATCCGGCTTCGAAAGTCTCGCGGTGTTTCACCAACTTCCCTCTTGAAAGTCACCGACAGGTATTCAACGTGCCGAAACCCGGCGGCTTCTGCAATTTCTGTGAGCGGAAGATCGGTTTCAGACAACAGCTGTCGGCACCGTTCAATTCGAAGTCGAATGATCTCAGCATGAGGAGTTCGGCCCAGCAGCTTTCGAAAACGACTCTCAAAGATACGGCGCGAAACAGGTATCTGCTTCAGGATCTCCTGAACAGTTGCACCACTGCATGCCTGTGATCGGATCAATCTGAGGGCGGAGACAATGTCCGGGTCGTTGATGGCAAGGACGTCTGTTGACTGACGTGTCCGAATGCCGAGTGGTGGAATCAGGCGAGGCTCGGTTCCTACCTGCTCACCGTCCATCATTCGATTCAAAAGAGCGGCGGCTTCGAATCCGGTCTTCCACGAGTTTGGCATGACGCTGGAAAGCGGAGGGTCACAAAGCTCGCACAGCCGTCTGTCATTGTCGACGCCAAGGACCGCCACTTCGTCCGGAACAGCGATGTCCTCGTCTCGGCAGATCGCGAGCAGCTGCTGAGCCTTAATGTCATAGCAGGCCAGAATGCCAACAGGGCGAGGCAGCTTCTGAAGCCACTTCAGCAAACCTTTTCGGTCCTTGTTCCACGAGTAGCCAGGAACCGTGCGCGCGACCGAATGATGACAGAAGTACCGCGCGCCACGAGATTCCACGATCGCGCGGAACTTCTCTTCTCGCCAGTCCGACCAGCGAAATCCCGGGTCGCCACAGAATGCCAGGTTACGGAAGCCACGTTCCAGAAGATGTTCAGCGGCGATCTGTGAGATCTGTGCGTCGTCGGTTTCAAGCCACGGGACATCTTCCAGGAATCGGCCAGCACTGACGTCTACGACGGGCAGTCGAGTCGCGCGGACCGCTCGTGCGATCTGGTTCGTTTCGATGCGCGCGATGATGCCGTCGCCTTTCCAGCGACGCAGCCAGTCCGGAGGATCCGCACCGCGGCCCTGCTCCGGCAGATAGACGGACCAGCCCCCCGTTTTCTGAACGAATCCAATGATGCCGTCCAGCAGACCGCGGGAATACGCGTTGGACGTTTCCAGCAGCAGGGCGACAGAACGATTCTTCATAGACGACTCCTGGCAGGACCATCAGGAATGCGGTGAGGAAACAGGCTGCAGGCCTCGCCGAGACCAGGGACTGAGCTAAAACAGGGGAGTGTGCGAGAGGATTGCTTAGCGTGTGCGACGCGGTAAAAAAACTCAAGTCTTTTGCGCGATTTCTCATGGAGGTTTGTCGAATGCGAGGGCACGATGTTCGTCACGATTGTGCTCAGGTCATTCCGATCTTCCATTCTCACCTCGGGGGTCCCTCATGGCGAAGCAGTTCAATGTGGCGATGATTGGTCTTGGTTTCGGAGCGGAGTTTATTCCGATCTACCAGGCGCATCCGAATGCAAACGTAGCGGCGATCTGCCGACGTGATCCCGCAGAACTGAAGAAGTGCGGTGACCAGTTCGGGATTGATAAGCGATACACCAGCTACGACGAAGTTCTTGCTGACAAGGACATTGATTTCGTCCACATCAACAGTCCGATTCCTGACCATGCATGGATGTCGCTGAAGGCTCTGGACGCCGGCAAGCATGTGATGTGCACAGTTCCGATGGCCACCACCATCGACGAGTGTCGACAGATTGTTGAGAAGGTCAAAAAGACCGGCCTGAAGTACATGATGGCTGAGACCGTGGTTTACAGCCGCGAATATCTGTTCATCAAAGAGCTCTACAAGAAGGGTGAACTTGGCAAGATCCAGCATCTCGCTGCTTCACATCCACAGGACATGGATGGCTGGCCGAGCTACTGGGAAAAGATGATTCCGATGCACTACGCGACTCACGTGGTCAGCCCCTGTCTGGGTCTGGTCGATGGACTTGCGGAGTACGTCAGCTGCTTTGGAAGCGGAACGGTTCGCGACGACATTGCTCAGAAGTCCGGCAACAAGTTTGCTGTTGAAACCTGTCACATCAAGATCAAGGACAGTGATCTGACAGCACATATCTGGCGATTCCTGTACGACGTGGCTCGTCAGTACCGCGAGAGCTTTGACGTGTACGGCACAAAGAAGAGCTTCGAATGGACACTGGTGGAACATGAGCCGCACGTGATTCACACGGCGAAGAAGCCAGAGCCGGAGATTCCGGAGAAGGTCACGATTCCGGACTTCGCTCATCTGCTGCCGGAACCGATTCGCAAGTTCACTCTGCCATCAGAAATTCACGATGCAGATCACCTGTCGTTCCTGCAGGGCGGCGGTCATGGCGGATCGCATCCACACCTCGCACATGAAATGATCAGCTCGCTGGTGGAAGACCGCGATCCTCGTCCGAACGCAGTCACATCCGCCAACTGGACGTGCGTCGGAATTTGCGCCCATGAATCAGCGCTCAAGGGTGGAGAGATTGTCCGGCTGCCGGACTTCACTCTGGGCTAATTCTGGACGCGTGATCACGGGAACGAACGCCTCTGATGCCACGATTATTGATCAACATGGTCAGGATTGTGGCATCCGGGGCGCGGTGACTTGCCGTAAGAGAGTTCATGTCCTGCGGAGAATGGTCATGCTGAGCAAAGAGACTCTTGAGCGGTATCGCCGGATGACAACCAGCGAACGAGCGGCCGTTGTCGTGCAGTCGATGCGTGAGAACTGGCCGGCGATGTTTGAGGGGTCCAGCGATAAGATTCGGAAGCGATTCGAACTGTTGCGACGTCAGAACGATGAGCGGAACCGCAACATGCTGGAGGGACTTTCGAGGACACGAACGGATGCATCCTGATCTCATCAACGCATTGCATGAATTTGCGGAGCTCTTTGAGTCGCGGGGTTATCGATACGCCGTCATGGGCGGAATAGCTGCAAGGATTCTTGGAATCCCACGTCCTACGTATGACGTTGACTTCACGTTGGCGGTTGAACGGACGGAATTGGCGTCGCTTTTCGATGCAGCGGAAGCGGCCGGTTATCATGTCCCGACAGCCTACCGATCAGGCTGGGTTGATACCGTTGCGGGAATGCCGATCGTGAAGCTGGGCATGCAACTGGGTGAACTCGGTATCGACATAGATGTTTTCATTTCGGAGTCTGAATTTCAAAAGTCCATCCTTCAACGACGTAGTCAACATGACGTCGGAGGGAAGCTGGTTTGGTTGGTCTCACCAGAGGACTTGATTCTGCTGAAGGCACTCGCCAATCGTGACCGAGACCGAGGCGATATCCAGGACGTTCTTTTCATGCAGGGCGAGCTGGATCGAGAGTACATGCGACATTGGGCGGAAAGACTGGGAGCATCTCAAACGCTTGAAGAGTCTCTGCGAAAGTTTGATGAGTCAGCCGCGTGACTGGAACCTGCAAACCCGGCTGCGAAAAGATCCTCGTCTGCGTTTTTGAAAACGAATCGTCTGACAACTGAAACACAAAGAGTTTTTTAATCCCCACAGTTCACGGTGCCCTATGAAAATTCCTTGCTGTCATGCGTCTCCTCTGGTCCTTCGTTCCGTGGTGCTGTTGTTGCTGCTGCTTGTAAGCGGCTCGGCAGCGGCAGCGGATCTGAAACTGCTCTTTATGGGCGACAATGGCCATCACCGGCCGTCAGAACGATTTCACGAGCTGGCTCCTTTGATGGAGGCTCGTGGGATTGAACTGAAGTACACAGACAACATGGAAGACCTGACGCCGGAAGTTCTGAAGGACTTCGACGGGCTTGTTCTGTACGCCAACATTGATCGCATTGAGGATGCTCAGGCGAAGGCCGTACTGGATTACGTCGCTTCAGGCAAAGGCTTCATTCCTCTGCACTGCGCCACCTTCTGCTGGCGAAACAACCGTGACATCGTGAAGCTGATGGGCGGTCAGTTTCAGCGGCACGGCGGTCAGGTGTTCGGTGTCGTGAATGCCGAGCCATCTCATCCGATCATGCAGGGTTTCGGTGGCTTCACCAGCTGGGACGAAACCTACATCCATACTCTTCATAACGAAGAGAACCGAACGGTTCTTGAGTATCGTGTGGAAGGTGATCAGGCCGAAGGCAACACAAAGGAACCATGGACCTGGATCCGAACTCATGGCAAGGGTCGAGTCTTCTACACGGCCTGGGGACACGACCAGCGTACTTGGACCAACAAGGGATTTTCGAATCTTGTTGAGCGAGGCATTCGATGGGCGTGCGGGAAGGACGTCAGCGTTGTTCCGGCCTTCCATGATACCGAATCCTTCACGGCTCCAAAGATGACGGAGCTGCGCAAGGATGTGGCTCCATTTGAGTTCATTGATGTGGGTCCGAAGATCCCGAACTACACACCAGGAAATCGCTGGGGAGTTCAGGGAGCACCGAAGACCACGATGCAGCTTCCTCTCAGCGTCGAAGAGTCCATGAAGCACTACGTCATGCCGGACGGAATGGTCCTGCGACGTTATGCAGATGAAGGCAACTTTGAGTCCAAGCCGATCGCGATGAACTGGGACGAACGCGGTCGCCTCTGGATCTGCGAAACGCTCGACTATCCGAACGAGCTGGGGAAGAACCGCGACCGCATCCGGATTTGTGAAGACACGGATGGTGACGCTGTCGCGGACAAGTTCACAATCTTCGCCGAAGGCCTGTCTGTTCCGACGGCCATCATGATCTATCGTGGTGGTGCGGTGATCCACAACGCCACAGAAACGATCTACCTGAAGGACACGAACGGCGATGACAAGGCCGATCAGAAGACTGTGCTGATGACCGGATTCGGAGCCGGAGATACTCACGGTGGCATCAGCAACTTCCGATACGGTCTGGACAACTGGATCTGGGCGATGCAGGGTTACAACGATAGCACGCCGGAGTTCGATGGTAAGAAGGCCGATTCATTCCGTCAGGGCTTCTGGCGATTCAAGATGTCCAACTCAGATCCGCCAAAAGTGACGGCGGTCGAGTTTATCCGATCGACAAACAACAATACGTGGGGACTGGGTCTGAGCGAAGAAGGACTGGTGTTTGGTTCCACTGCGAATCACAACCCAAGCACATTCGTACCGATTCCAAATCGCTATTATGAAAAGGTGCGAGGCTGGGCGGGGCCGGATATCGGCACCATCGCTGACACCTGGAAGTTCAGCCCGATCACGGAGAAGATCCGACAGGTGGACCAGTTTGGTGGATACACCGCCGGAGCTGGTCACGCGCTGTACACGGCTCGCACGTTCCCTCAGCAGTGGTGGAACAAGACGGCATTCGTGTGTGAGCCGACTGGGCATCTCATCGGGACGTTCCTGCTTCGTCGAGACGGTGCGACCTACAAGTCGACCAGCCCGACGAATCTGATTGCCAGCGATGATGAATGGGCCTCACCGATTATGGCGGAAGTCGGACCGGACGGAGCTGTCTGGGTCATCGACTGGTACAACTTCATCATTCAGCACAACCCAACGCCTCAGGGGTTCACAACGGGTAAGGGCAACGCTTATGAAAGTGACCTGCGAGACAAGAAGCATGGTCGCATCTATCGAGTGCTGCCGTCGGCGGAAGGCAAGGATGTTGCTCACAAGTGGCAGAGCCTTGCTGGAGCGTCCACTGCAGAACTCGTTCAGACTCTGAAGCACCCCTCAATGCTGTGGCGTTTGCAGGCTCAGCGACTGCTGGTGGAGAAGCAGGCGAAGGATGCGGTTCCAGGACTGTTGGAACTGCTGGCGGATAACTCGGTCGATGAAATTGGACTCAACGTCGGAGCCATTCACGCGCTGCAGGCTCTGGCCGGGCTCGAGGCGGTGGATGACAAAGTGGCGAGTACACTTGGTCATGCGTCAGCCGGTGTTCGACGCAACGCGATTGCAGTGCTTCCAAACGATGCGGCAGGTCTTAAGATCCTGTTGAGTCATCCGGCTGTCTTTTCGGACAGCGACGATCAGGTGCGTCTCCAGGCGTTCCTGACGCTGTCGGATATGCCGAAGTCTGACGAAGCGGCTGAGATGGTCTACAAGGCCGCCGCGGCAGCTCCCACGGATCCTGTCATCGTGGATGCACTGACGGTTGCGGCTGTTGTGCATTGTTCGACGGGACTGAGCCGATTCACCGTCGCTGATGGCAAGACTCCTCCGACATCACTTCAGATCGTGAGTCGTGTCGCCGAGCATGTTGGACGAACACGTCCGGATGCAGCGACTCTGGAAGCGGTTCTGGCAGACCTCGCGCAGGCTGACGAGCCCGTCATTGACGCCGCGCTGCAGGGGTTGATTGAAGGTTTCCCGGCAAAGCATGAAGTGAAGATCAGCGAGGGGCTGGATCAGTCCTTCGTGAAGTTGATGGAGAAAACCAAAGGTGGTGCTCGTGGCAAGGTCGTGCGAATCGCAGGCCTGTGTGGATCGCGAGCTCTGGAGTCCTACTCAAAGGAGATCGTGGATTCTCTGCTGAAGGTTGTGACCAATGACGAAGCCAAACTGGAAGAACGAGTCGCTGCGGCTCGTGAAGCGGTTGGTTTCCAATCCGGAAATACCGAGCTTCTGGCTTCGGTTCTGGACGTTATTACTCTTCAGACCGTTCCGGAACTTGCGAGCGGTTTGATCGAAGCTGCTGGCCTTTCGACCGCGGACACCGCAGGCGACGTGATTGTTGAACGTGCTGGTCAGATGACTCCGAAGACCAAAGCAGCTGCCGTCCGAGTTCTTCTGGCTCGACCTTCATCCACTGCATCACTGCTGAAGGCGATCGAAGCAGGCAGTCTTGATATGGGCGACCTGTCACTCGATCAGAAGCAGGCACTGCGCGTTCATCCGGACAAAGACATCCGTGCAGCTGCAGAAAAGCTGATGGCGGCAGGTGGCGGACTTCCTGATGCTGATCGCGACAAGGTGTTGAAGTCACTGCTTCCATTGTGTGAGGAAGAAGGAGACGTCAAAGCCGGAAAGGCCATGTTCGTCAAGCACTGTTCGAAGTGTCACATACATGGAACAGAAGGAAAGGCGATCGGTCCGAACCTGACCGGCATGGCGGTTCATCCAAAGCATGAACTACTGACACACATCATCGATCCGAGCCGAAGTGTGGAAGGTAACTTCCGAGTTTACACCGTGGCGAAAACCGATGGCGTAGTCCTGAACGGAATGATGTCGGGCGAATCACGCACGGCCATCACATTGATCGACACCGAAGGCAAAGAGAACCAGATTGCTCGCGAAGACATTGAGGAGCTTGTTCGATCCCGCAAGTCGCTGATGCCTGAAGGTTTTGAAAAGCAGATGTCGAATGACGAACTGAAGAGTCTTCTGCAGTTCCTTACCGACAAAGGAAAGTACATCCCTGTCTCACTGGACCGTTATGCCACAGCGATCAGCACGAAGGGGCTCTTCGAGAATGGCGATAATGGTCCGGACCGCATGGTGTTCAGTGACTGGAATCCAAAGATCTTCAAGGACACACCATTCATCCTGACGGATCCTCGAGGCAAGTCGGTGCCAAACATCATTCTGCTTCACGGACCGAACGGATCACTTCCTCCAACGATGCCCAAAGCGGTCACCCTGCCATGCAACAGTGAGGCGAAAGCCATTCATCTGCTGAGCGGTGTTGGCGGCTGGAGCTTCCCGTATGAACAGCGCAAGAGTGTGTCGATGATTGTCCGTCTGCACTATAAGGGTGGCGAAACGGAAGACATTCCTCTTCAGAACGGCGTGCACTTCGCGGATTACATTCGCCGAGTCGATGTGCCGGGATCTGAGTTTGCCTACATGCTGGGCGGGCAGCAGATTCGTCGCGTTATCGTGAACCCGAAGAAGTCGGATGTGATCGAGACGATTGAACTGGTGAAAGGCGAAGATCAGACGGCTCCAATCGTGATGGCCGTCACGATCGAACGACCATAACACGGTTGCAACATCGGATGGCGAAGCCGCGACGGCTTCGAGACTCAACTGAACCCCCGGGGAGATCCTGTATTTCCCCGGGGGTTTTTGTATGCTGACAGAAGAGAGGCTGCCCGAAGGTAAGGAAAGCCGGCATCTGACGAACTACGCGACACGACATCACAGCAGGCTGAGTTGAGGAAGACCGATGCGACGAATATCACCGTTTGGGCTCTTTGAACTGCCGCTCTTTCAGCGTGAAATGATCCAGGTGGCGCAGAAGCGGCGTACGTACGTTCTTCGAGTTGCCGTCGCCGCGATCTTTGCCTGCTTCATGCTGATCTTCTACAGCGAGAACATGCGCTGGGCGGGCGGCAATATTCTGTCCGTCATGGGACGTGGCAGGGAGATGGCGGGAATGCTGTTTACCTGTTGCCTCTTTGCCATTTATATCCTGATGCCGGCTCTGGCCTGTTCGGCTATCTCATCGGAGCGAGAGAAGCAGACTCTTTCCCTGCTTTTAATTTCACGAATCACTCCGGTCGGTCTGGTGATTGAAAAGTCGCTTTCGCGTCTGATGCCCCTGGTTGTCATTGTGCTGATTGTTTCGCCAATGATGGCCATCTCCTATGTGCTGGGCGGACTTTCCGGAGAAGGAATTCTGACGGGCCTGCTGGCCATGCTTCTGGCGGCAATTCAGGTGAATACGGTCGCGATCTTCTGCTCCTCGATTTTTCGGAATTCGCTGGAAGCCTTTCTCTCGTCGTACCTGATCCTTGCCGCGATGGCGATTGGGCCGGCAAGCCTGCAGGCCATGGAGATCTTCCCGGAGTTCAAGCTGATCCCAACGGGGCCATCCAATCAACTGGCATTTGTCTTCGATATCTTCCTGATTGCTGCGTACGAAGTGATGACCGGCGGCTATGGCATTACGACGTTTCTAATGGTGTGCATTCCGGCGGTTTTGGTTTCAGCAGGCTTCTTTGTCGCTACCTGTGTCGTTGTTTCAGTGTGGCGTCAGGATGCTCCACTTAATGTGCGACGGCTCAATGAAGACGGGAAAAGTCTGGCTCGCTGGATTTGGCGCACGACGGTGGGGCGGTATCAAAGACAGTCGTCACAGGGACCTTCGGAAATTCAGGATCGTGTTTCCCGAGAAGTGGGGCACGCAAACCCGGTCGCGTGGAGAGAAGTGCAGAGCACAGCTCTGGCGGGGTGGGTGCTGCATACAATCATGATCGGCGGCCTGTTTCTGTTTGAACTCTGGATCCTGTCACTGATTGCCTACAACCGCTATGACCGTGAAGCGTTTGTCGTTCTGTTCCGTGCAGGTTCGATCATTCTGTCGTTGCTGATGATGCTTGGAGTCGCAAGTCGTTCTTTTGCGTCCGAGCGAGAGCGTCAAACGCTTGATCTGTTATTGACCACTCCATTGTCAAATGCAGAGCTGTTGCAGGGGAAGCTGGCCGCTGCCAGAAGGATGCGAATCTACCTGATGTTGTTCGCCGCGATGACGATGATGATGCGATGCTTCTTCGACGAATATCTGTATGAAGGAGCGCGAAAGCAGGGGCCGCTGTCGTACTGCTTCGGCGTGCTGACACACACTTATCTCTATCTGAGCATGGCAATGTGGATTGGTGCCTTTTTCAGCATCACAACGAATACGCTGATGAAGGCGATGCTGTCCAGTCTGCTGGCATTGCTGGGAATTTGCATCGTGCCCATGTTGGCACTGACAGTCCCCATGGTCGTGGGTGGGGCAGATCCGGATGATTTCCCGTTGTGGTTTTTCTCGTCGCCCGCAATGGTATTTATTCTGAACGAGGCTCTTGAAACCGGGGATGCGATCAGTCGATCGGCCGCGATGTCGATGCTCTGGCTCTGTGTGAACCTGGCGATCTACTCTGCCATGACATTTGCGATCAAACGGGCCACCATCAGACAGTTCGCAAACCGACTTGGCCGTGTCGACCCGACAACGGAACTGCCGCCACGCGAATCCTTTGCCCCGGCGCGAGTTTGAAGGCTGCCGTGCCCCCTCCCGAACTTGCTGACGCTCGTTCGACCTCCCCCCAACTTCGTTCAGGGGAGGAGGTGTTATGGGCGAACCTGGCGTGGTTATGAACCCGGCGTGGCCTGAACCCGGTGAGGTATCAGGTGCCGAGACGCTCGAGGACGTTGTCGATCAGGTTGTACTGCTTTGCTTCTTCTGCCGACATGAAGTTGTCTCGGTCGGTGTCTTCTTCAATCTTCGTGAGAGACTGACCGGTGTGCTTCAGCAGGATTTCGTTCATGCGACGCTTGATTCGCAGAACTTCCTTTGCGTGAATTTCCAGCTCCGTCGCAGTGCCTTCCATGCCGGCAAGTGGCTGATGGATCATGATGCGAGCATTCGGCAGAGCATTTCGCTTGCCGGCGGCACCAGCGGTCAGCAGTAGAGCACCCATGCTGGCTGCCTGGCCAATGCAATAGGTTGCAACGTCGCAGCTGATGTACTGCATCGTGTCGTAAATGGCCATGCCAGCGGTGATCGAACCGCCAGGGCTGTTGATGTAGAAGTGAATGTCTGCCTTTGGATCATCAAACTGCAGGAACAACAGTTGAGCCACAATGCTGTTGGCAACATCATCGTTGACCTGGCTGCCAAGGATCACGATGCGATCCTTCAGCAGACGGCTGTAGATGTCCATGGCTCGCTCATCGCGGCCGTTCTTTTCAATCACGTAGGGAACAAGTACGGTCATGATCTGGGTCCCGCAGAGAATTTTCGAGGCCTCATGTAGTCAGTTCGAGGCGACTCTTAGAACGTGCGAAAAGTGTGTTTGCTCAGTCCGTGTCTGATGAGTTCTGGCCAGCGTTCGCGGCCAAACATCAGGTCCTACTTCTTCTTGTCTTTCGCCGGACGGTCGAGAATCTCGTCTACCAGACCGTAAGCCTTCGCTTCTTCGGATGTCAGGTAGTGGTCTCGCTGAGTATCCTTTGCGATCCGCTCGATCGGCTGCTTTGTGTGCGAAGCAAGGATTTCATTCAGCAGCTGGCGAGCTGCCAGGATGTCCTTGGCCTGAATTTCGATGTCGGACACCTGTCCGCCCACCTGGCCATAAGGCTGGTGAATCATC
Source organism: Planctomycetaceae bacterium (assembly GCA_016795145.1). Classification (GTDB taxonomy): domain Bacteria; phylum Planctomycetota; class Planctomycetia; order Planctomycetales; family Planctomycetaceae; genus SXXK01. The sequence goes on from JAEUII010000146.1 coordinate 43,596, forward strand.
ATCTTGGAATGCTTCAGTGCGAAGCGTTTTCCTGCAGCGCCACCGGCAACCAGAATCGCTCCACCGCTGGCTGACAGACCGACGCAGTAGGTCGCGACATCGCATTCGATGAACTGCATGATGTCGTAGATCGCCAGCGTTGCTGTGACAGATCCGCCAGGACTGTTGATGTAGAAGTGAATGTCCTGATGTCGATTCTCTGACTGCAGGAACAGCATCTTCATGATGATCAGGTTGGCACTGCCGTCATGAATCGGACCATCCAGGAAGATGATTCGATTGTCGAGCAGCAGGTCTCCCACGGTCATCTGGCGCTGAGCCGAATACTCGCGGGCAGCCATGGGCATGTAGTCCAGTCGCGGATCCTTCATTCGCTCATTCCTGCAAAAAAGGACAGGTCCCCATCAACAAAAAAACAGGCGTCGCGTCATCCTACGCGCGCCTGTTGAATTCGGACAGAGCGGATTACTCTGAATCTGATTCATCCGCTGTGTCGTCGATCAGACTGCTTGTCATGTTGCCACAAATTGCCACTCGCAGTGACGATTCGTCGTTCTTCGCGATTGGCGTATGAGGCACATCTTCGAAGGTGGCTTTTTCCAGCAGAAAGTCGACAGCCTTTCGCTCACGCAGCTGAGCTTCCAGGTTTTCGATCATCCCGGACTTTGCCATGCGAGCACGAATGCGTCGCACAGGCTCGCCGCTCTGGAAAGACATCATCAGCAGTTCGCGATCGATGTCGGACTGCTCACATTCGATGTCTTCCTTCGTTGCGATCTTGTCGAGCACGAAGTGTTCCTTCAGAGCCTGACGAGTATTCTCGAGAGCGTTCTGTCGGATCTGGCTTTCACGAGCACCGATCTGCTCACGTGTGAACCCGGCCTGAGACATTTCCAGGATCTCGCGTCGCAGAGCATTTTCGGTCTGCTGACGAACCAGAGATTCCGGCAGGTCCCAGTTCGCTGATTCTGTAATCTTCTCCAGAATCTGTCGGCGTGTTTCCTGACGCTGCTGATATTCCAGCTGGCGGACGACGGAGTCACGCAGCATGGAATCAAGCTCTGCTTCATCTGCGGCCCCAAGTCGTTCGCAGAATTCGCTGTCGACGACTGGTGGATTGATCGACTGAACTTCCCCGATCTCGAACTTCACGCTGACTGTTTCGCCACGCATTTCAACAACGGGCGACTGGAGGGAAATCGTGACAGTGCCTTCGCGGACATCGCCAGAAACCGCCCCAACGAGCAGTCCGGAGAAGTTCTCCAGAACCGCATCCTGGAAGTTCAGGCGAGGCATGACTCGAACAGAAACACCCTCGAGTTCACGAAGTGCATTGCCGTTGTGAGTGCAGGTGATATTGCAGACGACGAAATCACCTTCAGCAACCGGGGCTGTTGAAGGAGTGCGATTGCCGTAAGATTCAAGGAACTGAGCCTTGTAGACCGCGAACTCTTCGTCGGTTGGAGTCCCGGTTGGGCGACGGATGGTGAATCCTGAATAATCCGGCACTTCAAATTCGGGTCGCACTTCGACCTCGAATTCGTAGGTGAAGTCACCAGCGTCTGGAATCTCCAGGCTGTCGACATCAATCCGAGGCTCGCTGATCGGCTCGATTTTGTACTCGTCCGACAACTGCTCCAGGCTGGCCAGCAGAACCTTTTGCTTGATATCCGCGCTGATTTCTGACTTGAATCGCTTTTCCAGCAGGCCACGTGGAACCTTGCCAGGGCGGAAACCGGGAACCTGAGCCTTCGAGCCCAGTTCGTCCAGTGCGTCATTGCGAATGGTGGCAATGTCGGTTTCGGAAACCGTGACTTTGACGTGCTTGCGGCAGGAGCCAACGTCCCGGATTTCGACACTCAGAGACATCCGTGCTTCAGTTTCGGCTTCAGCGACTGCCTGTCCTTCTTCTGAACTCATCATGAACCTCTTACCAAATCACTCTAGGGCTTTGCCTCAACCGGACGGGCCCTACCGCACCAGAAGGCAATAAAAAAGAGCGGGTGAAGGGACTCGAACCCTCGACAACCACGTTGGCAACGTGGTGCTCTACCAACTGAGCTACACCCGCATGCGGTGCTTCCAGACGGAAACACGATCAAATTGTAGCGAAACCTGCGTTTTCCACAGCCTTTTGGAAAGGATTCCTGCGAAATAGCACGTTTCGAGAACGCTGAACGTGACACAGACCCAAAGTCATCAGGCCCGGTTCACGAAAAAACGTTCGGGCCGGGATTATGCGGCTTTCCAAACGCTCGTCAACACTTTCGGCGTTTTTTTGCCCTCACTTTCCTCCTGTGTCTCCCCTTTTCTCCTTTCTGTCCGGTGGAATTCGGCTGAAGCTGCCATTTCTGCGACTCCGGCCGACAGCCGCTGGCTGCTAAAAGATCCACCAAACAAGAATTCCGACTCCGAACCAAAAGACCGCACTGACACCAATCACCAGGCAGCCCGATGGTTCCTGCTCTCGAAGTCCGAAGGCCTTAGTGAACGTCATCCCCGGAATATGAAAGACCAGATTGAACAGGATCTCGGCGAAAACACGGAAAATGATCTCAAAAAACCAACCCATCCGCTTCTCCGCGATGGTCACTAACTCGGACGCATTACGATTCGTGTCGTGCCGTCCGGGACAACGGGACTGTCTTCATTAATGCTGCGGCTGATGTTGGATTCCAGCTCGGCAATCCACCGCCGCAGTTCCAGGCCATATTCGTCCGCCATGTCACTCTTCACGAGATCACGCAGGAATCCGGCGGCTCCGTCATCCGACAGCTCCGCATCTTCCGCGGTGCTGAATCGTTTGCGAGGATCCGGATGCACGAGTCCTCGAAGAAGCCGAATCAGCGATTCGCTGAACTGAAACTCTTCCATCGGCAGCAGGCCGGGAAGCCGCTCGAGTATCCCCATTTTGGCCTGAACGAGCTGATCAAAGTTCATACCGGCAAATGGTCGTGATCCGGACAGCATTTCAATCAGCATATAACCAAGACTTGCAAGGTCCGACTGCGCTGTGGCTCGCTGACCGGTCAGGATTTCCGGTGCGGCATATTCCAGAGTGCACGGCTGGCCTTCCGGCGGTCGTCCAATCCAGTACGCCGAACCAATATCAATAATCTTCACCTGCCCCGTGCGTTTCACCATCACGTTGGATGGCTTCAGGTCGCAGTGAATCACGCCGCCTCGATGCAGCGCGGCAATCCCTTCCAGGCATTCGCGAAGGATCGCGACGGCCATTCCCGGCTTCAAACGGCAATCCACTTCGCCCGTCGTGATGACTCGTTCGTTGATGCTGGCCCAGCGACGTTCCGTCACGGCATCCTGAACAATCGCCAGAACATCACGCCGCAAAATATGGAGCAGATCGAAGCCATCAATCCACTCCATCTCAAGCACATAGATTCCATGATCTAACTGGAACGAATGCACCGAGACCAGGTGGTCCACCTGAATTCGCGCGACCACCGCGGAGACTTCCGCGACACGATGCATCTCGCGGTCATACCGCGCGCGAGATTCAAAAGCGCCGGGGGAAAAGAACTTGAGGGCGACCGGAATGCTGAACGCCGCGGCGCCTCGACGCTCGGCCAGCATCACGCTTCCCTGCCCCCCGGTCCCCAGTCGCTTCAGGAATGATCGCTCTGATGTCCACTTAATCCCTGGTCGCTGAAGCAGCGCAGCGTAGGTGCTCTGTAGTTCCGCAACGTCCGAGCCCGGCTCTGTCGTGGAAAAGGCACCTTCAGTCACAAGCGATCTCTGTGTACAAGTGTTTATTTGGAATGGAGTGGGTCCGGGTTCGCAGTCTATGCCTTTTGCTGAATCTTGGCGCGGTCGTTTTCCCAGGAAATGCTGTTTGCAAGATTCCACTTGCAGGTTGATTGGGGTTCTCCCGCCGCTTTTTTGCATTCGGGAGATTGAGAACTGCTTTACCCGGACTGATCATTTCCAGAGTTCTCTTTGGAAAAGTCCCTGCAGACCGTGCAGAATCCCTGTATTCGTCACATTTCCCGCCAAGTTCAGTCCGGCCGCTTGGAAACTTGTTGTCGAAATTCGACACCTGAGCAAACTTTGCGTCAAGCTGCGGCATTGTTCCGCCGAGCGGCACGGATACCCCCCTCCAGGAAGACACTTCCAATGAAAAACCTGCTGATGACTTTGACTGTGGCTTTGGCGCTGGGAGCGGCGGCTGAAGCGGGCGACAAAAATGGCTGTGCTCCACAGCCCGCAAAATGCAATCCCTGCGCGTCAGTTCGCTGGTACAAGGCAAAAGACGGTACCTACCGTGAAATGATGCCGTACGCAAAGGCTCTGAGCCGCGCAGAAGATGCAGACGATATGGAGCCCGTCCTGAAGAAAACTCAGGAAGAATTGACTGCATCAAAGGCCGCGACTGAAGCAGCCAACGCCGCAACGGCTTCCGTTCAGGCCGAGCTGGCCAAAGTGAAGGCCGACATGGAAGCTCAGATCGCAGAACTTCGTAAGCAGCTGGATGCAGAGAAGCAGGTCGCTGCCAGCCAGAAGGATCGAGCTGACAAGGCAGAAGCAGCTCACAAGCTGTGCATCGAACAGGTTGCAACGCTGCGTGACGAAGCAAAGAAGAACGAAGAGACTCTTGCTGGCGTGCGAACCGAACTGAAGTCCATGACTTCGGAACGCGATACGCTGAAGGCTGAGAAGGACGAACTCGAGAAGAAGCTTGCTGATGCCAGCTCTGCCCTGAAGAACTCTCAGGATGAAGTGACAAAGCTGAAGCAGGAAGCGGCTGAATCCAAGAAGGCTCAGATCGAAGCAGAGAAGAAGGCTGCTGAAGAGCCAAAGCCGGAAGACAAGCCGGCTGAAGAGCCAAAGCCTGCTGACGGCGGCGAAGCTCCTCCAGCTGAGAACAAATAGTCTCAGCGAAGTACTTAGACAAGAAAAGCCCGAGCATCACTGCTCGGGCTTTTTTGTTTGTTGCTCTCGACATGGATTGATGTCAGCACGACGGTGTAGGAGCCTTGTACTTTGGATCTTTAGCAAGATCCACTACTGCCCAAAGCACGTTTCCTGCTTCCAACCCGAACTCTCTGTCTTGAAGACGCACTGGTGCCAGTCCTGTCGGCCGATCAGTAAGCGATGCCCAGTCCAAGGACGAAGCCCGCCAGACCGAGGTCTGCCTCCGGATGTTCGTCAACAGGGTCGATCGCATATCCGCCCCATCGCTGCAGTTCCGCACCGACAGACGGTGTTACTTCGAACCGGCCCAGCATGACTGGGTGTTCGTAACCAAGTCCAAGCTCCATCTGCTCACGCGAAGCAAGCTGGGAGTCTCTGAAGGCAAAAGCGTTTGTGTCGTGAACCGCTTCTCCGGAGAGGATTGCGAACTTCGCACGACCGTAAACGTTGCCTCCCGTGAAGACCTTTGCGGACGCCTTTGTGCCAAGTGCGATGCCGATACCATGGAAATTGTTCAAGTTGGTCGGACCGTTCAGGAAGTAGTCAGCTTCGTTGTAGCGAAGTCCACCACTGAACTCGAGATTCGATGTCTTTGTGAGCTGGATTTGTTTGAACAGTTCGAAGTCGACGTTGTAGGCACTTAGTCCTGTTCGGCCGGTTCCGCCCGCGTCGTTGGCGAACTCGTCAAACTCAAAATAGATGGTTCGAAAGCCGAGCTTCTGGGCATTCACGTATCCAAGGGTAAAGCGCGGAGCGGCTTCGAAGTCAAACGCACTGCGACGGTTTCCGAGGTCGGAGTTGTATCGCAGAAACAGCAACTCTGCTCCACCAATGATGTGACCACACTTCTCGATGCCAAACAGAGACGACACACCCACCATCGAAGACGAAAAGGACTCCTGCTCCGCTGGAGCTTCAAATGCGGGTCCCGCTTCAGGAGTAGAAATGGAGGAGCCCTGCTCCGCCGCCAAAGCTTCTGTCGTTTCCTGAGCCACAGCGAAGAGCGGTGTCTCATCATGCGAGCTGAACAGACTGATGGTCTCTTCAGCGACGACCGTTGTTGAGAAGGCGGCTGCAAGTGCAAACGCAAAAAGCCGCAATGACAGCTTCACCATAGAGAACTCCTTTCCCGACCTGTTTGAATCGCAATCCCTGTGCCTGAGCCGGGGCACGGTGATTCACAAGCCGAAAGTTCTCCGACATGTCTGCGCGCCGTTTCCCTGGCCGAACTCAGGTTGCATCGGCTGGGTGAAAACACCCAGGCGATGATTTCGGAGCACGGGGGAATAACCCGTAGTACGGCTCGGAGTCCCATCTTCCGCGAACTCGCCGTCACTCGCTCAGGCGGCACAATCAGGACAGGCGGGCCAGGCAGACTTGAGCGACCTATCGTCAAACTGGATGTCGGCCTGTGATACCTGACGGGTTTGGGGAAATTGAGCGGAGAGCCGACCGGGTTTCGGGACGCTGCTACAGCTTCAGCTTCTACTTCTGCTTCTTTAGGTTCAGGCGATGCACTTCGGTGCCGATGCCCCAGACAATGTGCTCATCGTCTGTGTGCAGGATGCGAATCTTGTTGACCGCATTTCCCATCGACACTTTCTGCCAGGACTTTCCTCCGTCGCGAGTTTCAAAACCGCCTGGCATCGCTCCGACCCAGCCCGTGTTCTCATCAAGGAACGCCACGCCAAATTCTCTGACGCGGGCATCCTGGACCAGGGGAAGTTCGAGCCACGTCTTTCCGCCGTCCGTCGTCTTCGCAACAAAACGATCCTTCACTTCCATGTCCGGGTTGTAGGACTGAATGGTGACGTAACCCACTTCGCGGCTTGGGAACGACATCTTCCATGTCAGCTCAAACGGTCGAGCAGACTGATAAACGCTGGCCCACGTTTTTCCGCCGTCTTCCGTGCGAAGGATCAGGGCATTCGACTGCGAAACATCCGCGTTGCTCGCCGAGGCAATAAACCCCTCACGTCGATTCCAGAAGTGCACATCAAAGGCCATCGCTGCATTTTTCGGCAGGTCGACCGACTGCCAGGTAGCTCCCATATCGTCCGAAACAATCATCGCAACCGGTCCACCAACTCGACCGACGCCAATGATGCGAGTGTGCTGATCCAGCTTGCCAGCATTAATGAAGTCTTCGCGCACAACCTGAAGCGCGCACAGTCCGACAACTTGATCCGCAGTGACGGAAGCGACCGGCGTCCAGGTGTCTCCGCCATCTGTGGTCTGATAAAGAGGAGTGGTATCTGTAACGCCGGGGAAATATCCCGGTCCGATGTTGCCGGCGAACCCCGTCTTCTCATCCACAAAGGCGATGCATCGAAAGTATGTTCCGGCCTGATGGAAAACCTGCTTCCACGAATCGCCGCCGTCTGTGGTTCTGAAGATCTTTCCTGCACCATTGACGTACCAGCCAAGCTGCGGATTCACAAAGTAGATGTCGTCCTGCTTTCCTCGATAGGCTTCCGTGGGCAACTTCTTCCATGCGGTCGTCGAGGCCTCAGTTGCCGGTGTTTCATCAACGCGTTTCAACACGGCGGACTGTCGGCTGGTCAGTAGCCAGGAATCCACAGCGGGCACATCATTCTGTCCGCCGCTTGTCGTCGCCACCTTTGAAGGCCCGGCGAGGATCTCAAATTCAATCGAAGGAGCCGACGCGTCAGCCCCGGAGTTTCGAAGTCGATACCGGCTGAGAAGGCTCTGCCCCTGCACGGAGAACTGGCTCACGATCGTGTTACCCAGCAGAGTCGTGTCGATCACGATGCTGTTCTTTTCATCGATCACAAACTGCCCCGGTTGATCCTTGCTGGCGACCAGCTCATATGGCCGTTTGCTTTCACCCTGAGGACCGCTGTAAACAATCTGCCATTGCCACCGACCAGGTTCTGTCAGCGGTCGCACCGTGAGTTCCATCTGGAATGTCGACGTCTGTCCCTTCAGGCTCGTTGCTTCGACCTCGCCACGCCACGTTCCGAACCACTCGACAGGAAGTCGGTTCTCCGATTTTGTGGCCGCATTGATCGTCGGGGCTTCGGGTTCCTGAGCACTCAGAGAGGTCCCCGAAATCAAACAGACGCAAAGGCAAACCGTCAGACTCATCACGCAGCGAAACATCGACAATCCTCAACCATCCTCAATCAGACAAACCGGCGTTTCAATCAGACAAACTGGGGTGCAAAGCCATCCGCCGAACTCATGCCTCGCAAGGTTGCCGGCTGACTTACTGACCGTGATGAGATCTTAGAATCTTAACAAAGGAGGAAAAGGCGAGCAGTTGCTTCATCCGGGTTAAACAAAACTCCCCGGCGAGCGGGATGCGTCAACTTCCCGGTGCTGCGTCGATCTGTGTCCATCCACGTTCATCCCCGGTTGCCGACCTCAACATCCGAAGGACCACATCACGTACCGGAGCGTTGACACACTCCGCTCGCCGAACAGCACAGAAAGCAGAGGTAGAAGACAGAGAGAACTCGCATCAACACCCTTTACGGCGTTCATTTTCCGTCCCCCATTTTCTGTCTGCAATCCACTCCGTCAGCGGTCACTGTGGATGGCGCTATTTTGTGGCGGGACGACCTGCAGGGCGCTGCGGAGCCGGGCAGCAGTCGACCGGGCAAACATCATGGTTCGGCCCGAACAGTCCAACGCACTCACGAGGCGCGTGCTGCAGGCGTTCCTGAATCAGTTTGCGGATCATCGAAACGAAGACCGGATGATGGCCCGGAGTTCTCGCGCGAGACATCGTCAGGCCCAGCTCATCGCACAGGTGCTTCGCGGCGTCATCAAGGTCGTAGAGCACTTCCATGTGATCGGACAGGAAGCCAACCGGGCAAATTACGACCGCGGACGTGCCCTGCTCTTTCTGTTCCTTCAGGTAGTCCAGAATGTCCGGTTCCAGCCACGGATCTTCAGGCCGACCGCTGCGGCTTTGGTAGACCAGTTCCCACTGAGAATCCGGGAGACTCAGTCGCTCGGCCACCAGTCGACAGGTTTCGCGCAGCTGTTTCACGTAGTCCGACGTGTTGGCCATGCTCATCGGAATACTGTGAGCCGTGAAGATCACGCGAGGCTCGGTTCCTGCTGCGTGCTCACCGATCGCTGCGGCGACGTTTTCGGACACAACGTGAATGAAGTCAGGATGGTTGTAGAAGACTCGAATCTTGTCGACTTCCAGCCCCGCGAGTTCCGGATCCTGAAGCGCTGCAATGATGTTCTCGCGATACTGTCGGCAGCCGGAATAACAGCTGAATCCCGAGGTGACCCAGGTCAGAATTCGCTGCACACCATCCTTCTTCATCTGCTTCAGAGTGTCAGGAAGCAGCGGATGCCAGTTGCGATTTCCCCAGTACACTGGCAGCGTGACGCCATGAGCCGTCAGTTCCTGCTTCAGTGCGGCAATCAGATCACGGCACTGCTGATTGATCGGGCTGATCCCGTCGAAATGATAATAGTGCTCGGCAACTTCCAGCAGACGTTCGCGAGGAACCGGCTTGCCTCGCAGCACATTCTCCAGAAACGGGATGACGTCTTCACGCTTCTCCGGTCCGCCAAAGGACAGAAAGAGAATGGCGTCGTAGCGTGAATCAGTGCTCATGGAGTCGTGGGTTCCGCTGTAGATCGAGGACGAATGGTGCGTGCGAAGGCTTCCAGATGCCGGAAGTTATCGCAGTAGGTGGTATAACGAAGATGACGACGAATATCAGCCGTCAGCGCCTGGCCTCCCGCGACCAGGGCACATCCAAAGGTTGTCGCCGTATCGAACAGTGTATTGAAGCTGGCGATGAATCGCTCCGGGTCACGGACCGACGTAGCACTGATCCACATCAACGCTGGTCGATCATTCTCAATCGCACGATGAAGTGTTTCAAACGGAAGCATGTGGCCCAGTGAGGCAGCACGCCATCCGGTGTCTCGCAGGACCAGTTCGGCCATGTTCACGGCCAGCGTGTACGGGTCGCCGTCGAGCGTTGCACCAAGAGCCAGCGGACCAGAATCCGGACCCATTCCTACTGCGCGTCGCAGCTCATGGATGACGCGTGAACACGTCTCACAGGCACGGCGTTCCTGATACACTTCGATGTCGCCACAGCGCCAAAGATCACCGATTCGGTGAAACGTCGGAGCGATGACCTGATCACACAGCTTCGCAACGCTCATCCCGGAAATGAACAGATCCAGAATCACGCGCCGAGCCGCCAGTTCGTCGCCCTGCGACATGGCTCGCATAAATTCCGTCCCCGCGCCTTCTTCAGAAGGAGGGTTCTGGCCCGTTCCAGCTGGCAGGCCAATCGCTTCCGGATTGGACAGCGCCAGGCCTTCTTCGCGGATGTAGCGCAGGACGGAGTCGAGCTGCAGCCGTCGATGACCGCCGCCGGTCTTCGCCGCCAAAATCAGCCCTTTGTCGACCCATCGCTTCAGTGAGGATTCACTGACACCGATGGCAACAGCAACTTCCCGAGGTGAAAAGAACTGGGTCACGGCAGAAACTCACAGAGATTTCGCAGGGAAACTCCAACCCGGGCAACACAAGCGTCCGAGTGCATTTCGGGTTCTAGACAGTGCTCAGAACCTTTCAAAAGCGGAAAGCACGATTTGAACGTTTTCCTGGCGGTTCCGGCAAGAGTGCAGCGGAAGCATCGGTTTTTTCCGGCAAGATTGCTCCAAGACGGTCACTGGAGCAAGTGACCTGTGCGAATGGGCTCGGTCAGTGCGTGTGAACTAATGATCATATCTCCGCTGGGGTTCCGATTGATATGCGCTGAGAGGCTGTTCGTCGTCAGCGATGAAGATCATGTTGGAATCGGACTGCCGATCAGAAGTCGGACAGCTTAGAGTCGTTATTGTCGCGTATTGTCGGGCAGAGTCGCGTACTGTCGGATAGAGTCTCCGGCCACCTGAACTTCGCTGATTTTCGGATACATCCTTCTGTTTGCCTCTTCATGTCTGAACCGTCTCGCCAACCATCTCACCAATCCTCTGATGCACGAGCGTTACGAGCGAGGCGCGCCTTCCTGATTCTGGGCTGGTGCCTGGCCACGGGATTGTGTGTCTGGGCAGAACAAAGCCGTCTGCTGACGTTGATGGAATCACCGGATTGCGGACTCGCGTGGCTGACGAAATGGAATCTGGAAACCACTTTTCCGCTCTTCGTGCTTCTTAGTCTGCCAG
>JAEUII010000160.1 GCA_016795145.1 Planctomycetaceae bacterium
AGGCACTTGGGAAGCAACTGAACAAATAGACACACGGGAATAAGGAGAACTTATGTCAATCTTCAATTCAGCTCGTTCGATCACGGCGACGCTCTTCATACTCCTCTCTTTGGCGACAGTCTGCCGTTCCGAAACTTGGGCACAGGATCCGGAACCCGCCGTCAATGCGCCGCTCAGTGCTCAGCCAGGTCTTGATGAGCTCGTCGAATCACTGTCGCAACTTGAGACCTATTCCAATCGCTGGGATGTCACCGAAGAACAGGTGGTAACGTTTGAGCCGAAGGAATTCAACGACTTCTACGGCACCCATGGTGTTCATGCGATTAATGCTCGCTTCACTTCTGGCAAAACGGAGGTCCTCAGGTATGTCCGCGACGGTCTGACACATGATTTCCATGCGGTCGCCAACCAAGTCTTCCGAGGCCAGTGGATCGACAAACCGCTTTCTGTTTCATTTGCGAATCCTCTTCCGATGTTCGGTGATCCGCGATTGGACTGGTCTTCGATTAAGGACCTTTACGCGAGATCGTCAAATCACTTTGTTCTACATGTTGAAAAGGGGCAACCCGCAATCACTTTCCGCGGAGATCCTGAAGCACTCGACGGTAAGTCGGCTGTGACAGTGAACTGGGTTTTCCGACGGGATCTGAAAGGCCATTGGATTCCAGATGCTGTGCGCCTGACTCAATTGAACTCTACTTGGGAATGGCACCTTGACGACGTTTCATTAAGTGACTGTTACTCTCCTGAATATCTGCCCTCAGGAAAAGCTGTCAGATATCTGACGGCCATTTCAAGGGGAACGGTTAAGCCGTACCAGGAAGTCAAGTTCAAAGTCGTTGAACGAGCTCCGAACGTAACTCCATTGACCACGCACCAGGAAGGCTCAACAACCAGCCAAGGTGCCAACTCCGGACCCATATCTGATATGGCGGCACCGTCTGGGGACGCGAAAGCCAACTCTTCTCAAAAAGAAGTAGGCGAGCAGCACCAAAATGGCGGTGATAGACCAACGCTTGCAGAACTGATGCGACAGCTGCGAGAGCAGCAGATGCGTGCCAGTTCGCAAATGATCTCTGAACAGATCATCTCCACTTTCTCGTCACGCAAGTGTCAAGAGGCATTTGGCATGAACATCCCGGGCAATGTTCACATACTGACGGCTCATTTCGGGCCAACGACGGATGCAAAACAGAAGTGCCGAATTCAGTCATATGTCGTAGATGGAAGAGTGATTGAAGATCTGAGTTCGATTGATGCCGCACAAAATCTGAGAATCGTACGTCCCGGATACTCGCTGCCGATAAGCAACAGTCCGTTATTACCCTTCATCACGTCGGACAATGCAAGGAGTCGGAACATTGTTGAACAGTATGAACTCGCTCCAGAACAATTCAGATTGGAATGGAATGACAAGACTGCCACCGTATATTTCGATATTCCGATTGAGCCGACGGCATCTTCCGGTGTATTGGCCTTTCAGCAGGACGCAGGGCAACACTGGGTTCCAGTGCGCCTTGATCTGCACGTAACCGACAATAGACCAAACCACGCTGGCGCTGACATTCTCTGGAAGCTTCGAAATCTTGATGGCAACGATTCGTATTCCGAATCTTTTCACCCTGCCGGTATGTTTAGAACCGAATGGTCAATCGATGACAAAGAGAAGTCGTGGATGGAATCTACTTTTGTAGTTGTTGATCGAACTGAGCCAGCAAACAATATCGATAACGATCCACCAGAAACAAAGCCCAAGGGAATGGACGGCGACGGGCTTTCCTTTCCCTCAAACCCCGATGAACTAAAAGCCGACATCTTCCGGCTGCAGACTGAGATCGCTGTCCTGCAGCAGGAACTTGGGCCTGACCATCCGAAAATGAAGCAGGCCCAAACTCGGCTGGCGGTGTTCGGCAAGCTGTATCAGGAGCACGAAGCGCGCAGAAGCGATGAGGCAAGGGTTCTGGAAGCACGGCAATCAACGGTTGTTCTGACTCTCAAATACGTTTCGGCGGACAACATAGAACGTATGATCCATGAATTGTATCCGGCTGAAAAACACTCGATTGTTGCCGACGCGAAGACAAACACACTGATCCTCCGTGCTGAACCGGAATTTGCCGAAATCGTGCAAGCCCTGATTGACCGACTCGAGGACACAGCCGCTGCGAAGGCGGACTCTGAGCCAAACTCTGACCCCTTTAGACTGAGTAACGGTGACGGTTCCTTTGAATCCAGAGAAGAAACAAAAACCGCAACCGCGGCATCCGTCGCCCAGATGAAGCAACAGGTTTCCCACCTCGATTTCAATGTCCAGAAGTTTGCCAACGACGTGAGGAACCACGTCGAATCGGGCAAAGGCAATGCGGAAGAACTTGAGAAACTGAAAGGACAACTCCGCGATGCGGTGGCTCAGAGTTTCGAAACACGTCAGCAGCTGAAGCGAGCGGAACTGCAGCTCATGGAAGCAAGACTCAAGCAACTGCAAGCGTCGATCGAACTACGAGAACAACTGGCAGCAAAACTCATCGATCGACGCGTTGAGGAGTTGCTGAATGACAAGGACCAGGCAAAGTCTGACGACGCTGTTGCTAAACCGTAACGGCAGGCGCCATCGCTACTACTCTCAGGCCCGAAGGGCTGCCACATCCCTTGCCGGGGCCGTGAGGCCCCGATGTAGAAGCATCAACAGAACGAGGCCCAGAGGGCCGACACAAGTTCGCGAGCGGGCCACGGAGGGGTTCGATGGATTGCAGCAAAGCGGATGAGTTCATGGAGCTACTTCAAGAAAACGAATCAGAGCTTGATCAACTGCATCAATGTGTGTCGACCCTCCGGGCCTTGCTTGCTGTTTGGTCATCACCGGGGCCTCACGGCCCCGGCAGGGGTTCTGCCGGCCCTCCGGGCCTAAGACCAAATGCTCGATGCTCTGTTACGCTGGTTCGCAATAACCCTCCGCAATTATCACCAGTTCCTCCATCCGCTGCCGAACATCCTCAGTCACAACTGACAACGCCATCTCTTCGTACCGTCGTCGGACCCACGTCAGTGGACTCAGCATAACCGTTGCCATGTCGAGCGTCTCGAGGAGCTGGCATTCTTCCGGGCTAAGGCTGCGTTCCCTGGCAAAGAGATCCAGCGCCTCGGCGACTCGCCGGTTATCACTTCCAAACCAGCTTCGAAGCAATCGAGTCACGTCAAAGGCGACGTGATCGCAATCCATTGCCGCCCAGTCGATCAGTCCGGTCAAGACACTTCCCTCAAACAGAACATGAGGTCTCCAGAGATCTCGAAGAACCGGTTGAAGTGAAAACGTGACCTCCGCCACCTGCGTAAGTCGGGATCTCAAAACCGTCAACTTCCGGCGGAGCGTTTCAATATGCCGAATGGTCAGCGAACCAAAGACCGCGTCCTGATCCTGCGAAGCTCGTACTTCCAATTCTCGAAGCCTGTCACTCGTCAAGGCTGACACCAGCTGGACGCGTCGTAGAACCCCTGGTGAATAATCACGCTGACACTGAATCCACGGAGGCTCAGGATTTCGTTCGCCGTATCGTTTCAACGCATCATGCAGGTCACGCAATCGGTCCAGGGTTTCTCGCAACTGTGACGATGAAGGCTCGCTGGTCAGACAATTGCCGGACATCCAGGATTCCATCATCCAGGCACGGCCGTCTTCAACACACACCAGACCATTGATCGAGTAGTTCTTCCCTGCAGATGGCCCGGTGATCAGCCGACGCACAGGCCTTGCCGGTTCAGGAACAAACCCCAGCCCCTGATCTCGAAGCCACATTTGCAGCCGACCAATTGCATTGAATCGTCGAATGACATCTGAGTGATCAGAAAGCCGGCGAAGTGCCCAGCAGCGTCCTTCACCATCGACAACCTTCCACACAGGAGTCCCGCTGAATCCTCCCGAAGCCAGTTCGGCGTGAACGGGTGTGATGCCAAACATGGATAAGACGGGAAGGTTCAACATGGGTTTATGCACTCTGGTGCAACAAAGTTTCTGGTTTTGACCTTAGGCCCAGCGGGCCGACAAAACCCCTGCCGGCGCCGTCAGGCCCCGGTGGTGCAGCATTAAGAGAGAAAGGCCCGAAAGGGCCGACACAACACAATGGGACAATCCTGTGTCGGCCCTCCGGGCCTTGCCAATTCCTCGAATGCAACCGGGGCCTCACGGCCCCGGCAAGGGTTGTGGCAGCCCTCCGGGCCTGAAAGCCGATGTCGACTCATGTGCGAGTAGAACCCCCAAAGCCGCAAAGTCCCCGCCCGCACACAAGCGGTTTCCAGCACACATCCCTACTCCCCTTTCAGCGTCTGCAAAGCCGCTCGTTCCGGGCGAGCTTTGTAGAACGGATCCAGTGGATAGCAGCCGCTGACCATTCCATTCCGCGGCGCGGTTGTGCAGTCGCTGAAGGTGCGGCAGATTTTCTTCCGAGCCATCTCACGCCCCGCTAGAGAATCCGCGGGAAGTTCGGGATACGAAAGCACCATACGCCCCAGCCCGATGCTGTCTGCCATTCCAGATCGAACCACGGCCTGGCCAACGGCCGGAAGCCACTCCTGCAAATACGAGTATCCAGAACCAACAACAATCATGTCAGGAACAAGCTTCTTCAGTCTTGCCGTAGCCATGATCTGGCGATGAACCCCGACGAGTGGATCTTCCGGCGGCTGATATCCGTCACTGGGAGGAAACAATGCGGGCCGCTGAATGTGAGGATTGTAATATGGACTTCCACAGGTCGTGCAGACGAGGTCAATGGCCAGCGTCTTCAGCAGCGAAAGAAACTGCTGCGGCTCTGTGAGGTCAATGCCCTGCCCAGTTCCATCGCCTCCAAAGGCATACCTATAAGGTTCATTCGAAACTGGAATGCCTGTTCGTTCTTCCGAGGGACCTGGCTGAAACGGCACGAAGTCAAACACGCTGACTCGTACACCGATTCCCAGCCCCGGCGCTTCCGAACGAATGCCGGCCGCAATCTCGCGAAGGAAACGAGTCCGGTTCTCGAACGACCCGCCAAACAGGCCCGGTCGATCATAAGAGGACAACATTTCATGACCGAGGTAGCCATGGCAGTGTTTGACGTCGACCCACCGAAACCCGGCCGTCTGAGCCAGCTTTGCAGCATCGACGAAATCATCAATCAGTCTCTTCAGATCATCATCCGAAAGCAGACAATCATCCGAACTGACTCCGAAGCGAGCATCCAGAAAAGGATGTCGATAAGCCACGCGAGGCTCCATGCGCCGCTTGTCCGAAGGGCGAGCAAAGCGACCGGAATGAGTCAACTGCAGGCCAACACACAGATCGTTCGTCGTGCCAAAATGCTGTTGATGAGTCGACTCCAGCAAGGTTCGAAGCGACTCAATCTCGGCCAAAGTCTGATCGTTGATCATTAGCTGGTTCGGATTGGCTCGTCCATCCGGCCGGACAGCGACTGCTTCACAGCCCCACATCAGCTTCGCGCCGCTCAGGCCGAAATTCTGCCAGCGACGACGAGTCAGATCGGACGGGCGTCCGTCCGTGGTTCCGTCCCAGCCCTCCATCGGCAAAATGCACCAGCGATTTCCGATCGCGCCACACACGGAAGGCAATGGCTGCGCCAAAACAGAATCCGCGCCGGAGCCTACAACCGCATCAAAGGGCAGATCGAGCTGAAGTTCATCCAGCCGTGCCTGAAACTGCTCGGCCGTTTTGAAAGTTGAGATTCGAGGATATGCCATCAGATGGTGCCTGGAGTCATTGAGTTTCGTAAGCCCGCAGAGTAATCATTCCAACCACTGAGGAAAACTCGTCACGTTTCTTTCGTGAACCGCGTCCATCAAACGTGCCTGGCAACCATTGGGGCAGGCGACAGAGGAAGCCATGATTGTTGAACCATCTCCCGCGAAGACTCATCAGATGATTCGAGATGCTCGTCGTCGCGGGTTGACGATTGGCTGTGTGCCAACCATGGGAGCATTGCACGAAGGGCACGTCAGCCTGATTCGCCAGGCGAAGTCCGAATGTGATTTTGTTGTCGCCACGATCTTCGTCAATCCGACTCAGTTTGGACCCAATGAAGACTTCTCAAAGTACCCGCGCACTCTGGAAGCTGATCTGGAAATGTGCCGCGAAGCCGGAGCGTCGCTGGTCTTTACTCCGCAGACCACCGACATGTATTCACCCGATACCGAAACGATCGTGCGCGTCACGAAACTCAGTACCGTGCTTGAAGGGGCTCATCGCCCGGGACATTTTGACGGGGTGACCACGGTCGTCAGCAAGCTGTTCCTGATCACGGATCCCGACAAGGCCTACTTTGGCCAAAAGGACTTTCAGCAGCAGCTGATTATTCGTCGCATGGTCACGGATCTGAATTTTCCTGTGCAGATTGTCACGTGTCCGATCATCCGGGAATCTGATGGCCTGGCGATGAGCAGTCGCAATCGATACCTGTCGCCCGACGAACGACGGACAGCAGCACAGCTCTATCAGGCCTTGATGCTTGGAGAGAAACTGGCAAAGGAAACGACTTTGTCGCCACCCGAAATCTCAGCTCGCATGCAGGCCCATCTGGAATCGGCTGGCGGTATACAAGTTCAGTATGTCGTGCTCGCCGATACGTCGTCGCTTGAAACTCTGACCGCCAGAACTGCGCCACAGGCCGTTGGGTTGATTGCTGCACGAGTCGGCACAACACGACTGATCGACAACCTCGTTATTTCGCTCTGAAACGAGTGACTTCGCCGGCCCTGGCATCAACGTCAACAATGTCGTATTCACACATCACGATCCCTCGATTGTTGATGTTCGGCAACACGCACTGGAGCACCGTTTTGAGGTGCCTCAACAAAAGTGATCGGGCTGTTGACGCAAAAAGCCAGTGAATTACGAGTTTGCGAACTCCCATAGCTCACAAATTGAAAGGACGTCCAAAAAAGGCATTCGTTTTGCAAAAAGAGAAACTCCTGGTACCAAACTCTCTGACCCACTCAAAACGGTGTCCTGTGAAACTCGCCTACCTCACCGAAGTCGCTGCACTTCTCGCTGCCCATGGACGTCTGTTTGTGGAGCAGCCAGGAGAAGTCCCTGCACAGACCATTGGTGACTACTACATTCTCAGCCGCAATCGATTCAACCGCTGGATGCGAGACCTGAACGATCTGGAACAGGGACTCAGCATCCGCGACCCTCTTCATCTGATCGGAGTGATGCCTGCTCGCCCGGCAACTCGGACTCTTGCTGAACAAGTCCTGATCAACGAAATGGTCGCCCGCATCTGGACAATTCTGCTGCTGGCCCGAGACCGATACAACGGGGTCGATCGAATTCACGCACTGGCTCACAACGTCTTTCTCGGTCACCTCTCCGTTCGCCACAAAGCACTCAGCGTTGTTCTCACAGACGATCGTCTGCAACAAGGAGATCTGGTCGCGATTGACAAGCTCCGCAAGTCCACCGAACGCTGGACTGACCTGCTCTGCTGTCCACTGATGTCAGAATACAACCTCTGGCAATATGCGTTCCACGAAGACACGGCTCGCGAACTGTATCGCGATCGAGTCGACCAGCAGTCGATTGATTTTCGAAGCCGTGCCTGGGTACTCATCCTGTCCGGACTCCGTCATACGTTCCAGGAGAAGGATGCACTCGGCTGTCCCGTCCATGATGACGATCGCCGCCTGATTCGTCTGATGCTGAACAGCTTCCCGGAAGAATCTCCCGAAATGACCTTCTGGATGAGTTCCCGAGTCCGCGAAGCGCGCCGCTGTTCGTGAAGAGGCGTGAGGGTGGCTTGGGCAAGCAAGGCCCGGGACGGCTTGCGCCGCTTCGGGATTAGGTGCCGTCTTGCTCTTGATCGGACTACATTCAGCCACCAGGTTGTGTCGAGCAATTTGGCCTAGAGACGATGGGTTGACTCTTTAGTCGATGCGAAATAGTGTGGTAATAAACAAACCACCTAGTTATAGGCCCGGAGGGCTGGCAAATCCCCTGCCGGGGCCGTCAGGCCCCGGTAGAAGAGCATCAAAGAAAAGGCCCGGAGGGCCGGCACAAAAAGAGCTACCAACATGAGTCGTCATCACCAACTGCTTTATCACATCGTCTTCAGTACTCGAAAGCGGCAGCCCCTTCTTCTTGATGGCTTTCGAGAACATGTCTTTGCCTATCTCGCAGGCATTGCCGCGAACCAGGAGGGATTTGCGCTTCGCGTAGGGGGCTACTACGACCATGTTCATTTGCTGGTCCGCATACCAGCAAAACTTGCCGTGTCAGACTTTGTCGGTACCCTCAAGAGCAACTCCAGCAAACACATTAACGACACGAACTCTACATTGAAGAAGTTCTCGTGGCAGGATGGGTTTGGTGCGTTTACCGTAAGCCAGTCACGAAAAGACACCGTAGATCGCTATGTTGAACGGCAAATGCAGCACCATCGACGGAAGTCATTCGAGGACGAGTATCTTCAGTTACTGAGGAAACATGAAGTCGATTTTGATCTGAAGTATGTGTTTGACTGACAGGACGGTGTGTCGGCCCGCCGGGCCTTGCCTGCTGTTTGAAGCCCACCGGGGCCTCACGGCCCCGGCAAAGGTTGTGTCGAGCTTCCAGCTCTAAAGCAATTCGAATGCGCAACAAAAAAGCCCCTGTCGAAACAGGGGCTTGCAGTATCAGGTTGTTGATCACAGCATGATCAGCCAAATTCGGGACGTCGTCGGTCGAGCTGTTCTTTCAGGCGGGCCACGATGCTGGAATGCATCTGGCTGACGCGAGATTCTGAAAGACCGAGCGTATTGCCGATTTCCTTCATCGTCAGTTCCTCATAGTAATAGAGGATGATGATGAGTCGCTCGTTGCGATTCAGACCTTTGGTGACCAGTTTCATCAGGTCCGTTTTCTGGATCCCGTCGGTCGGATCTTCGCATCGAACGTCTTCGACAACGTCGACTTCACGAACATCTTTATAGCTGTCGGTCTCGTACCACTTCTTTTCGAGGCTGACGAGATTCACAGCGCTGGCTTCGGCTTTGAGTCGTTCGAATTCCTGGATCGACAGACTCATCTGCTCCGCAATTTCCGACTCGGTGGGCGGACGACCAACGCGTGCTTCCACGACCTTGCGAGCCGCTTCCACTTTGCTGGCCTTGCTGCGAACAAGACGAGGGACCCAGTCCATGGTGCGCAGTTCGTCGAGCATTGCGCCGCGAATTCGCGGTACGCAATAGGTCTCAAACTTGACTCCGCGATCCATGTCGAACGCTTCAATCGCGTCCATCAGCCCGAAAACTCCGGCTGACATCAAATCGTTCAGGTCAACGCCTTCCGGGAGCTTGGCCCAGACTCGTTCGGCGTTGTATCTGACCAGCGGCAGATACCGCTCCATAAGGCGGTTCCGCAGTTCCTGATTGGTCTGGTCTTTTTTGTATTCCACCCAGACTTCAGAAACATCTTCACTGACCTTCGTAGCCATTCAATCCTCCATGACGAACAGCATGTGCGTCCGCGACAAGACTGACTCGTATCGATCAGTATCGGCACGAAAACTTCCGGACATCAGCAGAACCGGAATAACACGAAAGATCCTCCGACTTCTTTCGACGATGGCAGCAAAAGCTCCATTTCGAATGAAGTGCTGATCTTCCGACTCATCCCGCTTCCACAAATCTCAGGAACGCACACCGCAGTGTTGTTCGGTTCTTCCTGTATTGCTTCAGACGTTGATTCAGATCGCTGTCCCTTCTGTTCACTTCGGCAAAGACTGCCGAATCCCGCAGAACAGAAGACACGAGAAATCCATGTCCGACAGAATCACAACGAAGGTCCGGGATCTACAGGAGACCCGAATTCCGCCACAACTCCCGTTCAGACAGAACATCAATTTCATCTGAGCGCCGGGTCGTCCATGACCTGACGTTCGAATGAGCATCACTCGCTTCATCGTTCGAAAGTTCGATCCGCCGAAGTCGGTAACGCGGGAGGGGTGATATCGCAGCGGCGTTTGAAGTGTCCAGATGGATGAAACGTGGAATTCCGCGCTTTCTTTTTGAATGGCACGGCTTCGGCATTTTCAACCGGACGCGCAAACATGCGTCGGCAGAAAAATTCCGCAGCGTCATTCCAGCGCCGCCGGTTCGTCATCGCAAAAGCAGTTTCTGCAGAAGTGAATCACTATGCGTTCTGAGGTGACAGCGCGGGTCACTTCGACGTTCGCTTTGAACGCGTCTTCTTTGTTGTTGACACCACTGCATGCGCCTTCGAGTCTGCTTCATGCCCAAAACTCAGTGTTTTTCCCGCTTTTCGCAGCGTTCGAGTGGCCCGCTGGACAATCAGCTTCGTCTCGCGCGTCGACGATTCCTTCAGCCATTGCTCGGTCACCTGCCGTACAAACTGCGGCTGTGTCCTCGACGCATCGTTCAGCCAGTTGGCCACGGAGTCTCGGACATACTTCGAAGGATCTGACTTCAATGGCGTCAGAATTGGCAGTCCCAACTCGGGCTCCTCACGCAGTCGAGTTATGTGGCTGCACCAGACGCCTCGCGGTCGTGTGGCCTCACTGGCAAAGCGACGAATGCGATCGTCCTTATCAAGAACCCAGTCAGCCAGAACGCGGAACGCTTCTTCCAGATCAGCCGCAATGTGGTCCCGAACAGCCATCCACGCGATCTCTCGAACGCCCATGTTCGAGTCCGATGCAAAAGGCCGCATCGCTTCCAGTCGATCGGCAAGACTCGCCGAAGTTCGTTCTCCGATGACGGCACAACCCCATGTGCGAACCGAATCGGACGGATGCTTCTGCAGCGAACGTATCGCCTTCCGGTATTTCACCCCATTCTCAAGGTGTTGAGCCAGCACGTTTCCTACGGCAAATGTCTGCTTTAGCGCTGTCAGCTTTTCAGTGGCGCGACAGGCCTGCCGGATCTCTTCAAGTGCCGCGTCGAGGCCCAGTTCCGGAAGCACATTCTCTGCCAGCTGAGCATGATCGACAATCAGCCATTCGCAAAGATTGACCGATTCAATCCTGCCGGCGTTGAGCAATTCCCGAACGTCATTCGGAACGGTCGCCGTCGTCCGGGCTCCCTTGCGTTTCAGAATCGCCGAAGGGATTTCATTCATATTGATGCCCTGTAGATCCTCTCTGCCGGAGAGGATTTTCGCCGAAAGGCGAACCCGGTCTATCGCCCACTTGATGCCATTTAGCTCACAACGCAGCGAATCTTCGGCGATGGCTCATGCCACGTCCACCGTTCAGATTCTCGCTCATCAACTGGGCGCTGGTCGCGGCGGGGCCGCGAAGTGCTGTCCGGCAGACAGCACCTACCTGGCACGAATGCGGGGCCGTAAAAACAGGAACGGCACACCGGCGGTGTTGAGAAGTCCGCCGGTGTGCCGCAGCCCGACCCGATTTTCGTAGATCTTTATCTGGTTCGCCGTGCGAACCCTCGCTGGACCGTCAAACGATCCACAGCGATTAACGTGTTTCAAACAACGCGCCGTCAGGTCGAAGATGCAACCCGGGACGAATAATGTTGGGTGGAACTGCCATCAGCTCCAGCCGAACTTCTTCGCCATCAGCGACTTTACCATGGACACACAACAGCGAGCGAACCGGATGAACCGTGTCCGCTGTGTTCGCAACCGAATACCATTCCATTCGATTCAGAGTCGAAAAGAGCGGCATGATCTGAGTCAGGTCGATCCGAAAACTCGCATGGTCGATTTGTCCGTCTCGAGGACCGCCGACAATCTCGGTCGTTCCCAGATACATGCACACCGTCCATCCTCGCTCATCCAGCTGACAGTCGTAACCAACTCGGCCAACGAAAGTCAGAGGTTCGAAGAGGGCTGCGGCGTTCTCGACAAATCGCTTCAGCCAGTCCGGACGATAATCCCGCTGCTCCCTGCGTAATCGATACTGCTCCATCTGTTCAAGCAGTTCTTCAATGGACATGGGGCAACCCAGAGGATTCGTTCATCCCGACCACTCCCGATGAAGGCCACCCGAAGAGGTCCAGGATTCCAGTGCAGACTGCATCCATGACCTGAAAACGCAGAGTTTTCCTGCGGCAGTCAGTTCCCGACTGCGAACACACGATGTATCGAACCAAGTTCGCAAAGCGCTCAGGACTTTTCCCCCGTCGCAGCACGGAACCGCACACTCAGGTCCTGTCCTTCCAGCAACGACCTCACAGATGCATTGAACCAGTAGTGCCGAATGATCCGGCTGTGCTTGTTGATCGTCTCACACGGCCCGCCCCCGAGCTTGCTGACGCTCGCTCGCCCCAAACTTTGTTTGGGTGGGGAGGATCAAGCTGCAAAGAGCCGCTGATTCTCGGGCACCCTAAACCAGCACTTCGTCAATGCGATGCCCACCGTTCACGATCGGAACCGGGCGGCCAACCGGCGTGTGGTAGACCTTGTCGCAGTCAACGCCCATCAGGTGGAAGATCGTTCGCAGCAAGTCGTGAATCCCGTACGGCTGCGTGACCGGATAACTTGCAGTCTCATCGCTGGCTCCCACGACGGCACCTCGCTTGATACCGCCGCCCGCCAGAATCACGGTCTGACACTGAGACCAGTGGTCGCGTCCGGCGTCTTTGTTGATTCGCGGAGTGCGGCCCATTTCTCCCATCATCACGACCAGCGTCTCGTCCAGCATGCCGCGCTCGTCCAGATCATTCAACAGTGCGAACAGTGCTCGATCGGTCGGCGGCACGAGCGTCTTCTCGTGACTTGTGAAGTTGTCAAAGTGAGTGTCCCAGCTGCCGTGTTCGATCCCAATAAAGCGGCAGCCTGCTTCGGCCAGCCGTCGGGCCATTAGTGCACACTGTCCGATGGATGACCAGCCGTACCGTTCACGCACTTTGGCATCTTCAGCCTGCAAATCGAACGCGCGTCGAGCTTCCGGCGAAGTGACGAGGTCAACGGCTTTCTCGTAGTAAGACCTCAGCATGTCGGCCTTTCCTGTCGCTGTCGAGCTCTGCCCCAGTCGTTCCGCTTCGGCCAGCATCTTCTGGCGGCGTGCAAAGCGTTCCTGAGAGATCCCCGCGGGCACATCCAGATCGCGCACCTTGAAGTCCGCCTGAACGGGATCGTTATCAATCGTAAACGGCCCATACTTCGCGCCGTAAAAACCTGGTCCGCCTGGTCCCAGCGGATTGGGAATCTCAACATACGGCGGAACCGCGCCGTTCGCTCCCAGCTCACGCGAGATGATGGAGCCAATCGACGGATACAATTCGTTGAAAGGAACTCCCTTCGCCTGTCCATCCGCAAAGTTTGGCGGGTAGCCTGTCAGAACCCAGTGCCGTCCTGTCTGGTGAGCATTGTCCTTGTGACTGTGTGATCGCAGGATGGTGAACTTGTCGACAATCCCCGCAGTCAGCGGAAGCAACTGGCTGATCTGTGTTCCCGGAACAACCGTCGAGATCGGCTGGAACGGTCCTCGAATTTCCGAAGGTGCATCCGGCTTCAGGTCCCACATATCGATGTGACTCGGGCCGCCTTCCAGCATGAAGAAGATGCACGTCTTAGCTTTGGGAGCGACCGTCGTTGCCGCTTCCGCCTGAAGCTGCATCAACAGCGGAAGAGTAAGCCCGCTCAGGAAGCCAGTGCCACCCAGCCTGAGCATGCGGCGACGATTCAGCATTTCAAACGAACCCGTCATGGCAGCCTCGCTGGCTCTAATGATTGAAGACAAACTCTCGAGTATTCAGCAACGTCCAGACAACATCTTCCAGGCATTCGCGCCGATTGCCAGACTCCGCAAATGTTTGCAGCATCAGCGTTCGCTCCGCGGCCGAAGGAAATCGCGACAACGCGCTAAGGTAGACTTCGTCGATCAGCTGTTCGGGCGATAAGTCTGATTTGGCAAGACGAGCGACCGTTCCGCGTTCGCTTTGAATCTTGTCCATCGTTCCGGCGGAATTCATCAGATGCAGCGCCTGAGCAATGCTCGGTTCCGTTCCCCGCTCGCACGCGCAGACGCTTTGTCGCATGGGCCGTCCGAAGACTTCCAGAAACTGCGACGGCAGTTTGTTATCCCACACCTGGATGGCGCGGTACCCTTCAGGCCAGCCGTTGAAGGACTCGGGAACTCCGGTGACCTGCGACACCGCGTCCAGCAGAACTTCTGCCGGAATCGGTTTCCATGAAGCTCGCGAATAGTTCTGTTCGTCCAGGACGTTGGCATCATTCGTCTGACTGCTCAACTGATACGCCTGGGAATGCAACACGGTCAGCGTGAATGCACGCAGGTCGAAGTTCTTCTCCACAAGATGCGCGGCAAGAGCATCCAGCAGTTGTTCGTTCGATGCAGGGTTCGTCGCTCGCAGATCATCCACCGGCTCCACAAGTCCTCGACCGAAGTAATGAGCCCACACGCGATTGGCAATCGTGCGAGCAAACCAGGGGTTCTGTCGCGACGTCACCCAGTCGGCCACGTTCACTCGCCAGTCGCTGCCAGGCTTCAGTGAGGCGGGACCTTCGCCTAACACGGCTGGCTCCACGTCCTGCCCGGTTCGAGGATGCTTCAGCGGGGTTCCCGCATGGCCAACAATCTTCGAGCCACCGCGAGGATCAGGTTTGCGATCAACGCCCGTGAAGAACGCTGCAAAGGCGAAGTAGTCCTTCTGGTCCCATCGTTCGAACGGATGATGATGGCACTGTGCACATTCGAGTCGAACTCCCAGGAAGAGCTGACTTGTCGCGCGAGCAAGTTTCTCCGGAGTATCCTGGACCTGGAAGAATGCTGCTGGTGATTCGCTCAGTGTCGATCCTCGCGCTGTCAGAACGCCGCGAGCAAACTGGTCAAACGGAACGTTGTGCTCGAGCTGGCGATGAATCCATCGAGTCATCGCGACTGTTCCTTCCGGTGTCACCGTATCTTTGTCGACCTGCAGCAGGTCCGACCATCGCTGAGTCCAGTAGTCGTTGTATTCCGGGCGCTGAAGAAGTGAGGCTGCAAGGCGCTCTCGTTTGTCCGGGCTCTGGTCCTGAAGAAACGCACGAGCTTCCTCGGCGGTTGGCAAAGTGCCGATCGTGTCGAGGAAGACTCTTCGCAGGTACGTCGCATCGTCTGCCGGAGCGGACGGCTGGATTCGAAGCAGTTCCAGTTTGTTCCAGACAAGTCCATCAATGAAATTACGTTCCGGTGGTCTCTGAATCGTGCCGGAGTCTCTCGGACGGGTCACTCGACAGACGGCCACATGGCCCGAATAACGTACCAGGACTGCAGCTTCCCCCGGAACATCCGTCGCGCTGATCAGGCCATCCCGATCGACTGTCGCAATGCCGTCCTGATTCGACTGAAATTCCGTTTCGGCGGTGATGCAATGCATGCTTCCATCACGCAGCCTCGCGGTCACTCGCAACTGCTGAGTCCCGTGCGCGGGTAATGTGACAAGCGATGGCTCGACGGTGATCCCAACGACCGGATCGTCAGTCTCTTCATCCAGCCGCATGCCTTCAGTGATCCAGCGTCGGACAAGACGGTACCAACGCGAATCAGCAGTGAGTTTCTGTCCGCCACCGTGAGGAGTCACGGCCGCCGCTTTTCGCAGGAATAGACTCTGATCCGGATCCGCCGCAAAGACTCGCCGACCGCGCCCTTCGTGAACGATCGCATCATGATCCGCAACGGCGTCGTATCCAAACACGCTCAGCTTGAAGCCGTTCTGGCCCTCAGCCTTGCCATGACACGCACCTGAGTTGCAACCGGACTTGGTAAGCACCGGAACAATGTCGCGTCGAAACGAAACAGGTTGAGGCGACGCAAGATTGCTGACCGTGACAATCAGCTCAGCCGTCTTACCCTGATAATTGAAACTCAGTCGGGCCTCACCGTCGTTCAACGGTGACAATCGGCCGGATGCGCTGAGAGCAACGATCGACGAACTGGCAGTTTCACGAGTCGCCGTTCGCGTCACATCGACCACATCTCCGTTCGCGATTCGAGCAACGATCAGAATCTGCTCAGTCGCTTCCGGGCTTTCCAATGTCACTCGATCCGGAATCACTCGCAGCTCAGCAACGTCCTGCGCAGCCAGACGCGGTGACCATGACGTGAACCAGGTCAGCAGCAGCAAAGGAATCAGATGGCGAAACAAGCAAGACACAAGGCACCTGAACCGGACAGGGGTCACAGTGGGCAGTGGGCGTGAGATCGTGGTGGGCGGACGGTGGAGGGGAAGGCTGGTGAACTATGAACAGATCGTCGACAAAGGAACCGCAATCCTCATTGAGCTTTGACGCGATAAAGAAGAACGGTACGGAACACATCCCCTTCGGTCAGTTGTTCCCATCCATCCCATTCTCGCACGGTCTTCTGCTCTGTTGATGAAAGCGATGAGAACGGAGTATGCAGCAGGACGGTCGGACTTTCCAGAACCTGGTTATCCACAAGCTCCAGAAATCGTGATGGCTGCACATATTCGGAGTAACCGTAACTGCCGGGGGAGCGATATCGCAGGATTTCCCGCCAGTTGACGACCACATGGGTGATCCCACGACGCTGAAGTTCATCACGAATTTCCAATGCCCCCCGCATTTTCTGCTTGCGAGGTGGAGCCGAATCGCCTGAGTCTCGAGTCCATTCCTCAAGCAGACAGTCATCAAAGACCGTGTTGTAGACAAGCGGAAATGTCGCGTCGAAAACTTCCGCTTCGCCCACGAAGAGCACTTTGTCGCGATCAGTGAGCTCCGCATTCAGAGCTTTGATGTCGGACCGTATCACCATCTGACGAGCAGCATCCAGATCCATCAGTCCCACATGAAACCCAACCAGCGCCAGAGTGGAAAACTGGATGTTCCATGCGGTCACGACCGTGATCACCGTGGCCAGAAACCATCGCCACGCCGTCGCGTTCAGCAGAAACAAACTTGCCCCAAGCAGACTCATCAGTGGAATGGCTGGAATCCAGAATCGGTCAATGCGATGAGTCAGCGCCCACCAGGTCAAAAAGCTCCAGCCGGCAAGCAGCAGAACAGGTCGCAACGCAGGGCGACGCTTCCATAACAAGACCGCCGGAACACCAAGTCCAAACAAAAGTCCGCTCGTCCATTTGTTGCGAACAGCAGCATCCAGAAAATGGCGCGGGACTTCGCGAAGAGAATGCTCGTCCGCACTATGAGCCTTCTTCCACTGAGCATTCCGTTCGGCCGACCACTCGCTGCCTCCAAAGACTGAATAGCCCAGAGGGAAAACCGGGTTGCCGGTGTCAGCCAGATTCCGCAGCAGCCAAGGCGCCATCACAAGTCCACAGCCACACAGCAACGTCGCCAGGTCGATCGCTCGCTCTTTGCCGGGATGGACAGCGAACGGAAGTTGAGGCTCAGAAGAACGAGTTCGAAAAACGCCAGCGAGAACAAAAACACAGGCAGGCACAATGACCGACACGAGTCCTGTGTACTTTGATGCCATTGCTGCACCCGCCAGCAATCCCGTCAATAACAGCAGTCGGCGGCGACACGACTGAGCATAATCTCCCGGCACGAGCGACGTCCCAATGCGCTGGCAGAGCATCAGCGTCATCAGAGTCGCGACGAGATAAAACGTCAGCGATCCTTCTGCATACGCAATGATCGAAATCCGCAGAGTCCATGGTGTGGTCAGACTAATCAGCGCCGCGACGATACCAACCGTCCGATTCAACCATCGACGTCCGATGCAATAAACGGCCAGCGTGGTCAGAAGCTGAAAACAGGCGAGGACAATCTGGCCGACGATGGCACCGGTCCACCAGTCTCCCGTCACAACCATCCCGGCAAGGCACAGCATCTCACTGAGAAACGGGAAGCTCGTGTAAACATTGTGCCGCAGGTAAGTGATTCGCCCCTGCTGAAACCATTCCTTCGGTCCCTGCAAATGATATTCACGAACGTCAAAGTCTGTTGGCGGAGAAACTGCACCAAAGAACAGGTAGACACTGAACACTGCAACAACGAGGATCGCAAGACGAGTGAACCAGGTCTCAACCCAATCGGGTCTGTGCTCAAGCTCTTCCGCCCCGGAAGCACCGGCGTCGTCGATTTCAATTGTGGAGCCAGCAGAGCCTTTTCGAAACTTCATGAAGGCAACGGCAACAAG
This sequence comes from Planctomycetaceae bacterium, assembly GCA_016795145.1. GTDB lineage: Bacteria > Planctomycetota > Planctomycetia > Planctomycetales > Planctomycetaceae > SXXK01. Next base: position 18,072 of record JAEUII010000160.1, read on the forward strand.
AGACAAACCGCTGGGCAAAAAGATGGCAGAGGCTGTCAGTATTCCGAACAGCCCGGCGATCAACGTCACCGTCGACAATGCCGCAAGACCAGTTCCCATTATGAGCACGACCCGTTCGGCGGTTGTCACCTTCACCGATCGCAACAGCAGAGTTGTGATCAACAGCCCATGACAGGCTGCCGCGGCCAGCAGCAGCGTCGCCCAGCCGAACAGCGGAATTCGCTGAGGAAGAAATTGCATGCCCGAAGGAATTGCGGAATCGGGCGTCGCTCCGGAATCAACCCCCAGAACCGTATCGATGATCATCATCAGGATATCGGTTCGCGGAATCTCCGGGTCCTGAATTGGTGTCCGGAAGAACTGCCACAGAAACACGCTCACCCACGCCGCTGCAATCGCGCAGATCCAGCGGGTCGAAGCGTGAGAAGATTGAGGAGCAGTCATCACAGCGCGAGCGATACAGACAGCGGAAACAGGATCCGGAAGACTCTACGCCGCAATTGTCGTGAATCGCGAATCAAATCGCCAACGATGACGAAACATCGGTCCGCGGTGGGTGCAGTCGCGGATTTCGGTAGGTGCCGCTTGCCGAGCGGCACTTTGCGGCCCCGCCGCAACCAGCGCCCGAAAGAGGCGGCCACCGGTGTGCTGGCCAACGTGGGAAAGGATCGCAATACAGCCTTTCGTCGCGAGAACGCGAGACGTGATGTGCAAACGAGATAAGGGTTCGCCTGGCGGCGAAAGTCCTTTCCGGCAGAAAGGACCTACTTTGACAGGCATCCGCGACGACACCCACCCGCGGTGACTTCGACAGGAATGCTCCCACACCCATCAAGGCGTCGGCTGCGCCATCATCATGGTCTGCAGATCAAGCCGTTCGTACATGTCACGGCGATGGCGAATCCCGCGAGCATATTCACGTACGGTCACTTTGGAAAAACCAAAGATCAGCCAGCCGAAAAGGAAAACCAGCGTCACGCCGGACGTTGCGAGCATCGGCCATCCAAACCAGAGCGAACGCTGGAGCGAATGAATCTGTTCGCTGGTTGCCGGAGTATTCTGCTGCATCCATCGGGTGTGTTCGGTCTGAAGACTCTTCAGATCAGAAGTCGCTTCCCCGGAACCGGAAGCCAGATTCCCGACAGCCGATGCCACCTGATGCAGCGGCATGATTCGCGTATGGACATAATCGGCCACAAGAATCCCTGCCGGGAGTGACAGCACGAGCGGGACTGCCAGCCCGGCGACATAACTTCCAAATGCCGCAATCTCACGACGCATCCGATTCCACGAGACGCTACCGTTCAGCCGGCGGACGTTCTGCAGGACCGCAGCCCGGCAATTGCCCGACACGGACAAAGCGGCAAAACAGATCCCGCAAAAGAGCGTGGTAACAACCGGCACAACGACGTTCATACGTTTCCTCAAGGCGGTCCACAACCAGGGCGACCTTCCCACAGTCCCGACATGTTACTGAGGAAACTTTGCCGGCTCAAACAATCAATCCAGCAACCTCAGGTGCATGGCACCTCGAGTCATAGCAACCTCAGGTGCATGGCACCTCGAGTCACAAGGTGTTTGTCAGCTGCGGGTTGCGATCATGACTTGTCAGCCGGCGGTCTGGCGGACGCGGCGTTTGGCGGCGGCGCGGCGGACGAGTTCGTCGCCAAGCACTCCGATAAGGATCACGGTGCCGATCACTGGTTGCTCAAGTGTCTGAGGGATTTTCAGCATCATGATCATGTTGTTCAGCACCTGCATGACGGCCGTTCCGATAATGACTCCGAAAATGGATCCTTCACCGCCACGCAGACTGCAACCGCCCAGTACTGCGGCTGCGATTGCGTAGAGTTCGTAGGAGTTCCCAAAGCTCGACGGAGACACGGACGTGTTATCCAGAGCGAACAGCATCCCACCCAGCGCGGCGAGGGCAGTGCAGATCATATAGGCAACGAGGGTGACTCGAGAGGTGTTGATGCCACTGAAGCGAGCAGCCTCTTCACTTCGCCCCAGCGCCAGTAGGTATCGTCCCATCACGGTACGATTGAGAAACACGGCGGCAAGGATCCCAATGCCCGTCAAAAGGAAGAACGGAATCGGAATTCCGAATACCATTTCATCGCCGCGGTAAGCGAGCCCAACACGTCCTGAAGCGACAGGGCCGAGAACTTGCTGGAGTTCACCGAATCCTGCCGGGTTATCATCCGTCAGCCATCGCGAGAAACCTCGATAGATCAACAACGCGCACAGCGTGACGACAAACGGTTGCAGCTTGACTCGTGTGACCAGAACACCATGAACGAAACCAAGAAGTACTCCGACCACCAGCACAATCGCAATGGCCATCGGAATGGAAGTTCGCTGATGTCGCTTCAACAAAATGGCAAACGCGTCCGAGCCATATTTTTCACCTGGATTCTTCGCAAGTGTCGCTCGAGATTCTTCGCCTTCGGTCGTGACCGCGGTCACACGTTGAGTCGTCACGGCTCCATCGGCTTTGACCAGCTGAAACTGGTCACCAACCTGAATCTCCGCATCGGCCGGAACGGTGACGACCGACTCGTCACCCGACTCCAGCTTTTGAATCGGAGCGGCAATCGCCAGCCGACCATCCTGCTCATTGCGCTGCAGTTTCTCCTGAACCTTCACTGTTGTTTGCTGACCAGCAACTGACACAGAATCCACAGTCATGATGACTCCGGAACCAACGCCGCCCGTGTACCGCACGGTCGTCCCGGGCCTGAGTGTGTCGAACACTCCGTCGAGTAAAACAGTTTGTTCGGCGGCTGTTACTTGCAAAACGACAGGCGACTCAACGGGCTTATAGTCCACCTTCAAGAGAATGGACAGAAGCACGCCGCACAAACACACCGCAGATCCAATTGAAAGATCGATGCCGCTGGTGATGATCACAAACGCAACACCAATGCCAAGGATGCCGAACAGCGAAAGTCGGTTCAGAAGGTTCTGGATGTTGTCCGCCTGAAGGAACTTTGACGTTCCCAGGTTCCACCAGGGATCCGACGTGGCAAACGCCAGGCACGTGCACAGCACGATCAGCACAGTCAGAATGCCAAGAATCTTGCCCTTCATTGTCGTCCCATTCTCTTCATTCAATAATCATCCACAGACCGAATGCCGGCTGTGTTCTTAATGTCCCGTCGCCAGATGCATGATGCTCTCTTCGGACAACTGTTCGCGACTCAGCTCACCCGTGATTCGACCTTCGTGCATCACGATCACTCGATCGCTCATGCCAATGATCTCTTCGAGTTCGCTGCTGACAAACAGGATCGCAATGCCCTGTCCTGCCAGTTCATCCATGAGCTGATAGATCTCCTGCTTGGCCCCGACATCAATCCCGCGAGTCGGCTCGTCCATCAGCAGAACCTGCGGCTTCATCGCGAGCCATTTTCCCAGCACGACCTTCTGCTGATTTCCCCCGGAGAGATTTCCAACGCGATAGAAATCACCCGGCGCTTTGACTCGCAGCCGCTGACTCATGTCCGTCGACTGCTGCTGTTCAACGCCGAAATTCAGAAAGCCAAGCCGTGAATGCTGATGCAGAGATGCGAGCCCAATGTTCTGGCGAATCATCATGTCCAGAACAACGCCCTGCTGCTTGCGGTCTTCCGGGACCAGTGCCACGCCAGCAGAAATCGCATCTTTGGGCGACTTCAGCTCCACGCACTTTCCACCAACTTCGATCGAACCACTGACCGGCGCGTCGACCCCGAACAGCGTTCGAAGCATTTCTGTCCGCCCTGCCCCGACGAGGCCGGCGACACCTACAATCTCGCCAGCTCTGACCGACAGATTCAGCCGGTGCTTTGGCCACGCTGTCGTGACAACATCCTTCACCTCAATCGCGACCTTGCCCTTTGAATGCGGATTGCGAGCGAAGAATCGGGAGATATCTCGACCGACCATCAGTCTCACGAGACTGTCATGCGTCACTTCGCCACGGACCAACTCACCCGCATTCTCACCGTCTCTCAGGACAGTGACTCGATCCGACAGATCCTGCACTTCTGCCAGCCGATGCGAGATATAAACAATGCTGACTCCCGCGGCTTTCAGATCACGAATGACCTGAAACAGATTCGCAGACTCCCCCGCAGAAAGGCTCGACGTCGGCTCATCCATAATGAGGACTCGAGCATTAATCGAAAGTGCCTTAGCGATTTCGACCATCTGCTGCTGACCGACCGTCAGTTCTTTGACCAGAGTCTTCGGTGAGACGTTCAGCCCGATGCGTTTCAGAAGCTTTGCCGAGTCTTTATTGATCTGAGCGTTGTTGATCAACCCAAAACGGCGGGGCTCTCTTCCAAGAAAGATGTTCGCGCCGATCTCGAGGTTGTCGGCGAGGTTCAGTTCCTGGTGAATGATGGCAATGCCGTGACTCATGGCATCGCTGACAGATCCGAACTTCTGAGCTTTGCCGTCGACGAGCAGTGTGCCGGTGTCCTGACTCTGCACTCCTGCCAGGATTTTCATCAGGGTGCTTTTGCCCGCACCATTTTCGCCAACGACCGAAAGCACTTCTCCCGGCATCACGCGCAGGCTGACACCCTTCAGCGCTTTGACGCCAGGGAAAGACTTGACGATATCGCGAACTTCAAGCCGCGGTGTTTCGGACACCATTTGCCAGTTTCTCCGCCAACGGTGCTGGCCGATGGGGTTGACCTAAGGCGAGCGGGGGATGTCAATCCCTGATGAACTCACCAGAAACACAAGGAAATCGGGCGAAGAGAATCCCGGATCGATTTTGCGCGGTGCAGAGACGATCCAGGGATTGGTACGCCCGAAGTAAGCCCGAATTGAAATTGGACAGAAGACAGAAGGCGGAGTATCAGGGGATTGACATCCCCCGCTCGCCAAGACAGGTTACTGGCCTTTCAGACGCTTCAGTTCTTCCCAGTACTTCTCGACGTTCTCACCAGTGATGGCGCGAGGAGCGATGTCGATGTACTTCGATTCGGGAATCACGCCCTTGTTGCCGTCGAGCAGTTCCTTGAGGACTCGAACGGACTGGAATCCATATTCATAAGGGTTCTGAACAACGGTGCCGGCACATTCGCCGTCCTTGATGGCCTGCAGAGTCACATCGTTTTCGTCGAAGCCAGCCAGAGCAATCTGCTTCAGCTTGTTCGCTTTCTTCAGAGCCTGGTAGCACGCTGGTGGATTGTATTCGAACAGTCCAGCGATGCCCTTCAGTTCCGGATAGGTGACAAGAGCGTCTTCACACTTCTGAAGAGCAACTTCCGGCTTGCCCTGGTCAGTGACGGTTGCAACGATCGTGAATTTGTCGCCCTTGATTTCGCCTTCTGTTGGATCGAAGCTATTTGGCTGCGACTGGTAAAAGTCGATCTTTCGATCACGACCAAGCAGCACGTCAATCACGCCCTGTCGACGATACTTGCTGTTGTCCTGTTCAAGACGTCCGATGCACAGCAGTACCTGTCCGCCATCAGGAAGAGCCTTCTTCAGAATCTCACCACAGGCACGACCAGCGGCGTAGTTGTCCATGCCAATGTAGACCAGTCGATTCGACTTCGGAGCATCGGAGTCATGAGTGATCAATGGAATCTTATCACCAATCGAATTGATCCATTCAACCTGGTTATCAGCGTCCAGTGGACTGATCGCGATCGCTTCGATACCGGTCGTCATGGCATCTTCCACCTTCTGCTTCTGAACAACAGCAGAAGCTTCGGGCGGCATGATGACCTGCACGTCGATGTTGAATTCCTTGGAAGCCGCGACGCAGCCAGCTTCAGCGATCTTCCAGAAGTCTGCGATCTGGTTTGTCACGAAAGCAACGGAGTGCTTCTTGCCACTGCCGGTATCGGGTGCCTTTGTGTTGCCATTCGTATTGCCAGTGGTCTTTGCGGGATCTTCAACCTGACAACCGGCCATCGCCATCGCGAGGACGGCGAAGCAAGTAAGACGAAACTTCATGACGTGGATTCCTGTAGTGAGATTCGTGCGTCTGCGAAGTTTCGCAGACCGGGTGGGACCAACGGTTTCTGTTTCCTGCCAAACGGAACTTTGCTCGCGTCAAGCTTTTGCTCAATTGCCCGAGAGTTGCAGCGGAACGGCGCGAGCCATCCGGTGCCGACCGAACAAACTCAACCAATTCACTGGAGGGCTTGCGCCCTTCCGCTAACTGATCTGTAACAACTCTGGGGCCGTCAGGCGTTCGCTCGAGTCGAAGGCGTGTCGAAACAGACGGTTTTCTTCAGCGGACACCATAAATTCGAGCCTCAGTCGGGTCAAACCAAGGCCACATTCTGTCCCGTTGAATCGCGGAATCGCTCGAATCTCCTCCTTTCATCCGGCTCATGACGGGCGAAACGGGAGAATCGTCGACAGAGTTTGGACTGCACAGCCGGTCAGCAGGTTGAAACGTACCGATCTCGTGTTACATTCTGGCGGTCTTTCTCGCGTTCCCGCTTTTTGGGGCGAAAGAGAGTGTTGACAGTTTGGTTTACCGGACCTGTTAAGAATCGTTGTTTGATCGCCTGTTGCCAGCGAAGTTGCTGGTAACAGGGAGCCTGAAAGTGTTTGGGGCCTGTTGAAGTCACCTGATTGCTGACTGCTTTATGCTGTTGCTGGGACTGATTCTGTTTCTGCTGGGCTGCCTGACCGGTGTGGCAATATTGCTGCACAGTGGTGACGGCAGTTGTCTGCGATGGATTACGGAAGGAAGCGTTCTGCGACTTCTTCCCGGGTTCCGTTCAGCTCCGGCAGCGCGCCTTTTGCCGTGTCGAGCCACCGGACCTCCCGGTGTTTGCGTCCGTCGGGGAAGCGTGACAGTCCGCCGAAATGATGCTGTCGGTCGGAGACTCACGTCACCCCTGCATCGGCTTCGCTGATCAAATTTGATTCGCGCCTGAATTCAGGCAGCAGGGACCGTTCAGATTCAGAGGACGTGTCCATGGATAATCCGTTGATCGTCGGCTTTTTGGCCATGATCATCGGGGCCGCAGTCGGCTACTTTGCAGATCGCCTGATCAAAGGTAGCGCGTACAAGACCCGAGATGACATCATTCGAGATGCTCAGCGAGACGCTGACAACCTCCTGAAGGATCAGGAGCTGAAACTGAAGGAAGAGATGCTGCGGCGCCGCGAAGCGCTGGAAGCCAAGATGGAAGAGAGTCATGCTCAGCTGCGTGAGCGTGAACGTGAACTCGACAAGCGCGAAGCTCACCTGGAAGAGCAGCAGGATTCCTTCCGCAAGAAGGAGAAGATGCTTCAGACGACTCAGCAAAAACTGGCTGAACGGACGAAGGCTCTGGATGCCCGCGAAGGCGAACTCAATCGCCTGCTGAAGGAAGAGCAGGAACAGCTCTACAAGATCAGCGAGCTGTCGCGTGATCAGGCAACCGAGCAGCTGTTGAAGCGGCTCGATCGCGAACTGTCCGATCAAACCGGCGCGATGATCATGAAGCATGAAGCCGAAGTGAAGGCGGATTGCGAGCGAAAGGCGCGGGAGATCATCGGTATGGCCGTTCAGCGCTATGCGTCGGCTCATACATCAGAAACAACAGTTTCGACCGTCGACATCCCAAGCGACGAAGTGAAGGGACGCATCATTGGTCGCGAAGGTCGCAACATTCGTGCGTTCGAAAAGGCAACGGGCGTTGACGTGATCGTCGACGATACGCCAGGCGTTGTGATCGTGTCCGCGTTTGACAATGTTCGGCGCGAAATCGGCAAGATGTCTCTGGTGAAGCTGATTCAGGACGGCCGTATTCATCCGTCACGCATTGAAGAAATCGTGTCGGAAACGACAAAGGAAATGGAAGACCATATTCGCCGGCTTGGAATGCAGGCCAGTGAAGAGGCCGGCGTCCGCGGGCTGCATCCGAAGATCATGGATCTGATGGGTCGACTGCATTTCCGAGTCAGCTACAGCCAGAACGTTCGTCAGCACTCGATCGAAGTGGCTCACCTGACCGGCATGATGGCCGAACAGCTGGGACTGGACGGCACTCTGGCTCGCCGCTGCGGATTTCTGCACGACATCGGCAAAGCGGCTGACCACGAAATGGAAGGCGGGCATCCGGCCGTCGGAGCGGAATTGCTGAAGCGATACGGCGAAGGCCAGGAAGTCGTTCACGCTGCTGCAGGCCATCACGATGATATTCGCCCCGAGTACATCTATACGGTGCTGGTCGCGGCCGCTGATGCAGTCTCCGCCGCGCGACCTGGTGCTCGTCGCGAAACT
>JAEUII010000196.1 GCA_016795145.1 Planctomycetaceae bacterium
ATTCAGCAATGAGTTTCATTCCACCTCAACACCTTTCAATTCCACACAGTCCGGATTTCAGCATCCAGACCAGCGGGCAGGGATTGTCTGTGGAAGTCTGGATGCGTCCGGCGACCCTGCAGTTTCCTGGTGAAAGTCCCGATCATTACATTCACTGGCTGGGAAAGGGGAACGCAGGACAGATGGAATGGGGATTCCGTTTCTATTCGATGAACAACGTTCAGCGGCGAAATCGCGTCTCTGCCTATGCATGGAATCCCGAGGGACACGCCGGAGCCGGCGCGTATTATCAGGGACCGCTGGTACAACAGAACCACTGGATTCACCTGGTAGCATGCTTTCAACATTATGTAGCCCCCAGCGTGAGGCAGACAGGCGTGCAGTTCTACATCAACGGAGCACTGAGTCAGGGACCACCCAGTCCTGGAACACTGTACTACAATCCGCCAAAGTGGAATGTGGTGCCTCAAAGCGGCGATGCCCCACTTCGTCTGGGAACTCGAAGCACCAGCAGCTACCTCACCGGATCGCTGGATGAAGTTGCGGTGTACCCAAGAGTGCTCCGCGCCGAAGAAGTATTGAATCACTACTCGGCAGCTCTCCGTGAGAGTGAAGCGATTGAGGACAATCGCTCTACACTGTATGGGTAGCACAGGCAAAGCCTGTGACGCGCAGCGGCCGGAAGCCAATGTGAAAGCATGGCACTCCAGCGCAGGTCGATTTGGCAATCTCTCATCCTGGCACCGGCTTCCGGCGCCTGCGGCACACGCACTGCGTACGTGCTACCCTGTGTAAAACGGTTGTCCTCAGCCGTTTGCGATCAGACGCGACGCAATGCGATTGAGGACAATCGCTCTACACTGTGTGGGAAGCACAGGCAAAGCCTGTGACGCGCAGCGGCCGGAAGCCAATGTGAAAGCATGGCACTCCCAGCACAGGTCGATTTGGCAATCTCGCATCCTGGCACCGGCTTCCGGCGCCTTCGGCACACGCACTGCGTACGGGCTACCCGGTGATCCCCAAAACGAAAAACCCCCGTGGTGCAGTACTTCCTGCATCCCGAGCCTGCACATGGAAGCCGGTCGCACACACCACGGGTGGTTCATCGGATTGGTGATGGTTTGGACGGAGAACAGTGCCGTGCCATCGGAACTTCGCTTTTCGCAAACTCCGTTCCATCGAACGGAAAGTCCCTGAATTCTGAATTGCAGCACCACATGACTCAAAAACACTGCATTTTTGCATTCATTCTCCCAATCGCTCCGGAGGCATGACCTGGTTTCCATAGGCCGAAGTCCTCCCTTGTGGCCACAAACTGGTCAGGCATCACGCAGTCTGGTCACCGACTGACCAGATCATGTTCACGGACTCAAATGTCGTGATTTGCTGAACACCTGTCGCAAGTTCCTGGCTTGTCTGTTCCTGAGTTTGATGGCGGGTGGATTGTCTGGCTCAGTTGCACTATCGTGGTCATCTGAGGGATCTGGACGAAGAATGCCATGAGGTTTCATGTCGCTGATCCCGAATGAACTGTCCTGCAAGATTGAATCAGGGATACACATGCAGCCGATCCAGAAACTTCTGGTTGCCAATCGTTCTGAAATTGCCATTCGAGTCTTCCGAAGTGCGACGGAGCTGGGAATTCGAACCGTCGCCATCTATTCGCACGAAGACCGCTACGCGCTGCATCGGTTCAAAGCGGATGAGGCGTATCGAATTGGAAAGCCTGGCGAGCCGATTCGATCCTATCTGGACATTCCCGCAATCGTCGCACTCGCGAAAGATGTCGGCGTCGATGCGATTCATCCGGGTTATGGCTTCCTCTCGGAACGCCCTGAGTTTGCGAAGGCCTGCGCCGAAGCCGGAATCAAATTCGTTGGTCCGTCCGTGCATTGTCTGGAAGCACTCGGTGACAAGACAGCAGCACGCAACATCGCCATTCAGGCGGGTGTCCCAGTCCTTGGTGGCACAAAAGAGTCCATTGAGACCCTCGAGGAAGCTCGAACGAAAGCCGAAGAAATCGGCTTCCCCGTGATGATCAAGGCCGCAAAGGGTGGCGGTGGTCGAGGCATGCGAGCTGTGAAGTCCGCGGCCGATTTTGACCAGGCCTTTGAATCCGCAAGAAACGAAGCACGAACCGCGTTCGGCAGCCCTGAAGTCTTCCTCGAGAAATTCATCAGCCGCGCGAAGCATATCGAAGTTCAGCTGCTGGGGGACGAACACGGCAATCTTGTTCATCTTTATGAGCGTGACTGTTCCGTCCAGCGCCGCCATCAGAAGGTCGTCGAACTGGCCCCCGCTCCAAATCTCTCTCAGAAGCTGCGCGATGGCATCCTGGATGCCGCACTGAAGATCGGCCGCGCTGTGAACTATTCCTGCGCGGGTACGGTGGAGTTTCTGGTCGATGTCGATGCGGAGAAGTTCTACTTCATCGAAGTGAATCCTCGTATTCAGGTCGAACACACCGTCACGGAAGAGATCACGAACATCGATATCGTAAAGTGCCAGATCCTGGTGGCTCAGGGTAAGAAGCTGGCGGATGACGATATTGGCCTGGGCGATCAGGGCAACGTGAAGCTGAGCGGCTTTGCGGTTCAGTGCCGAGTCACCACGGAAGACCCGGCGAACAACTTCATGCCGGACTACGGTCGAGTCACTCACTATCGATCGGCCGGCGGTATGGGAATTCGACTCGATGCCGGCAGCGCGTTTTCCGGTGCCGTGGTCAATCCGTTTTATGACTCGCTGCTGACCAAGGTGACGACTCGCGGCCGTCGTTTCATCGATGCTATTCATCGTATGGAACGAACTCTGAAGGAATTCCGAATTCGTGGTGTGAAGACGAACATTCCGTTCCTGAGCAAGGTGATGGCTCACCAGACCTTTGTGAACGGTGACTGCACGACTCGCTTTATCGATGAAACGCCCGAGCTGTTTCAGTTCGACCAGCGCCAGAACCGTGCGACTCGTCTGCTGAGTTACCTGGCGGAAACGATCGTCAACGGGAATGCCCTCGTGAAGGGCCGACCGAAGTCTCAGCGACGCGAACCGGCTCCCGTGCCATCGGTTCCTCGCGGGGTCCAGCCGCCAAAGGGGACTCGCGACAAACTGAAGGAGCTCGGTGCGACGGGCTTTGCAAAATGGGTGCTTGAACAGAAGCGGTTGTTGATTACCGACACCACGTTCCGTGATGCTCATCAGTCGCTGCTGGCGACTCGTATGAGGACCTTCGACCTGCTGCAGATTTCCGACGCGTATGCTCACTACTGTTCAGAAATGTTCAGCTTGGAAATGTGGGGCGGAGCGACATTCGATACCTCGATGCGTTTCCTGAAAGAATGCCCCTGGCAGCGACTGGTTCAGATGCGTGAACGAGTCCCCAACATTCTGTTCCAGATGCTGCTGCGTTCTTCCAATGCAGTTGGTTACACGAACTATCCCGACAACATTGTTCAGGTCTTCGTGAAGGAAGCGGCGGATGCGGGAATTGATGTCTTCCGCATCTTCGACTGCCTGAACTGGCTTCCGAACATGAAAGTCGCCATGGACGCTGTCGTGGAATCCGGCGCGATCTGTGAAGCGGCGATTTGCTACACCGGTGACATCACCAATCCAAAGCGAACGAAGTACAGCCTGAAGTACTACGTCGATCTGGCGAAGCAGCTGGAGAAAATGGGTGCTCACATTCTGGCCATCAAGGACATGGCTGGCTTGTGCAAACCTGCTGCGGCGTCACAGTTGATCAAGGCATTGAAGCAGGAGATCGGGATTCCAATCCACTTCCATACACATGACACCGCCGGCATTCAGGCCGCGTCGATCATGCAGGGGGCTCAGGTCAATCTGGACATTGCTGACGCCGCGATGGCACCGATGTCCGGTGGGACATCTCAGGTGAACCTGAATACTCTGGTGGAGATGCTGAAGTTCGGCGATCGAGACACGGCACTTGATTCCGATCGACTCGACACGATTGCCGAATACTGGAGATCAGTTCGAGAGTTCTACACACCGTTTGAAAGCGTCGCGCTGGCAGCGACGGCTGACCTCTATCGCCACGAAATGCCGGGCGGGCAGTACACGAATCTGTTCGAACAGGCGCGAGCTCTGGGACTGGCAGATCGCTGGCCGGAAGTCTGCCGTCTGTATGCCGACGTGAATCAGCTGTTCGGCGACATCGTGAAGGTGACCCCCACCAGCAAGTCTGTCGGCGACATGGCCCTGTTCATGCTGGCGAACAACCTGACTTGTGAAGACGTGCTGAATCCGGATCGTGACATTGCTTTCCCGGGCAGTGTGATCGACCTGATCGGCGGTGGCATGGGACAGCCTCCAGGTGGATTCCCGGAAGCCGTTCGCAAACGCATTCTTCTTGGCAAGCAGGAGTTCGTTGGTCGACCTGGAGAAACTCTTCCGCCCGCCGACATGGCCGCGGCGAAGAAGAAAGTTCAGGAGTTGCTGGGCCGTGAACCGAACGGTCAGGAAGTGATCTCCTGGCTGTTGTATGAACGAGTCTACGAGGAGTTTGCGAAGCACGAAGAGAAGTACGCCGACGTCAGCATTCTGCCAACGCCGAACTTCTTCTTTGGCCTTGAAGTCGGCGAAGAGATTTCGATCGACATCGAACCTGGCAAGACACTCATCATTCGGCTATTGACCGTCAGCGATGCCCACGCCGATGGGACTCGCACGGTCTTCTTCGAACTGAACGGACAGCCTCGCGAAATCACGCTGGCGGATAATTCGATCGAAGCCACCGCGGAAGCTCGTGTGAAAGCCGACCCGGCGATTGCCGGTCAGGTTGGAGCAACGATGCCGGGCATGGTCGTGACGGTTGCCGTAAAGATCGGCGATCGGATCAAGAAGGGCCAGAAGCTGCTGAGCCTCGAAGCGATGAAGATGGAAACTACCATCAACGCCGACCTCGACGGCAAGATCCGCGACGTTCTCGTCCAGCCCGGACGACGAGTTGAAACGGGCGATCTGCTGGTCGTGATCGAGCCGGAGGCGTAGGGCGCCTTCGCTGATCTATCGTTCGTCGTTCCCCGTCATCCCTGCGCAAGCGGGCCAGCGGGGCCCCAGCAAGATCGTTTCGAAACCGCGAATGTAGCAAAGCAATCGCTAACATCGTTTCCGCCGGTCCCGCACCGGCGGAGCGTCACCTTGCTGCTACAATACGCAAGAAAAGTCGTCACGCTTTCCGTCGGTCCTGCACCGACGGAAGCAACAACTTGCAACGACAGCTGAGTGGGGTGACGTCCGTTCCCTGATTGATTTTTTTGTATCGCGAGTGGCAACCAACGTGGCTTTGATCCAGTCACGGTCGGCAAAAAAATGTTGGGCAGAAAAATACGGCCAACGGCTCTCAGCCTGTCTTCCGTGTCGCGTCCGCAACACACCTGTCGATATCATGGCTGCTCAGTACCGTCGCAACACAAGCTTTCCATGTGTGGCAACATGATATCTCGTGATTCACAGACGGGTCGTTCACTGATCCTCCACAGCATGAACAGTGTTGATCAACTCCCGGAAATCATTGAGTCTCCAAGTCGCTATTTCGTTTCAATGCTGATCTGGGATGCGGCAAACGTTGAGGCGATAGACATCACCAGACTAGCCCGTAAGCTGATCGACTCCGGGTGTGCGTATGCCTGCTTCTGGGGTGATGATTGTGAACGTGTTCACGACCTGTTCGATAGCGAATGGATTTCCAACGGATTTGATCCCGCTTCGAATGACACAATCATGACAACATGGCACGCGAATGACTCGCTAGACGAATTCATTTACTTCTCACTCCAACACACGCAGCCAACCGCCAAATATCAGCCGGAGTGCAACACTGTCATTGCGATCGTAATCAAAGACAGCACACGGTCAGAGAAAATCCAAAGCATTTTTGCAGACACAGCTCGCTTCTACTCTGTGTAACATCGTTGACTGGGAAAACTTTAGTAGCCGTAGATTGTTGCTTCCGCCGGTACAAGACCGACGGAACGCGGTGTGGGGCTTTGCGGTGATTGTAGCTGCAAGTTGATGCTCCGCCGGTGCGAGACCGGCGGAAGCAAGCAGACGTTATTGCGTTGCTTTATCCGCGTCCATTCGCGTCCATCTGCGGTTTCAAATCCTGTTGTTGGGTTCCCACCTGTGTGGGGATGACGCAGGAGATTTCAGAGTTGTACCGGGAAGCTAACGCATCCCGCTCGCCGGGAAGTGGGGTGTGGCGGACGTAACTCGGAGGACTGATGTCCTGCCGCTCGCCTTATTTTCTGTCCCTCATCTTTTGTCAGATGAACTCGTCATTCGCCGCCGTTCACAGGTTCTGAATCACCGAGTCCCAAATCGCAATCAGGGGAGTGACGTCGCCCCGCTTGCCGAGGACAAGGGTTGTTGCTTCCGCTGGTGCGGGCTGGTGCGGGGCCGGCGGAAGCAAGCAGACGCGATTGCGTTGTCTTATTCGCGTGGATCCGCGTCCATTCGCGGTTTCAAATCCTGCAGTTGGGTTCCCATCGTTCCCGTCTCTTTGGGGATGACGCAGGAAGTTTGAGCGTTGTACCGGGAAGCTAACGCATCCCGCTCGCCGGGGAGTGGGGTGGGGCGGACGTTACTCGGAGGACTGACGTCCTGCCGCTCGCCTTATTTTCTGTCCCTCATCTTTTGTCAGATGCGTTCGTCACCCGCCGCTATTCGCGGGTTCTGAACGGCCCGGAGCAGAATCGCAATCAGGGGACTGACGTCGCCCCGCTCGCCTTGGGGCAGGCTGTGTCGGTTTTGCTGGTTGTAGGGTCGGAACGCGTTTGGTGATTCAGTGGATCAGAGCGCGCGGCAAAACGAATTCGACCTATGTTTGCTTTGCTGCTTCACGCCCCGGACTGGCGACGGCAGAGGTCTACGCACAAATCCCCAGTGCAGTTGTTTCATTCGCATGGCTGTCACGTGAGCTCGTCGGCTGTGCGAACGGTCCGTTGACGACTAATGATCGTCCAACTGGGGAATTCCGTTGGTTACTTCCGCACAACAATCAGCACCGCAACCGCCGGCACAAACTCGGGCCTTTCGTCCGGATGTTCGCGCTGAGCAGATTGCCAACGGCCCGGGGCAGTCAATCGCCAGCAACTCGCAGCAATCCGGCAACGACCTTCTTCCCCTGACCATCACGGATCTCAATCGAACGGATCTCTCGGGACTTAGCCTAGGTTCCTGGCGGCCGGGACGCAAACTCGGTCAGGGAGGAATGGGGCAGGTCTTTCATGCGACTCATGAAACGCTTGGGCGTTCCTTTGCCATCAAGTTCTTGACCGCAGGTCTGACATCGTCACAGGAAGCTTCACAGCGATTTCAGGATGAGATTCAAAGTCTCGGGCAGATGCAGCATGCGAACATCGTTTCCGCTGTCGACGCCGGTGTGAAGAACGGGATTCACTACCTGGTCACCGACTACGTTGCGGGACAAACGCTCTCGGAAGTCGTGGCGAACGACGGCCCTCTATCCGAAACTCGCGTCATTGAGATTGCTCGACAGATTGCCGCCGGCCTCGCGCACGCTCACCGACTGGGCTTCGTTCATCGCGACATTAAGCCATCCAATCTGATGCTGGACGAAGCAGGCACTGTTCGAATTTTGGACTTCGGAATTGCTCGCCACACAAGTGGTTCGTCGTCTCTGACGGCCGATGGTCAGTTGCTGGGCACCGCAGAGTTTCTGGCCCCGGAGCAGGCGGCTGACGCACAGAGCGTTGACGGCCGCAGCGATCTCTACAGCCTGGGCGGAACACTTCTGTTTCTTCTGACGGGAGAAACACCGTTCCCGAAGAGTACTCATCCGACCTTCGCATCACAAATCCATGCCCACCTGTTTGAAACGCCGCAAGCGATCGCTCAGCCTCGCAGCGACTGGTCGCCGCAGCTGCTGAGCCTGCTGACTCGGCTCATGGCACGAAATCCGAATGATCGATTTTCGAGTGCCCAGGATGTTGTGTCCTTTCTTGACGGGAAGACATCAGCGTCGCCGACCAGGAAGTCAAACACCGTTCGCATGGTCACGTTTGGAACATTGGCGTGTGCCTTCATGCTCTTTGCGATGATTCGTCAGTTCAATGGAAGCGAGAACGCTGAAAAGTCGGTGTCTCAGGCCGGCCCATTCGAATCAGCACCATCAACGGATGTGAATCCGGTCGATGCCAACCAGGAACAAGCGGCAACCGGGGAAGCCTCTTCACCTGCTGAAGCCACTAAAACGGCTTCTCCTGAAGACGGTGTTGATCCCGAAGAGACAGAACCTGAAACGCCTCCGAGTTCAGCAAGCACGCCAGAGACCGAACCGTCAGAATCTTCTGAGCCTCTGGAAGCGCCGAACGATGTGCAGACGGGCAACACGAACCCATCACGCAACGCTGGCCACGCCCCGGCACCATTCCCGCGGAAACTTCTGGGTGGCAACTCGAAACAACGCCCCGGCGTCAGAACAGGAGCACCTCAATGATTGCCCTTCGTCAAACGATGGAAGAAATCCTGCCGACTCGGTTCTCTCAAGAGAAGGGGTTCGAGCCCCGAAACAGCACTGGCCCTGGCTGCCTGGTTCGCATCTATCCCGTCGAAGGACTTGGTCGCGTCATGTCTCTTGATGCCGCCGGAATACTGGTGGGCCGCGACCCAGGAGCACAGTTGATCCTGACTGACGATTCCGTCTCCCGTCGTCATGCGATGGTGGAATCGACCGTAAACGGTGACTTCGTCGTCGATCTGGAAAGCACGAATGGCACGTGGATCAACGACGTGCGAGTCGGTCGGCAGAAGCTGATGGCCGGCGACCGAGTTCGATTTGGCAATCAGATTTTTAGCTACCTGTCGTCGACGTCGCTGGAAGCCCAGTACCATGAATCGGTCTACCGGATCATGACGACAGACGGTCTGACTCAGGTTTACAACAAGCGTTTCCTTCTGGAAGTCCTCGACCGTGAACTCGCCCGAGCCCGTCGACGCCAGGCTCCGCTCAGTCTGCTGATGATGGACATCGACCACTTCAAGTCGATCAATGATCGCTGGGGTCACCTGGCCGGTGACGCTGTTCTGACAGAGTTTGCGCGTCGTATCAGTCAGGCAATGGAAGGCGACGAGCTGCTGGCTCGATTTGGTGGTGAAGAGTTCGCTCTGGTGCTGCCTGATACACCGCTGGAAGAGGCCACTCAGATTGCCGAAATGTTACGAGCGACAGTGGCAAAAGCCCCCGTCTTGACAGAGGGCATGGAAATTCCTGTGACTGTCAGCATTGGTGTCGCAGAGTATTCCGCGGCCGATATGGCGTCTGTTCCTGCTCTCCTGGAAGCCGCGGATCAGATGCTGTATCGAGCCAAGAATTCGGGTCGAAATCAGGTTCAGGCTCTCAGGAGTTAGTGGTATGCAACTGGTGCGCGGGCTGGTGGTTCTTTTCGCGTTCGCTCTGTCTCAGATCTCATTCGCACAGGAATTCACGCCGGTGATCGGCTGGGAGGAACAACTCTTCCCGTCGTATATCATCTCCACGGCCACTATGAAGCCGGCCCCGGTTGAAGAAGAAACGCCGCAGGAAGAAGCAACGGTTGAAGCGGCAAACGAAGACGAAGCCGCCGCTGAAGAACCCGTCGTTGAGATCCTTGGAAAGGAAGACGGGCTGCTGGGAGCGGAACTGGTTTCGCCAGGAAAAAACGTCGCTGTCAAGCTGACGATCACATGCGATGAGATCATGGAGCCATCGACGTTTTCCGGAACTCTTCCGGAAAAGGGCGTGACGTATCAGGTGCTGCCCAACATCAAGTACAAGTTCCGTAAGCTGGCGGAATTCGATCAGGCGACACCGGTCTCAATGACCTTCAAGCTGCAGGTCGGCAAAGGTCCTGCAACGGAACAGACCGCGACTGTCATGATACGGCCGATCAACGACTGTCCATTCATGCTGGTCTATGGTGAAGACCAGGTTCAGGACATCGGCTACACCTTCGCCGCCTATGTGAATGAACAGCACCCGTTTCTGGACAAAGTGCTGCGAGAAGCTCTGGATCGACAGATCGTCGACGGCTTCATTGGCTACCAGGGTGATGATGACGATGTGCTCCGACAGGTCTATGCCCTGTGGGATACGCTGGTCATGCGAGACGTTCGGTACAGCAGCATTACCGCAACGTCGGTTGAAGCGGACATGGTCATGTCCCAGCATGTACGACTCATCGAACAGTCCATCAACAACGCTCAGGCGAACTGCGTCGACGGATCTGTCCTGTTTGCGTCACTGCTTCGCAAGGTGGGCATCGAGCCATTCCTGATTCTTGTGCCTGGCCATTGCTACGTCGGTTTCTACGCCGACGAAAAGAAAGACCGATTCCTGGCGATTGAAACAACGATGCTGGGGTCCACGTTTGAAGAAGGCGAAGAAGTTCCAACCTTTGATTTTCTGGACAACGCGGTCTCTGAAGATTTGCGTGATGAATACTCGTGGCCAAGCTTCACCGCCGCAGTCGTCACGGGATCGGCTTCCTATGCAGAAAACCTGGCCAAGTTCGAAGACGAAAATGAGCCTGACTACGTAAGAATCGACATCACGGAAGCTCGCCGCATGGGAATCCTGCCGATCGCCTTCCGAGGTAAGGAACAGTTCGAAGC
This sequence comes from Planctomycetaceae bacterium, assembly GCA_016795145.1. Lineage (GTDB taxonomy): Bacteria > Planctomycetota > Planctomycetia > Planctomycetales > Planctomycetaceae > SXXK01. Next base: position 10,636 of record JAEUII010000196.1, read on the forward strand.
CCTGGCCGAATCCGAAGAAGAAATGATGGAAGAAGAGTCCGCTGAGGAATCAGAAGAAGGCTCGGACGAAGAAGAATCTGCCGAAGACGACACAGAAGAGTCCGAAGACGAAAACTAGTGGCTTGTCAGAACTGTGAACGGGTTTCGTCATTCCCGCCTGCGCGGGAATGGCGATTCAACCCAAAACGCTAGTTGGGCAAGCCACAGGACTAGAACGAACCGCGATGATTTGACGCGAGACTCTGTTCAGACCCAATCACCCCTTCTTCACCGCCGGGGCTGTGAGCGGATCGTCCGGCCACGAGTGCTTTGGGTAACGTCGCTTCAGTTCCTTTTTGACTTCCGGATACGTGTTCTTCCAAAAGCTCGCCAGGTCTTCGGTGATCTGTTGAGGACGAAAATTGGGTGCCAGCAGATGCAGGAGGACGTTCACTCGTCCTCCTGCAATCTTTGGTGTCTGAGTCATCCCAAAGATCTCCTGAATTCGCACCGCAAGCACGGGCGGCCGTCCCGTTTCATACGTCAGCTTGATACGACTGCCGCTTGGCACCAGCAACTTCTCCGGAGCTTCTCGTTCAATCATCTGCAGTGTTGCGTAGTCATACCGCGACTGCACAGTGGCCAGCCAGGGTGCGGACTTCAGCTCGCTGAACGATCGGCGGCCATGGCAGAGTTCTTTGAGTACGTCGGCCAGCATAACGTCATCCACGGCGGGAAACGCGGCGTCCGGCATCCATTCTTTCAGACAGCGTGTTCTTTGAACAAAGCTGTTCCACGCATCATCGTCGGCCGGAACAATCGTACCGATTTGGTTCTGAGCCGCTTTGAACAGTACCTCGGCCGCTTGCTCCATGTCGTGAATGGCCGTGGGAGTCTCTTCAAGAACGAGATCAGCAAACGTCGTCCTGAGCCGCGCAACGACCTGCTTCTGCGTTGGATGGAAGAACAGTTCTTCGGACTCGCGGAGCATCGCTCCGGGAAGCCACTCCTGAAGAATCTCCGACGCTTGCCGAACGGTCGCGTCGGTTCCGGCTCCATCAATATCCACACACAAAAACAACGGCGCTTTCTGGACAGCGGATCGAGGCCCGAGCCGCACGCCTCGACCACCAACCATCAGTCCTTTATCACCAGTCGCATCACGACGCTTTGCGACACGATCAGGGAAACCAGCCAGAAGTGCCTGCATCAGACATTCATCCGGCGTACTTCCATCGAGCAACGTGTCTTCCCCTGTTGGGCCACTCCGTGATCGGCCGCGAAGAAACTCTTCTTTGACAAGACGCTCAAACTGCTGAGCGGCCTGAGCAATCGTGCGAGCCGCGTTGCGATGAATTTCTCCGAAGGGTGACTGAGTCTTGCCGTCGTGCAGATAGTCTTCGAGAGCATACAGTCGATCGATGACATCAGATCGCGACCGATGAATCTCCGTCGTGCGAGGTCCCTGGTCGCGCCCCCGCTCGTTGCCTCGCCCCGCTCCGGAACGCAAAAACGGATCACGTTCCGACAACATAGCGGCCATTAGACAGGCTCTTGAAATCGTGTCGGGATGAGTCGCTGCGTCTTCCAGCAGGCGTGCAATTCTTGGCGGGGCAGGGAAGCGAGACAACCGGATTCCTCGTTCTGTGACTCCCTGAGCACTCACAGCACCAAGAAGCGTCAGCAGCCTGAGCGCGTGATCAATCGATGCCTCCGGAGGAGCTTCGAACCACGGGAAGGCTCGCACATCGGCTTCGCCCCAGCTGAGCAGTCGCAGGATTGCTGCAGACAAATCAACGCGATGAAGTTCGGCTGTATCAAATTCCGGCCGACGGCGCTGTCCTGATTCTTCCCACAGTCGCAGACAATAACCTGGCCGTGTTCGCCCCGCGCGTCCGGCGCGTTGGTCGGCGGACGCCTGAGAAATCGGAACGAGTTCCAGTCGATCGAGTCCCACGTCGGCATCAAACAGCATTTGTCGCGCGAGTCCCGAATCGACAACAGCCGTTACTCCATCGATCGTGATCGAAGTCTCTGCAACATTCGTCGACAGGATCACCTTGCGCTGTGAAGAAGGCGCCAGGACACGATCCTGATCTTCCGACGTCATCTCACCGAACAACGTCATCAAGGCCAGGTTGTGACGCCGTGCGGTGGGCTCAAGATCCGTTCGGCACCGCAAAATTTCACCGACGCCTGGCAGGAAGACAAGAACATCCCCGTCGGTGCGATCCAGAGCAGTCTCGACGCCGGAAACGACAAGCTCCTGAAGCGACTGCCGCTCAACCCGCCGAAGATACTCAATCTTCACCGGAAACAGTCGGCCCTGGCTTTCAACGATCGGGCATCCGCAAAGCCATTCCGCAATGGGTCCAGGCTCCATGGTCGCTGACATCACGACGATGCGAAGGTCCGGACGGACCGTCTGCTGGACGCGACGCACCATCGCCAGCGCGAGATCACTGTCGAGCCGACGTTCATGAAACTCGTCAAAGACAACGACGCTGATACCGTCGAGGAACGGGTCGTCCTGAATGCGTCGCAGAAGTACACCTTCAGTCACTACCAGGATTTTGGTGTCGCGACTCACACAGTCTTCGAACCGAATTCGGTAACCGACTGATTGCCCGGTTCGCTCTCCACGTTCGTACGCAATCCGAGCGGCGGATGTTCGAGCGGCGATGCGTCGAGGTTCCAGCATGATGATCTGGCCGCCATTGGCGAAGCCGTTATCCAACAGGGCCGGCGGTACCCGAGTCGTTTTGCCTGCACCGGCGGGCGCTTTCAGTACAACAGCATGCGATCGCCGCAGGGTGTCAGTGAGTTCTGGCAGAACGTCGTCAACAGGCAGAGCAATAGGCATGGACGGAGTATTTTTGGCCGAAAGTCGGGTGGTCTGAACTCGCTGAATGGGCGTTTGCCCCGGGAATTGACGAGCCGTCTGTTTGCTTAACCAACCTGTGGTCACAGCGAGGTCGCGGGTTTACTGAATTCTCAGACGGGACGCGAGTGATCTGGACCGCAGAATATCTTCTGGTTTGCAGTTATCGAATCAGAACAATCGTCCGGCAGGGAATCGTCGTCGGTTTTCAAACGGTCATGCGAACAGTAGACTTCGCCACCGTGTGCGAATTGGCCCATTTTGACTCGGGGGACGAGCAGAATCGGGTGCTGAGTCACACAAAACGCGTCGGATCCTGGGATCTGAACGCTTACGGGCTGATGAACTCATAGTTTTCCTTCGTACCGCACGTCGAAATTGGGGAATTTCGAGGATTCGGCCCGAAGCTGAAGTTGATGTCATGAATCCTCCTGTGTCCACGCCTCCGGAACTTTCCATCGATCCGCAAAAGGTGATTCGAGCATTGCAGCCGTCCACTGTTGAGGGACAGACTGACGATGAGCCACGCCTCAAGTTCCGTCGTTCCAACCGAACTGCGTCGTTGACTGGTGTTTCAATTCGTTCAATCGGCTCCTATGTGCCGACTCGTGTTGTCACGAACGAAGAACTGGAGCAGCGCTATGGATTTGAAGAAGGCTGGGTGAAGCGTCGAACAGGAATTGTTCAGCGTCGATTTGCCGCAGACGGAGAATCCACAAGTGACCTGGCAGTCGAAGCGGCAAAGCATGCCCTCACTGCAGCTCAGCTGACACCAGCGGACATCGACTTGCTGGTTGTTGGAACATTCACACCCGACTACACCTGTCCGTCAACGGCATGTCTCGTTCAGAACAAGCTGGACCTTGACGCACCAGCCATGGACATTCAGGCTGCGTGTTCCGGCTTCATGTACGCTCTCGCCACCGGCGCTCAGTTTGTCGCGACGGGGAATGCTCAGCGAGCACTCGTGATTGGTGCCGACATCAACAGCCGAATCGTGCGACCAAGTGACCAGCGAACCGCGCCACTGTTTGGTGACGGAGCTGGAGCGGTGATCCTTGAAAAGGGCGATCGTGATCAGGGCCTTGTCTGTTACCAGCTGGGTGCCGACGGTGCGGGCGGCTGTATGCTGGATCGTCCAGCAGGCGGCGCGTCATTGCCGCTGACACCAGAACGAGTCGCCGCAGGTGAACACTTCCTGCAGATGGATGGCCGCAACGTGTTCAAATGGGCCATTCAAGCTGTCACTGATTCCATCGCCACAGTGCTGGAGAAGTCTGGCTTTACGACCGACGACGTTTCACTGTTCGTCCTTCATCAGGCCAACATTCGCATCATCGATCATGCGATGAAGGTTCTGAACATCCCGAAGAGCAAGGTCTACAACAACCTCGATAAAGTCGGCAACACATCGGCAGCCTCCATCCCGCTGGCTCTGGATGAAGCGTACCACCAGGGCCGAATTGCTCGCGGAGATCTGGTGATGATGTGTGGGTTCGGCGCGGGGCTAACCTGGGGAACGGGACTGTTTCGCTGGTAGTACCTTACGCTGCTTTGCTGATCGGCGAACTGCCAGCCCCGGACAACGATGGCTGCTGCTGATACCAGTCAATGATGCCCTTCAGCTTGGCAACCGTTTCGCCGTTGCCAAACTTGTTGAGCAGTCGTCCGGCAAGAGGAAGCGTCAAACGATTGGCGAACGGTCGAACCCAGGTGGCCAGTTCGATACGCTGACCGGCCGGCAACTTCTCGAAGCCCATCCCGGTCTTGAACTGATCGAGCGAACCGAGCCCCGACTGAATCGACTCATAGCCGTAGCACACGGACGAAATCTCGGGCGACGGCATTCGCTCCTGGAGATATCGAAACACGAGGGCATTATTGGGGAAGGCGTCCAGGTGCTTCGTGGAGGATCGAAGAATCTGGAGACTGACCACGTCTTCCATCAGGAAACCAACTGAATACGCGGCCATTTCGCCGTCAACGAATGCGGCCCATGCTTCGGCCCCGACGGTCTGCGCTGCGGCGTCGTAGTAGCGATGCCAGTACTTCTCCAGATCATGAGGAACGCGGCGTCCCTGGCGGATCAGAGTATCTCGATTCAAAGGCACAGCGTGCTTTCGCAGAGTTTGAAAGTCCACCTGCTCCACCGTGCACAGTTCAAGTCCTCGTCGGACCTGAGTTCGAGTGCGGCTTCGCAGGAACGGAAAATCATAGTCCTTCTGAACGCACGAAATTCGAAAGCTCGGAACACCCTGTTCCGCCGGACATCCAAATCGCGCCACGAAACCATCGTGGCCCAGAATTTCCGGCAGCACGACGTCTTCCGCATTGATGCCACGATGGTAGGGAAATGAGGAGAAGATGCCTGGCTGACTATTGAACCAGTACAGTCCACCCGATTTGCGAACGGTGTGCCCCAGTCGCATCAGAAATTCTGCGTAGTGATCCAGGCTAACGGCCATGATTCGCTTCTTCCATTCCATTGGGAAAATCGAGTCGCGAAGTGTACCGGCAGACGGAAAATCGACTCAAGACCGGTTCCCCGGGGCTCCGGGTGATGAATTCCCAGCAGAACGGGTTCCGGACTCCCGGGCGTTAATGCGAACCGTGAGCCGCCAGGCGCTAGCCGCGGGTTTTGAAACTGCGACCCTATTGCATCCGGTTTCGGGGCTCACCGGTGGCTAGCGCCAAGCCGCTCACGGGAGGTATCCGAAACGAACCCTGTGACGAAACACTTAATTCACATCGCGCCCGGTGAGGCGAAACTCGATTGAGTCGGCTCGCATGCCAAGTTCGATGGCACTGCGACGGATGTCTTCGCCCGAAACGGTTGCCCGAGGATACGTGTCGATCATGACGAAGTACGGTCGCCCGCCGATGTCGCGGATGGAGATCCCGCCGTGATGGACAACGGCATTCAATCGCAGTGCTTCCTCGTAGAACGACGGATTCGCTTCACAGCAGATGCTGTAGATCATCAGCAGTCGATCACCGGCGGCGTGCTCACTATTCTCAACAAAGACCGTTTGAGCCCGTTCATCTCGCAGCTTCAGATGAACACGGAACCCGCCTTCGTCATCAGACTCCCAGTCAATATTTGGAAGTCCGTTGAACGCATCGTAGATCAGATTGTCAAGGTCCCGCGCGGAGCCAAGCACGGCCTGAAGAAGCTGCGAAGCTGCGGCACCATCCTTGGGACGCTGGCGAGGATCACGATTCAGCAGCATGGCGACGCATTCGGCCACATCGAGCGGAATCTCTTCGTTCACACGCCGAACACTCGTGTACTCAGCCGTCAGAATGGACTTCATCAACGCACTGACGGATTCTCCTTCGAATGGAAACTTGCCGGTCAGCATCAGGTAGTAGCAGACACCCAGTGCATAAACGTCGCTTGCCGGGCTGGCCTGTTCACCTTCGAACAGTTCCGGTGCCATGAAGTACGGTGTTCCCGCAAGATTGGAACTGGGCAGGTCGTCACCCATCACTCGCTTGGCAAGTCCAAAGTCCACAATCTTCGGCACGCCACCTGGCGTCACCAGAACGTTGTCTGGCTTGAGATCGCGATGAACAATCCCGAGTCGATGAGCCATCGAGAGTCCATTCGCAATACCAACAGCCATCGACGTGGATCGAATCGGCCCGATCGCGCCTTCGTTGTCGACCTCAGTCTGTAGTGACCCGCCGGAAACGTATTCCATCTCAAGGAAGTGGAATTCGTCGACGCGACCGATCGCGTGAGTCGTCACGACGTTCGGATGTACCAGAGCTGCCGCGGCACGGCCTTCGTTCTCAAAACGCTTAACGTAATCGAATTCGCGCGACACCTTGCGAGGCGACAACAGCTTCAGGGCACACAATCGTTGAAGACTTGTGTTGCGAGCCAGGTACACAACCCCCATGCCGCCTCGCCCCAGCATCTTCTGACACTGGTAAATGTCCAGAGTCTGGCCGGGCAGCAGCAACTGATCCAGTTCAATTTCAGTCGTTGGCGGATCACTTCCCGCGCCTTCAGCGGTCAGCATCGTTGTGTCGCGTCGCCACGTCTCTTCAGCGCCAGACAAAGTCGCGCCACATCGCGGGCAGGACGATAGATCTGCCGCAAACAGCTGGTTACACGCAGGACAGTACTGATTGGACAAGTGACAGGAATCCTGAAGGTACAGTTCTCCGTTGTCCACAACGTATCAATGCACGGACGAACCAAAGAACAGGTGATTCAGCAGGCGGCAGTGTGAGTCCCCGACGAGGACTTTGCCAGACCGCACACCAGGCCTCTTTCACTGAGGAAACAGAATCTGGCGGGCGGTTCGTTAAACTCGGTCTTTTCCTGGATCAAATCTGCCTGGTCCGAGTAGCCGATCTTAATGATGTGATATCTGTTCAGGCAAAAAGCTCGTGAATTTCGCGGTATCCAAAGTCGACAAGCGGGAAAGGTCGTCCGGCCGGACCGGGCAGGTGAGAATCCAGCTTCAGTCCCAGACTATGGAAGATGGTGGCGATCACATCCCCTGGCTGAACCGGTCGATCCGCAGGAACACCACCGATTGGGTCGCTCGCTCCAACGGTTTGACCACCCCGCACACCACCGCCGGCAAATCCCACGGTGAAGCACTGAGGCCAATGGTCTCGCCCTCCCGCCGGATTGACCTTGGGAGTCCGACCAAATTCCGCAAGGTTACAGACCATCGTGTTCTTCAAAAGACCTCGCTGATGCAGATCCTCAATCAGTGCGGAATACCCCTGGTCATACATCGGAGCAACGATGTCTCTCATGCCTTCGATGGAAGTGAAGGGCTTTGATCCGTGAATGTCCCACGTGATTTCATCGAAGACTGTCAGGAACGTGTTGATGGTTACGAACCGCACACCGGCTTCGACCAGACGACGTGACAACAAACAACACTGACCAAATCGATTCATTCCATAGCGGTCGCGAACCGACTGAGGTTCCTTCGTCAGATCAAATGCTTCTCGCGCCTGAGTACTGGACATGAGCCGATAGGCCGCTTCAAAGTTGCGTCCCATCATGCTCGCGTTTTCTGTGGACTCGAAATCCTTTACCGTGGAATCAACGATTTCACGGAGACGGCGGCGGCGCGACAGTCGGACTTCTCCAAGAGTCTCCGGAGGCAGCAGGTCCGGAACTTTGAAATCTGGCCGCGAAGGATCTGCCATCAGGGCGAAGGGATCGTGTGCTTTTCCCAGGAAGCCGCCTGCCTGGCCATTCGGAAGGTTACCGCCTCCGCGTCCCATGGTTTCGGGAAGCACAACAAACGGAGGAAGGTCGGAACGTCGTCCCTTCAAAAAGCTGACGACGGAACCAGCATGAGGCGTATTGACGCCGCCCTGGAACTGACGCCCTGTTTGCATCATCTGCCAACCAGCATCATGTACCGCGGCACCGGTGTGATGACAACTACGAACAAGAGCAACGTGCTCCGAGATACTGGCGATGCGGGGCAGGATTTCAGACAACTGGTACTGACCGCAGCTCGTCGAAATAGGTTTGAACGGGCCGCGAACTTCAGCCGGAGCCTCCGGCTTCATGTCGAACGTATCGAGCTGACTTGGGGCACCCAGATTGAAGATCATGATGCAGGATCGCTCATCATGACCATCGGCCACATGGCCCTGTTCCTTTGCCTGCAGGTAATCCGCCAGCGAGAGTCCGGCAACCCCGAGTGATCCCACCTGAAGAAAATCGCGGCGAGTCTTTCCGTCGCACGTATGAGCCTGTCCTCGACCTGTCAGATTCAGCATCATTCCACCTCGAAGCCGGAAAGCTCAGTCACGCGAATGAGAGATTGTTCGACGCCCGGAAAAACCAGTCGTGGATGGTACCCGTCCCGAACAAAGGTCACAACAGAGAGAACGGAAGCAATATTTCTGAACAAATCGGCAGCCTTGCTCGTTCATCAGGTCAGAAGTTGACTTTTGAGCAGCAGTTCGTTGCTGACACCCTGGTACGACGATATCTTCCGCAGAGAAGGGCCCATGGCTCAGTTGGTTAGAGCGTTCGGTTCACATCCGAAAGGTCACAGGTTCGAGTCCTGTTGGGCCCATTCCGTTTTCTTCTTCATTCAAATGCTGTTACTTGCCAGTTCGTTCGACTGTAAATACTCAGCGCGGGTAGCGAGAACCCTATGAGCAGTCTTTTTGAACGACTGGCCGACGTGAAGGCTAAACTGCTCGGCAAGCCGGCCGTCGAAGCACCGGTGCCATTTGAGGTGGTTTGCGACTGCGGCCATCGAGTCGCCGGGATTCGGCGGAAGGGCTATCAGATCGCGGAGTGCAGCGCATGTACTTCCGCAATCTTCATCCTGCCCGCCGATTGCTACCCGAAAGTCAAAAAGCCGGTTGCCAAAGAAGCCCCGGCGCCAAAACGCAGTGTCGCTGGACCAGCTTCCGGACCGCCGAATGAGCCCGAGCGTGATGCAGCGTCAGCGGGGACATCTGGTGAATCGGTATCCCCCGAGAAAAGAAAACAAGGTGGCAAGTCGGAGCCTCGAAAAGAGGCGGCACCGTCTGATCAGGAAGTGATTCTGATTGACGACGATGTCATTCGACTTCCCAGGGTTCCATTGACAGTTCGTATTCGCCGCATCTTTACCCCCGTTCGCTTGCTGGGTGTTGCGAGCGTCGTGCTTGTTGGCCTGACAGCCTGGTGGATGATTCATCAGCGAACGCTCGAGGAAGCGCGTCGAACGTGGCGACGCGAAATGGATACGGTCAAGACGGCGATCGAAGAAGGTGATCGAGGAAGCGTGGCGACCGCCATCAAAAAGGCCGTCGATGCTGCGATAGTTTTGTCTCGCGACGATGCAGACGCCAGAGATGCAAAGTCTCTTCTTCGTCAGGTTCAGAGTGTTGATGCGGTCAAAAGTTCCAGCTCCGATCCCGTGAGCGTACTGGCTGATGTCACCGCCGCGAAGGTGAATAACGTTGAGGATCTGAAAGCGATTCTGGATCGCGTGAATGGAATCTGCTGCGTGTTTGAATCCCCGTTGGTCAGGTCGACGGAAAACGAACAAATCCTCGTGCTGAATTCCCCGCTGCTGACACCCTCAGGGCGAATCCGAATCCAGGTGGATTCTGAATTACTTCGTGGCTTCTATGGTCAGGTTGGCCAGGACAACATGCTGTTCATCGCTTCCGTGAAAGATGCGTCGCGCAACCAGGCAGGTTCCGGAGAATGGCTGATCAACCTCGATGGACGCAGTGTGACGCTGCTCACATCCGAATTGCTGGCTTCAGAACTTGGGTACGATCCAAAGCTTATCCCGGAGACAGCGGATATCCTGAAGCGGCAGCTGGAGTTCATGCGAACCGACGCGGCTCAGCGGCCTGAACCTGAACCAGAAGTCGAGGAGAAGAAGAAGTGAGTTCTTCCGCCGGTCGACTCTTGCTGATGATGTTTTGCGTCCTGTTGATGGCCTCTGGGGCATCAGCCCAGGTGACGACGGTCCCGGACTTCGTTCAGAAGAAGGACTCGTGGCTGAAGCTGGCTCAGGAAGGCAAACGATTCCAGCTGGATGGCCGATTCGAAAGCCGAGCGGGTGATTCGTTCAAGCTCATCAACGTCGATATGATTTTTCGGTTGCCAACCAACCTGAAACTTCCAGACCGAATGGAGCGTGGACAGCGACTGGAAATCAGCGGCCAGCTGACGGTCGAGGGAACTCACAGCGCTTTCATCGTCAGCCGTGCGCTTGTCCGAAAGACCGATGTGGAAACGCTTCAGGAAAGAGTCACTGAACTTGGCAACAAAGATCCTCAACAGATGCTCAGTCTGGCACAGGAATTCGTCGACGAGGCGGATTTCTATGCAGATGACAGCCTCAAGCTGCAGATTGCGGATGTTCGTACAAAGGCAGTCACGCTGCTGATTCGAAATCCCAAAAACACCGTAGCGACACTGAAAGAACTGCTCACACTGGCAGACTCCCTGAAACTGGACGCCAGGCTTCAAGAAGAGATTCGGTTCAACATCATTTATCAGGAACTGAAGACGCCAAAGCCCGACATTGACGCGGCTCTCGAGATGGTCAAGACACTACCCAACTGGGACCGCTTCGTGCCGCCGCCAAGCAAGACAGCAGTGGCCGCATTCGCAAACAATGCACCAGCTGTTTATGCGAACGCGGGTGAGAATGATCGAAACGGATTTCACCGACTGGCCTACGCCAGTTTGCGGACTCGGCAAATCCAGGCATCATTGAAGCCAAATGGCAGCAACGGAGTGGAGCTTGCGAAGCAGGTCCGAAACGAATTTCCTGATGAGAAGGTCATTATTCAGCAACTGGAATCAAAAGAAGTGGAATGGCACCTGTCCCGCAGCGATCAGCTTGGCCGGCAGGATCTGGTTGGTGTTGTGAATCTTCTCCAGGAACTGAAGCGTGATGCCGACGCCAGCGATCTGGTTCAACGCTGGCTCAAGGCTCAGGAAAAGCGATTTGGCACAACGACACTGGCAGGAATACTGCGCACGGCAGACGAGTTTCTGTTTGCCGGCGAAACATGGAAACTCACGCAGGCTCGCACGAACGGGATCGAGCTCCTCAAGAAGGCATGGGCTCAGGCGGAGACGGAATCTCCTGACGACGTTGCTGTGGTGACCGAACGATTGAAGGCGCTCGGATGGGAGCGATTCAAAGGGCAGTGGATGACGACTCAACAGATCGGAAGTCTGCCGCAGGATGATGTAGAACTTGCCATTCGCGAAGGCCGAGTCGTCCGTGGCATGACGGGAGTTCAGGTGCAGCAGACGTTCGGGAAGCCTCGACAGATCTCCCGCATTGCCTCGTCACGGTTCATGCGTGAGCTGTGGGTCTACGAAGAAGCCGGCCTCGTGATCAGGCTGCAACGCAGTCTGGCTCGACCCGATGAAGCACTGATCGTCGAAGACGTTTCAAGAACGAAGTAACACGCAGCAGAGTGCAGCGGCACATCAGTCAGGATAGGAAAGCCGCCAGGCGATCCACGATAATCCCTCGCTGACGCATCGGGTTGGGATCATGGAGCGAGCGTCAGCAAGCTCGGGGGCGGGCCATCTCGCAAACCGGCTGCTTAGCTCTTCAGAATGTCACGGACGATGTTGCCGTGAATATCCGTCAGGCGGAAGTCCCGGCCCTGAAAGCGGTAAGTCAATCGCTCGTGATTGACACCCAGCGTATGCAGGATCGTCGCATTCAGATCGTGAATGTGAACCGGCTTATCGATTACGTTGTAGCTGAAGTCATCCGTTTCGCCGTACACCTGACCGCCCTTGATTCCGCCACCGGCAAGCCACATCGTGAAGTTGCGAGGATGGTGGTCGCGACCGTAGTTGTCTTTCGTCAGTGTTCCCTGACTGTAAACGGTGCGGCCAAACTCACCGCCCCAGACTACCAGTGTATCATCCAGCATTCCTCGCTGCTTCAAGTCACGAATCAGCGCCGCACTCGGTCGGTCAGTCGCTGGTGCCAGCTGACGAATGGCTCCCGGCAGTCCGCCGTGATGGTCCCAGCCTCGCAGGAATACCTGAGTAAACGGAACACCTCGTTCCGCCAGCCGTCGTGCCAGCAGACAGTTGTAGGCGTAGGTTCCAGGCTCTTTGACTTCGGGACCGTACATATCCAGGACACTTTGAGGCTCGTCGGAAATGTCCGTGAGGTCCGGCACGGAGGTCTGCATGCGGAACGCCATTTCATACTGAGAAATGCGTGACGCAATTTCCGGATCGCCCACCGTATTCAGTCGGTCCTGATTCAGTTCGGACAGACCGTCCAGCATTCGTCGACGCGTTTCACTGTCGACACCACTTGGGTTCGACAGATACAGAACCGGGTCGCCGATGGAGCGAAGGGCAACGCCTGCATGTTTTGTCGACAGGAAGCCGCTGCCCCACAGTCGTGAGAACAGCGCCTGAGTCTGTGCGCCGCCCGGGATGCGAGAATGCAGGACGACGAATGCCGGAAGATCCTTGTTCGGACTTCCCAGTCCGTAAGAAATCCAGGCACCCATGCTTGGGCGCCCAGGAATCTGGCTTCCGGTCTGAATGTACGTAATTGCCGGGTCGTGGTTGATGGCTTCCGTGTGAACCGTCTTCACGATGCAGATGTCATCCACAATCGACGCGATGTTCGGCAGCAGTTCGCTGATCCACGCGCGGTGTTCGCCATGCTGGGCAAACTTGAACACTGACGGAGCACACGGCAGACGACTTTGACCCGACGTCATTGTCGTAATGCGCTGGCCGTTGCGGACACTTTCCGGCAAGTCCTTATCAAAGAAGTCGGCCAGCTTCGGCTTGTAGTCATAGAGGTCCAGCTGCGAAGGAGCATCGGCCATGAACAGCCAAATCACTCGCTTCGCGGTTGGAGCATGATGAAGGGCAGACAGCGACGGCGCATCGGCGGCCGCTTCACCCCCCAGCAACTGCGGATTCATCAGCGACGCCAGCGCGGCGGTGCCGAGCCCGGCTGCCGTGCGACCGAAGAAATAACGTCGAGTCTGCTGCTGAATGATTTCCGCGAGATGCTGATTCATGGGAACTACTTTGCTGAAACAGATTCCGAAGATTCTTCCGCACAGATTTCATCTGTGATTGTTCGGTCGCGAAGCATTGCGATGCGGCCGGTTCGGACCATCTCCAGGATCCCGAACTCACGCATGCGTTCGATGAACGCTTCGATTTTGCTTTCGCGTCCGGAGATCTCAATCATCACATGAGACGCGCCGACGTCGACGATGCGTCCGCGGAAGATGTCGACCAGCTCACGAATCTCGCCGCGTCGACCATTCTCCGTGCTGACCTTGATCAGCATGAGATCGCGTTCCACGAAGTCCTGTTGGGAGAAATCCTGAACTTTGACGACCGTGATGATCTTGGCCAGCTGCTTTCGGACCTGGTCCAGAGTCTTTTCGTTGCCGTTCACCACAAATGTGATACGGGAAAATTCAGGATTCTCCGTCGCTCCCACCGCGAGGCTGTCAATGTTGAACGCTCGGGACGCAAGCATTCCGGAGATGTGAGCAAGAACGCCAGGCTGGTTCATCACCAGTGCCGAAAGGACATGTTTCATGGACGCCATAACCTTCAAACTTCAAACGAGTGCCAGAGATCTCACAATCGCGGTGCAGACGACAGGGCCACCACGGCCTGGAGCGTGCGACACGCTGCATATCGACACGGTGAACAACAAAGCTGCTGCAAATGGACTTTTCCGGAATGTCACAGTCTAAGGATGCCCACGGACGCTGACAACTTCCGAATTTCTGGCAGACCTCCCTTGGTCCCCATTCATCAAACTCGTCCGAATGCGCAGGTCAGCACATTGGAATCGATTGAAGGGGGAGGCTGGTGCCTGGTCGTGGCGAAATCCGCCGATTTGCGGGACTGAGAACCCGGATCTGTCAGTCCGGAACCACCACTCAGCGCTGGTCTAACATCATCGATGGTGTCATACTCCTCCGCCTCAGCCGATATTGCTGACGGAATTGCTGGCAGATTATTCTCACCGGTTTCAATCCTGCTGAAACGGGAATTTGGCATGACACCTCGATATTTGTGCGTTCCTCTTTTCGGACCTCCGGGTGTCGGCAAAGGGACTCAGGGCGGAATTCTGGCACATATTCCGGGCTTCTTTCATCTGTCGGTCGGCGACGTTTTTCGATCCGTCGACATCGGTTCAGAATCCGGCCGGGAAGTCTACAAGCACATTTCCCGCGGCGAACTTGTTCCTGACGCGCTGACGATCAAAATCTGGCGCAAGGCCGTCGAAGCCTACATCGCGCTGTCTCGCTTCAAGCCACGCGAAGACCTTTTGATCCTGGACGGCATGCCTCGCAATGTGTCACAGGTGGAAATGGTGAAGGAATACCTGGATATTCGTAAAGTGATCTATCTGCGGTGCACCGACGAAGAAGACATGATTCACCGAATCCGTCGCCGCGCGATTCGCGAAAACCGAGTGGACGATGCCAACGAAGAAGTGATTCGGAATCGTTTTCGTGTCTATCGCGAAGTGACAGCTCCGGTTTTGGAACGGTATGATTCCTCCATCATTCACGAAGTGGATGCGAACGGATCACCTGCCGAAGTCCTGCGTTCCATTCTGGACTGCCTGATTCCGGTGCAGAACGAACTGTTCGCTGCCAATCGACGTGAAGAAGAACAGTCGGAAAGTTCCACCTAGCATCGTCTGATCCAATCGAGGACAACGGTCCTTCCGGTGGAACTGTGTCTTGATCATCCAGTTCGTCGGAAGGATCTTCCATGCTGACTCGCCGTCGAGTTCTGTCGACCGTCGCTGCTCTGGCCGCTTGCCGCGGCGTTGTGGCTGCCAATACTCTCTCAACCGCGAGCCCCGCGGATCCTCCGAAACGCACCGGAGGTTCTCTGCTTCGCCTGAGCCTTGCGGGATATTCCTTCAACAGCCTGATGGCTCGACGAGGAACGCCGGAGCAGATTGCAAAGGCCGAGATGACTCTGGAAAAGTTCATCGAATTCTGCGCTGCTCAGAATCTGGCAGCCACAGAACTCACGGGCTACTACTTTCCGAAACAGGTCACGCCCGAATACCTGCTCTCTCTGCGAGCACTGACGCATCGTCTGGGCATCACAATTTCCGGCACCGCAATTGGCAACGATTTCTGTTTGCCCGAAGGTGATGCTCGACAAAAGCAGCTTCAGGAATGTCGGGAATGGATTGACTACGCCGCAATCATGGGAGCCCCTGCGATCCGAATCTTCGCGGGCAAAGTACCAAACGGCGATTCAGAAGACGCTGCCATCGAACGCTGCGCGGCCGGGATCAATGAGTCTCTCAAGTATGCCGCCACGAAAGGCGTCTTCCTTGCCATGGAGAATCATGGAGGCATCACGGCGACTCCTGACCAGATGCTGAAGATCATCCAGAAGGTCGATTCTTCGCCATGGTTTGGCGTGAACTTCGACAGCGGGAACTTCCAGACGGACGATCCATACCGCGACCTCGAAAAGATCGCCCCATGGGCTGTGAATGCTCAGATCAAGGCGTCAGTCAGTGTTTCCGGCAAGAAGCAGCCCGCCGACTTTCCTCGCATCGTGAAGATCCTGCGCGACGCTGGCTACAGAGGCTTCGTGGCTCTGGAATATGAGGAAAAGGAATCGCCCTTTGAGGAAATTCCAAAGCTGCTGAAACAACTGCGTCCGCTGATGGATGGCTGATTCAGCGTTTTTGACTGCGAGGCGTCCCTGCAGGGCCATTGGGGTGTCGATCACCCGCGGCTAGCGCCTGCGGCTCAGGAGCTGCCGGTCAGTGGGATAATGGCAGGGAAAGAAAGCGAGCGGAGAGAGGGGGATTCGAACCCCCGGTCCGGTTTCCCGGACACAGCATTTCCAGTGCTGCACAATCGGCCACTCTGTCATCTCTCCGAGTGGTCAGTGAAGGCGCGAACTGAATCACGCCCTCACTTTGTTAAGTTCTTAATCGGCCGTCGCGAGGTTCGTTGTGTGCCCGAAGACACGAGAACATCACAGACAGTGCGTTCCGGCAGGGCTACTTCGTCAAGCTTTGAAACTTCGGGGGGTAGAACTTTTGTTGGGAGCTGGAACTTGGGGATCTTTAGCAAGATCCACTACCTCCAGAGCCACATCCACGACCTTCAACCCGAATCATCTGTCTTGACGACGAACTAGCCTTCGCCGCCTTCAGATGCGCCTTCTGCCTTCTTTTGAGCAGCAGCGGCTTCGCGAGCTTCCAGAGCAGACACAGCGCCAAGGCGACGCTTCAGCTGTCGGTAGTCGGCATTCAGGTGACGCCAGGTCGCGTTCTTGCCGCGAGCCTTGCCAGTGACTCCTTCGCCTGCCAGCTTAGTCTCACAAGCGGACAGCTTCTCCTGCGAGAGAGTCAATTGACGTTCAATTCGAGATCGGTCCTTCAACATGACGCACCAGTGAAAGTTCAGGATTCAGGGAACAAACTTATTCAGACGGCATCTGAACAAAGGCTCAGTGCTCAATTTGCGAATCGCGTATTCTTACAACCAACAGACACTTCTTCAACGCGAAAGGTCAGAATAAATTCGATGTTCGAATGTTGAAACTTTGTTTTCGGACTTTTGCAAATCAGGCCAACAGCTTCCATGTCAGAAATCATCGACCGACTGCACTTTTCACTGGATGTGGCGGAAGAAGCCAGTGTTCTCATTCTTCAGCATTACCAGACGGACGGGCTGCTGGTGGAGTCAAAATCCGACGAATCCCCTGTCACGGTGGCGGATCGAGGGGCGGAATTGCTGATTCGGAAGCGAATTGCTGAGGAGTTTCCGGACGATGGCGTTCTGGGGGAGGAATTCCCGGACGTGCCCGGCCGAAATTCATTCCGCTGGATTCTGGACCCGATTGATGGCACAAAAGCGTTCGTTCACGGCGTACCACTGTTTGGCAGTCTGATTGGCCTGGAGTATGAAGGCCGAGTCGTCGCGGGAGTCTGCCGATTCCCGGCACTGAATGAAGTTGTGTACGCGGCGGACGGGTACGGATGCTGGTGGAAGATCGGCAACCAGGAACCTCGACGTACGGCCGCACCATCCACGACTGACATTCGACAGGCTCGGCTGATGTTCACCGAACCAACTCACTGGAAACCCTTTCACCGCTTCGAAACGATCATGCAGGTGATGGACCAGGTACGAATTGGTCGCGGCTGGGGCGACTGCTATGGCCACGCCATGGTAGCCACTGGCCGCGCTGAGATCGCCATCGATCCTCAAATGTCCCCGTGGGATATCGCCGCGCTAATTCCGATTCTGCGGGAAGCAGGTGCGTCGTGCACCGACTGGAAAGGGCGAGAAGTCGTGGACGGCGGCGACGGCGTTTCCGTCTGCGCCGGACTGAAAGATCAGGTCATCGCCATCCTGAAAGCTGCTCCGCCGTTGCCGGGGAAAAAGTAGTTCCAGGTTCTTTGTTCTTCTTTCTTCGTTCTTTGTTGATGCAGGGGGCAGTTGTGGATCTCAACCCACGGCGTGAGCGAGGGATCTTCGACGTTCTTTGTTCGTTGTTCCTGGTTCTTTGTTGGGGGGGGCGGTTTTGAGTGGCGATGATCTCAACCCGTGGCGTGAGCGAGGGATCTTCGTAGATCGCGGTCATCCCTCACTGACGTTTCGGGTTGGGATTTGAGGACCGTTCCTGGTTCTTCGCGGCCCTCCCCCAGAGCTTGCTGGCGCTCGCTCAGACCCCTCCCACACATCGTGCGGGAGGGGAGGTTGAGGAAGCCTAAAGACGCATGCAGCTCCTCTTAATCTTAATCCTCATCCTAATCTTGATCCTCATCCTAATCCCACCGCCTTCATCACGCAGCGCACGCGCGACGTCGTAATCGCCTTCGTGTCTTCAACAGCCGTGTCTCGTCTTTACTCGATGTAGACAAACTCGTTCATGCTGAAAATGGTTTGGCAGAGGTCAATCAGCGCCTGGCGGGCCGGGTTGTCGGCTCCGGTATGAGCAGCTGTTTGGCGCACCAGGAATTCTCTGGCGGCGGCGACTTCCTGATCCGACGGTTTTCGGCCAAACGCATAGCGCCACGCCTGCTCGATGGAGACAAGCTCATCACTTCCATTGAGCCGCCCCGCAAACGCTGTCGCGTAGTCTCTTCCCTGAGGACTGTTCATAAACATCAGCGCCTGAGGTGCGATGGTTGTGACGGGGCGCTGGCCGATGCTGACGAGGTGTTCCGGCCAGTCGAACAGCATCATCATTGGAATGAGCTGACTTCGTTTGATGAAGAAGTAGACACTTCGGCGAGTCATGTTCTGGTCCAGAGTGCCTGGGCCAAACTGAGTTTTGTCCAGCTTGCCTGAAACCGACAGCAGTGAATCTCGAATGGCTTCCGCCTCAAGACGTTTTGGTGTTCGTCGCCACAGGAGAACATTTTCGCGATCGACGGCCGCTCGATCTTCATCATGAGCGCCGGACTGCATGTAGGTCTGGCTTGTCATGATCAATCGGTGAATCCTCTTCAGAGTCCATCCGTTCTGAACGAGATTGCCAGCGAGCCAGTCCAGCAGTTCCGGATGCGAAGGACGTTCCCCGGAAACGCCAAAGTCGTTCGGCGACGCGACGATGCCTCGGCCGAAATGATGCTGCCAAAGACGATTCACGATCACGCGTGCAGTCAGACTTCCTGCACCGTCATTGACATCAGTCATCCATCGAGCCAGCGCGGCGCGGCGGAAACTTGTTTGTGTCCAGCCTTCCGGCGGAGCAACCGTCCAGTCCTTGATCGACTTACCAGCGGGCGACAGCGTCTGAAGAAACCCCGCAGAGACAACGTTCTGCTTCTGATGCACGTCGCCTCGCTTCAGCAAAAAAACGTCGGGATAGAAGTGTGGAAACCCGCGATCGTCTGCATGATGACTCAGGTGCGGCAAACCTTCGCTGGTGATCAGAGCCTTCACACGCTGAACTGGTGGTCCTTTACTATCCAGCTCATGGACAGCCTTTTGCAGCTTTGACTGAGTCTCATCGAACGACGCAAACCACTCAAGGCTTGTCTTCCATGCGTCCGAATCTTCCTTCGCCCCCGCACGAACACTCGCCAGCGCGCGAGTCACTTTGCCGTCCGGCCCGGATGCTCCCACTTCTGGCGCCGGCTTTGACCGGTCTGACACCGAGAGTCGGAAGTGACCAAGGATGTGCTGAGGATTTGGATGGTTGAATGCCAGCGTCACTCGGAATCGAACCTTATCACCGTCCGCAAACGGAGCATCCAGATCAAACACAGCGGCCTGATCCTTTCCGATGCCACCGGCATCAACGGCCCAGCCACTGACAGGGTCGTCATCAATGGAGGACTTAACAGACAGCGAGCCTTCATTTTGCTGATGCGTCGCTCGAACATCGACGAGCCGAAGTTCTTTGGACGCCGCGGCAGAATCCTCGTCGATCACTTCGAGCCGAATATTGCCCAGGACAAAGTTGCCGTTGCCCGCACGACCTGGCCCCTTCTGCGGCAGGCTGTCGTGAGTCAACGCTTCGACTCGCAGCGCCGTGATATTCCGCCGGCTCACTTCGCCAGTCACAGTAATCACTTCTTTGCCAGGCGCCTTGCCTGTGGCCAGGATCGAACCGTCCGGCTGAACAGCCAGTTCGGACTTCGCACTCGAAGTGACAGAGGTCACATGGAGTGTTTCCCAGGGCCCCACATTTTCTGCTGATGGATTGTCTTTTAGCCACTGTCGGAATCGTGCCGGCAAAGCCTCAGCGAAATCCTTCGATGCTTCCCCCTTGCGAAGCATCAGTTCTTTTTCGAACTCGTCTTTGCGACGCTGATTTTCCACCGGGTCCAGATCAAGTTCCACTTCCGTCCGAATGGCCGTCGCAAAGGTAGCCGCCATTGAATAGTAGTCTTTTGCCGGGATCGGATCGTACTTGTGGTCATGGCATCGCGCGCATCCGACGGACAAACCAAGGAATGCAACACCGGTTGTCATCACCATGTCATCCAGCTCGTCGTAACGAGCCGATTCGAATTCCGCTTCGGTCAGCTGAGTCGGAAATGCTCCGGCGCCGAGGAATCCTGTCGCCATCTTCGCCATTGGATTGCCGGGATCCAGTTCATCACCAGCCAGTTGCCACTGCACAAACTTGTCGTAGGGCAAATCGCTGTTGAGAGCCTTGATGAGAAAATCGCGGTAGTGATACGCAGTCGGGCGATCATAGTCCTGCTCATAACCATGCGATTCCGCAAACCGTGACACGTCGATCCAGTGTCGAGCCCAGCGTTCTCCATAATGAGGTGACGCGAGCAGCCGGTCGACCAGCTTCTCCCACGCTATCGGATCTTCGTCACTGACGAATGCATCGACTTCTTCCGGCGTTGGAGGAAGTCCCAGCAGATCCATGTAGGCTCGACGGATCAGGATGCGACGATCTGCAGTCGCATTCGGCGTCAGTTTTGCGGCTTCCTGTTTCGCACGAATAAACTGGTCGATGGGATTGCGGCACCAGGCCTTGTCCGAAACTTCCGGGACGGACACTGGTGCCAGCTTCTGAAATGACCAGAACTTTCGGTCTTCATCCGTGACCTGCATCTCTGCTTTCGGCTTCTCAACAACATCACCCAGCGGTTTGTCGTATGGAGCACCCAGGTTGACCCACGTTCGCAGCTTTTCGATATCGCCGTCGGAGAGCTTTGGCAGCTTGAACGGCATGTAGGGTTCAGCCGTGTGAGCAACAACGGCAATCAGCTGGCTGTCTTCCGCAGAGTCACCAACAAAACCGCTCTCCGCAAGCTTCTCCTGCGTCGCAAGGTTGAAGTCACCCTTGACCGATTTGCCACCATGGCAGTCAAAACAGTGCTTCAACAGGATGTCGCGAACATCCGATTTGAAGAGTGCCATTCCCTTCTTTGCTCGCTCGACGTGGTCTGGCGGCACAGGGCGAACCTGTTGAGCTGGCAGCTCGGAGATGAACAACGCGGCAAGTGAGCAGCACAGCACCAGCTGTGTGAATCGGATCGGCTGAAGCATGGATCGACTCCGGCAGGCGGAACATGTCGGCTCAGAAATGATTACTGAAGTGCCGACGGTGAGGGCTTCATGCTAGCGAAGGGCTCATCAAATCCCAAACGGAAATGATGTGCGGCCTGTCCTGTGCCAGATTCCGGATGAACAAACGGAATCCCGAGGCACGTGGAGGCAAATTGGAAAACCGGGGCGTAGTGGAACTCGCTGGAGTTCCCACCAGCAGCAGTGCTTCGTCCTGCATTGAATTACGCAGGCACTCGGGGATCTTTAGCAAGATCCACTACATTCAAACGCAACGCACTGTCCTGAAGACGCACTATTCCGCGGACGCAACGTCAAGCATTGTTCCGTCAGACATCACGACAGACCGCGCCGGATGAGCGAGTTTCAGGATCGCCAGGCCCAGGGAATCTTCACCGACCGTCGACGATGATGTGATCACTCCCAGCGATGTTCCCGTTTCTGACTGAACTTCGGCTCCTGTCATGCCTACTTTGCCTTTGACCGTGACACACTTCAGCAACCGGTTCACGTGGCCCATGGCATCCAGTCGAGCAATCGGTTCCTGCCCGAGGTAGCACCCTTTGGTGTAAGAGATCGCAGGAGCATTTCGTCCAGCTTCCGGCGCCAGATGTTCATCGGTGATGTCAACGCCTGGCACGGGAAAGCGTTCGGCGATTCGAAGGGCGTTGAATTCAGACGCAGAGACTTGCTGCGATGATCGAACTAATCCAGCCACCATCTCGGTTGGCGCGGAGTATTCTTTCGTGACAGCAAACAATGACTGATTGTTCCAAGAAAAAGGCAGCAACATTCCAAGCCCGCTGGAACCTGGGACGGCCATGGAGAGGCTCGCGGAGCCGGAATCTCCATCCGTTCGAAACACAACGATCCCATCATCGGCGGGAACGTCGAACTGCACATCTTCACGAATCACGTACCGTGACAGATGCTTGAAGAGACGCTCCGGGCTGGCCACCGGTTGCCAGATTTCATGACGGGACTCAGTTGCAACCACGTAACCGAAGCCCAAAACTCGGGCTCGCACATCCGCGAAGAACGCTTCGACAGCGTGTCCAGCTTTCAGATCGCGGATATTGTTCGTGCAGAAGTTGTGCAGGAATGACGCACGGTCATTTCCAGTGACAATGATCCGCGAAAATGCACTTTCCATTTTCAATGCCTCTCTGCGGGCGATCTGCTAAGCAGGGAAATGCTGCATGAGTCATTCGCCGATCCGTGTTGGTGCCGCAGAATACCTGGGCAGAGAGAATTCGCAATGTCGTGATTGTGGACAGCCGTGCGAATACTGAGTTCAGAAAACAAAAAACCCCGATCAGAAATCGGGGTCTTCGAAAACATTCGATTGTCAGAAGCCATTACTTCTGAGTCTCGCCTGGGTCATTGCAAACCAGCATCATGTTGCTGTCGCAGTCACACGCGTCGGCGAAGTCATTGTACGAAGCACCGTAAGTTCGGGCTTTGGTGCGGCCATCCTGCTTAAAGCTGGCCATGCCAGAAACCTGATACGACTGATCCAGATTTCCGATCGCGCTGGAGAGGTCGCTGAGTTCCGCGACAACTGCACACTGCAGCTCGACCAGTCCAACAATCATCCCGATCACCAGGATGGTGCCGATGAGTACCAGTTCGGCAGACAGAATAACACCAGTTTCATCGTTCCACAGAGACTTCAACATGACCGACCTTTCAGGAGTGTTTATCCGTTGGAAGGCCCGGTAGTTCCCACGAACTGCCACGACCTGCCAGATGTTCAAAACTTGACCGAAGGAAGCTCACTTTCCTGAGCCAGGGACTTCGACCGATTCTGAACTTCCTTTAGGCATTCGGCATGCCGAGCTGTCCGCGGGCCGGTTGTTTCAAATCGTCAACAGCAGCGCAAACACCGGGTTTCCTCGGACAAAGTGTGCGAAACAGCAAACCGTGAGGAAATCCAGATTTTTTCCACGTTGCACGAACGCAACACCAGGCGCACAGTGGCTTAACACGCGCTTGTTCATCGCGCTAAGAGAACGAAACTTCTCACTGAAATCCATGATGCAAAAAGGCAACATGATGCGAAGCGAGCGATCGTTCCAGTGCCGTGTGCCTCAGTCCATCCGCCGATTCTGCAGAGACAGGAGACTTGCGCCAGACTCACAGCTTTCCAGTGCGAAGGAACTCATGCCGAACCGGGACGATCACAGATTGCCTGTCGCACCAGAACGTGACCTGTCCCGGCGCAAAGTCCGCCTTCGTGACGACATCAAATCCATCGGGGATCCTGGCAACTCCCTGGATGTAGTTGATCGTTGTTGGCCGCGACTTGGTCAGTTCCACCGTGGTCGCAATCCCCTGTTGATTGATCAGGTTGGCTTCCATGGAGGCGACGAGCCCGTCTGCGAAGTAAGCCGTTACGTCCTCCAGACCCAGGCAATTGTTGCGGCCGTTCCATGGGTGACCATGACGACCATGATTCTCCATCCAGAACACTGTGCTGTTCAGGACCGACGGATCTTTCATGGAAAACCAGACGTAGCCATCGTCGGGGAAAGTGGCTGTCATCCACGCAACGCCACTGGTCTTCTCCGGCGACTCGTTGTAGATCTGAACGAGGTCCGCGAATCCCTGCCGTCCAGGCTGTCGGCTGACATCAGCGTTCCCCTGATTCTTCCACGCCAGCGGCACTTCGCTCAGACTTGTCCACTTTTCACCAGGAAGCAACGACTGATATTCTTTGAGCTTTGGATCGCTGAACAGTCCCGGATATGTCATGCCGAACCGAATGGCACTGGAGGACAGCCGAACGGATCCTTCCTTGTCCGGCATCGCCAGTGTCGCGTGATGGCCGAGCGGAACCTTTCCTTCAAATCCTTCAATCGTGTGCTTCGTGTAGATCACGTTGTGTGAGTCAACGAGCGACAGTTCTTTTGTGACTTTTCCTGGTCGCACTTTCGTTTCGAACGACAGCACCATTGTGGCGACATCTTTTGCATGGCGTGACGGCTCCAGCTTCCATGGAGCGCCAGCGACTTCGCCATGTGGCGGATGGTTCTCCTTCCCCAGTGCTGCCTGGTTTCCTCCAAACGGCATACAGAAGAAGTCTCCTCGCAGCGAAACCAGCACGGGAGCGGGCATCGGACTTTCAGGTTCATCCTGCCACGGACTGATGTGATAAGGCTGCACGGGCTTGTCTGTGTCTCGAAAGAATGTCACGGGCGCCATGTGACCGCCAATCTCTGTGACGCTAACTTCGACACTCGGTGACTTCAGTACGAAGCACTTTCGTGAGTGCACTGTTTGCTCGGTGATTTCCTGAGCATTCGTCGTCTGGGCGGAAGCAAACAGAATCAACAGAAAACAAAGAGGCATTCGCAGTGGTGACATGATCAAACAAACCTTCAGGTGGGAGTGGAAGGAGTCGAAGGCAATGCTCTGAAGTCGTCTTCCTGACAACCCAATCCCAACCCGAAGCGTCAGCGAGGGATCAAAACGCTGCGAGCTGATCCCTCGCTGACGCATCGGGTTGGGATGAATCAATAAGCAGCTCGCAGTCTAAACGCATCAATGACCGATGGTCCAATGCTCAACGATCCTGGCGGCTGTCTGTCG
The DNA here is from genome assembly GCA_016795145.1 of Planctomycetaceae bacterium. Lineage (GTDB taxonomy): Bacteria > Planctomycetota > Planctomycetia > Planctomycetales > Planctomycetaceae > SXXK01. The sequence continues at coordinate 35,603 of JAEUII010000196.1, forward strand.
TTGAGAGGACCTTGCACGAAATTCTCTTCGGTGAACTGCATCGCAGGCCCATACCGCTACACTTCGACACTCGGCGAGCATTCGGTTCGCCGTGCTGAAGATCTTTGGAATGGGCACAATGAGATACGCCGCATGGGTCATTGCTGGAATCCTGCTCCTCGTTTCTGAACAAGTCAGCCACGCCGATGAAACGGCGCCGACTTATCAGACGCAAACGATTGAGGGCTGGACCGTGCACATTCGCAAAGAGCTGCTGACGCAGGATCCGAACGCGATGGCGGGGGCGATGAAGTCGCTGACAAAGCAGCTTCAGGAAATCGTCAAGGTTGTTCCTGATCCGGCTGTAAAGGAACTGCAGAAGATTCCACTTTGGTTCTCGCCCGAATACCCCAACGTGCCTCCTCGTGCCGAATACCACCCAGGCGCTGGATGGCTGAAGGACAACAAACGCGATCCGCAAATGGCGAAGGGAGTAGAGTTCACAAACGTTCGGATCTTCAATCAGGAAACGAAACGAATGCCGAACTTCACGCTGCACGAGCTGGCTCATGGCTATCACGATCGAGTCCTGAAAGGTGGCTTTGGTAACTCTGAGATCGCTGCTGCGTATGAACGTGCGAAAGCCAGTGCTTTGTATGACAACGTGGAACAGCGATTTGGAGACGGACGCTCCGCCAATGTCCGCGCGTATGCGATGTCGAATCCGATGGAGTACTTTGCGGAATGCAGTGAAGCGTTCTTTTCCACAAATGACTTTTTCCCGTTCACGCACGACGAACTGGAAAAGCATGACCCGGACATGTTCACGTTGCTGGAAACACTGTGGGGCACAAAGAAATCAGACGGCAAGGCTCAGGCGGCAACGACACCGGACAACAAATACGGGGACTGGAAATACAACGGAACAATCTGGCTGCTGACAACTCCCGACGGTGCGGACATTCCGGCCGGCACAAGTGTCGAGCAGTTTCCTGTTCTCATTCGACTCGTGGCCGACAGCTTTGATTTTTCGCAAGCTGCTCGGGATGGAGCAGACATACGATTCGCGACCGAGTCTGATGAGCCACTCTCGTACCAGATTGAAGAATGGAATGCGGAAAAGGGTGTGGCCTGCATCTGGGTACGCATGCCTTTGATTCGAGGAAACTCGAGGCAGCCATTCCGGCTGTACTGGGGTAATTCGGCGGCAAAGAGTGAATCAGACGGCCGTGCGGTCTTCAATGAGTCGAATGGCTATATCACCGTGTGGCATCTCGACGAAACGGCTCACGATGTGGCGGGCAGTCTTTCCGGAAATGACACAGGAACAACGGCTGTTCCAGGCGTCATCGGGGCAGCTCGTCGCTTCGACCAAGGCAAAGGAATTTCTGCCGGGGAATCAATCGACTCGCTCCCAACAGGCTCATCAAGCCACAGCACCGAAGTTTGGTTTCGCCCTGCAAGAACCAATGCCACTCTGATCGGCTGGGGCAACGAACAGGCTCAGGGCAAAGTGGTCATGCAGTTTCGAAGCCCGCCACATATCCAGATGGACTGCTATTTTTCAGGCGGCAATGTGGAAGGAAGCAGTCGGATCCCCTCCAACGAATGGACTCAAGTCGTCCACACCTATCAAAAAGGTGAAGCCCGTATCTACGTGAACGGAAAGCTCGACGGCACAAACACTCGGAACGGCGGCCCGCTGAACATCAAGAGCCCCGGCCGCATGTACCTT
>JAEUII010000216.1 GCA_016795145.1 Planctomycetaceae bacterium
TGTTCAGGCCGATAACGGCGTAGTGCAAAGCTTGGCGGGTTCACCGCTTTGGGAGCCAGGTTGCCGGTGTTCTCCGGAAACTCAAGTGGCAGTGCCGGCCCACCAGCACAGGCCTGAAGTTCGCCACTCGCGGCCAGCATGGAATCCCGCAGCGATTCCGCGTCCAGTCGTTGAGGATTCATGCGCCAGAGCAATCGATTTTCAGGATCAGTGGCCATCGCCTGCGGATTCGGCTGACTGCCCACTCGATACGCATGACTGAGCACGATTGAACGGATCAGTTTCTTCTGAGACCAACCATGCTTCACAAACTGAGTGGACAGATGGTCGAGCAGTTCCGGATGAGTCGGTTGCTCGCCTCGCGTTCCAAAGTAATCGACCGACCGCACCAGGCCTTCCCCAAAGAGTTTCTGCCAGATGCGATTTACCGTGACACGAGACGTCAGCGGGTGTTTCGGATCGGCCAGCCATTCGGCCAGTTGCAGACGACCGCTTTGATGCTTCGGCATCGTTGGACCATCATCCCACGAAGCAACTCGCATGACGCCGCGAGGAACCACTTTGCCTGGTGCATACGGATTGCCTCGAACGCAGATCGCCATATCTGCCGCAGGCACGGCGTCCTGAATCGCAAACGCACGAGGAACCTTGGGCGCGAAGAATTCCGCATGCTGTCGTTCGCCGGGAATCTGCTGCAATCGTCCCTGAATGGCATCGCGCCGCTTGGTGAGTTCGTCCTTTTTCGCCTCGGGCTTTTCGAGTTCCGCGTTCACCATGCCCAGTTCGTCTCGCAGTTTACGCTCTTCTTCAGACAACTGGTCCATGCGCTGACGATGAGCCACCATTTTGGCTTCTCGATCGGCTCGCTGTGATTCGGATTCCGGCAGTTCCACCACATTGAGCCCGCTCCAGATTCCGTGATCGACTTTGACGGTCGAAACACTGCTGCGCAAAGTGCCGGCCATCGCGTAGTAGTCGCTGAGTCCAATCGGATCAAACTTGTGATCGTGGCAGCGAACGCAGCCCAGCGTCATTCCCATGAAGACTGTTCCGATTTTGCTGAGCTGAAGATCAATATGATCGGTCTCCAGCTTCAGTTTGTCCGGATTGACGATCTCCACATCACCGACCATCAGGAAGCCCGTCGCAACAATCTGAGATGCTCGTTCTTCGGGACTTCTGCCGGGAAGCAGATCGCCCGCAATCTGTTCAATCAGAAATTCATCGAACGGTTTGTCACTGTTGAAGGAGTCGATCAGATAGTCGCGATATCGCCACGCATGCTCGGCAAACACTTCATTCGATGTTCCCATTTGATCGGCATACCCGGTCATGTCCAGCCAGTGTCGGGCCCATCTTTCGCCGTACGCACGTGACGCAAGAAGTCGATCCACAACCGTTTCGAATGCCCCGGGACTCTGGTCGTTTGTGAACGCTTCGATCTCGGCGGGCGATGGTGTGAGACCCGTCAGATCCAGAGTGACTCGTCGCAGCCACGTGTAACGATCCGCATCCGCAACCGGCCGAAGATTGTGTTGTTCGAGACTCGCCAGGACAAAATGGTCAATCGGGTCCAGTGGCCAGGCCGCATCCGAAACGACTGGTGGCGACACATCGCGGACCGGCTGAAAGGCCCAGTGTTTTCGCCCTTCTTCGATGTCGATTGTTCGCGTTTCCTTCGGAGCCGCCGCTTTGCGAGGATCAGGCAGGCCCATTGCGATCCATCGTTCGAAGTCCGCAACGACGGACGCCGGCAACTTCTCCTTCGGCGGCATCTCCGGGCCTTCATACCGAAGAGCTTTGATCAGCAGACTGTCATTCGGATGATCAACGACAACCGCCGGACCTGTGTCGCCGCCCTTCAGAATGGACTCGCGATCATCCAGCCTCAAGCCACCCTGAATCAGCTTCGAATCTGCAGCATGACATTCGTAGCAATGAGTCACGAGTACCGGTCGGATCTTTGATTCAAAGAAGTTCAGCGCGTCTTCCGAAGCCGCCTCCTGCGCGATGGCTGCTGAGCTTCCGGTCACACAGGCCAAAGCGAAAGACAGAATCGTTGCCACGTATGTGAAGGAGGAACGGTGCCATGAAGAATGCTCAAAGCACGGTTCGAGTCGGCGGTTGGTCATCACATCACTCCATCCACGCTGGCAGTGTTTCGGCCCGCCCCCGAGCTTGCGGACGCTTGCTCGACCCATTCCAAACGGGTTTGGGTGGGGAGGATTGTTTTCAGTCTGTTGGTTACATACTCACAGCATAGCCGCGATGCGGACCAGATGCACGGATGGCTTTGAGAGACGGGTTCAGAGGGCTTGTGACCAATCAAGTTTCGAGTGCTCCGTCAGAGCAACGAAGAGGGGTTCGTCATTCCCGCGCAGGCGGGAACCCAGAACGTTGAAAGCTGGGTTCCCGCCTGCGCGGGAATGACGGCTAACCCAACTCCACCAACTGCTAAACCCAACTTGTTGATGTGACAAACCACCAGTGCGGGGCTTCAGCAATTTTCAGTCGTTGCCTTGTAAGCCATGTGGTCGCCGATGCGGGCGTAGAGCTCTCTGTGCTGTCGGGAGTTTTCGATGAGGTCCTGGTCAAACTGGATTCGCCCAGGTTCAAAAATCGTGATCGTTGATGAACCGCCGAAGCGGAAGTAGCCCTTCTCCGCGCCTTTCGCAACAGGGGATCCTGGCTGATACGTTTGAACGATGCTGCCGACGCAGGTGGCTCCGATCTCCAGCAGCAGAACCGTTCCAAAATGTTCCGTCTGAAGTTCTGTGATCGTTCGTTTGTTGGTCGCAAGGATATGAATATTCTGACACAGCGCGATGGGGTTCACGGAATACAAAGGACCGTTGATCAACCGTGTTTTGCCAGGCGTGCCTGCGACAGGAAAGTGGAAGCGGTGATAGTCCACCGGGCAAAGGCGAGACAGCAGCAGACTTCCATGAGCATACCGTTTGGTCAGCGCCGCATCCTGCAGAAGTTCAGCGAGGCTGAACATCTGGCCTTTCACAAACAGGCCGTCTGCCTTTGAAAGATCAGGAACGCACAGGTGTCGGCCATCGGCCGGGAACACTGCGGTTCCTGGCTTTGCATCAATCGGGCGTGCTTCGGGTTTGAGTTCTCGAAAGAAGAACTCGTTGAAGCTTCGAAAGTCGGCCGGATCACGCAGGAACTCGGACGCGTCCAGTTCATACTGCCTGATGAACGGAGCAATCTTTTGGGCTGATGAAGGCTGATCCATTTTCCAGCCATACCATCGCGAAAACACAATGCGCTTCACAAGCAGGCTGAGTGCAATGCGGCCGGCCATGGTTCCGTAGGTCCAGCGCAGAGCTTTGTCGCCGTACACTTTTTCTGTGCACGTTGTTTGGCGGTATCGGTCGAAGAAAACAATGTCATCCATGTCGTTGCTCAGAACAGTCGGCATCAGCTTTGAGAGCTTACGGAGTTCAAATAACGACTATGGAGCCGGAATGACAGCCTGCAGAGCCTTGCCTTTGGCTTCGACCAGGAAATGGCCAAGTAACTGGCGGTCATTATTTTCGCCAACCATCTCCAGAAGCCACACCGCGCCTGGGCGTGTTCGAATGCTGAAGGTCTCGTTCTCCCGGAGCGTCGCATAACTTCGCCGAGCCCCGTCCGGGCCGAGCCAGATCAGCTCCGCTGTTTCGGGACGATGATTGACGAACGTCACGTTCAGGTACTCGCCTGCGGGTTTCGATTCGGGTATTGGTTTCCCGGCAGCGTTCCATGTGAGTGAAGGCCGTGACGCCACTGCACTGGGCGTTGCCGTTGACGATGAAGCGGTTCGCAGCTGAGGATGAGGGAAAGACGGCCGAGGCAGCGTGGTCCACATTTGCTGGCTCAGCTGCGCGACGACATCCTTCTGGTCCGCAGCGTCGGCGATGTTCACATCTTCCTGCGAATCGTTGTCATGATCATACAACTCGCGAGCACGGACTTCGCCGGTGACAGCATCCAGCCATTCCACGTAGCGATATCGTTCTGTCCGCATCGCGTAACCCATGTAGTCTTTGCCATTCTGCTTTCGGGGAAACTGGCTGAAGGCTGCGTCCTTGACCTTTGATGCCGTCCCATCGAGCAGCGGCTTGAGGCTGGACCCCTGAAGCGTTGATGGCACCGGCAGGTCAGCCAGCTCACAGAGAGTCGGGTAGACGTCCACAAACTCAACGAGCGCGCTGCAGGAACTTTCATTCGCTTTTGCCCCGGGCACACGCATCATCAGTGGCGCACGAGTGTCGAGTTCAAAGAGCGTTTGTTTGCACCAGCCACCGTGTTCGCCCAGTTTCCAGCCATGATCGCTCCAGAGGACGACGATGGTGTTGTCCGTGAGTCCCAGCTCATCCAGTCCTGCAAGCAGACGGCCGACCTGAGCATCCACGAATGACACGGAGGCGTAATAGCCGTGACGAAGTTCTCGCTGCTGTTGTTCCGTGAGAGGCTTGTCGAATGGTGACGGAGCATCGGCGTAGTCCATGTAGCCTCGCAGTTCATAGAAGCCGCCGAAGCTACGGTCTCCGAACGCCACAGCCGGCATTCCTTTCGGCATCTGAGGATTAGCGGCCAGCGGAATCGAGGCTCGATCGTAAAGATCCCAGTAAGGCTTTGGAGTGATGAACGGCAGGTGAGGACGAATGTAGCCAACGGCCAGAAAGAACGGAGATTCTCCGGACGCAAGTTCGCGCATCTTTGTCAGTGCGTCAGACGTTTGCCTGCCGTCAAAATTCATTTCATCCGGCTGTTCCTGAATCTCCGTCGCCGGACCGCGCATCCGGTCGATGGCATCCTGAGACTTTCCGCTGGCTCGCATCTGACGTCGATGAGCCGCCAGGCGTTCTCGATTCTCTTCGGAATACGCCACGACACCTTCCGCATTATGAGTCGGCTCATCCCATGACGCGGCGTCGGGAAATGGATTGTGAAAGATCTTTCCGTAAGCCACCGAGCGATAGCCGTTCTGTCGGAAATGCTGAGGCAGCGTCACGACATCGGGCATCACCGTTCGCATCTCGGTCACAAGATCCCAGACGCGTGTGGAATCGGGACGCAGTCCGGTCAGCAGAGAAACTCGCGAAGGATTGCACACGGCCTGCTGGCAGTAGGCTCGCTGAAAGCAAACACCTGACGCAGCAAGTCGGTCGATGTTAGGTGACTTCACATGCGACGCTCCATAACAGCCCAATTCACAGCGCATGTCATCGACCGCGATGAACAGGACGTTAGGACGTCGTTGAGGAATTGGCTGATCATTACGAGCACCTTCGCCTGCAGAGCAAGTGACCAATTCCGGCATGAAGGAGACGGCGAACAACACCGTCGTCACGAGGAAGGGTCCCTGACGACCGCGGTGTGCCGGGGCGAATATGGTCATGTTACTTTCCAGCCTTCTTCTTTTTCTGAGCGTTCTTCTGATTTGCCCCACCGGGGCCCCAGTCCTCGCTTTTCACAGAGCTGCCGGGGAAGACCGGGTCGACCAGTTGTTTGTTCCATGCCTCAAGATCTGCAGTCAATCGTGCCGTGACATCGGCATGGGCTGCGGCCACATTATTCTTTTCACTAACGTCCGTCGCGAGGTCGTATAGTTCGGCAGGTGCATCGCCGATTCGAAGGAGTTTCCAGTTTCCCTCACGAACCGCAAACGACCTCCGGCCGGACATGCGCCAGAACAGTTGTCTGTGAGGAGCCTCGGAATCTGCTCCAGTGAGATACGGAAGCAGGTTCACGCCATCAAGCGGCTTCGGTGCGGGCGATGTTATTCCGGCCGCTGAGACCGATGTTGCAAAGATATCCAGCGTTGACACCGGCTGATGATATTCCGTTCCGGCTGGGATGGTTCCTGGCCAGCTGACGAGAAATGGAACGCGAACGCCGCCTTCGAAAAGTGTTCCTTTGCGTTCTCGCAGGACGCCGTTATCAGAGCTGGCTGCGGTCTGACCGCCATTGTCGCTGAAGAAGAAAATCAGGGTCCGCTCTCTCTGCTGCGTTTCATCCAGCGCGGTGAGTACGTTTCCGATTGCATCATCCAGCAAACTGACCTGTGCTGCGTACTTTCGTCTCTGCTCATTCTGGATGTGACTGAACTGACTGAGCTTCTCTTCTGACGGCTCATGGGGAGTGTGAGGAGCATTAAACGGAAGGTACAGCATCCACGGAGACTGTTTGTTCCGTCGGACGAAGTCGGCCGCTTCATGACCAAAGGCCGTCGTCAAATGTGACGGGACATCAGCGATGTTGTTTCCGTTTCGAATGAGCGGCAGAGTGTATTGACGTTCGTTAGGTCTCCATCCCGTGAAGCGATGGCCTCCACCAATGAACCCGAAAGACTCATCAAAGCCGCGTGCCCACGGAACGAACTCAGGCGCCGAGCCGAGGTGCCATTTTCCAATCCAGCCCGTGTGATAACCCGCAGACTTCAGTACTTGTGGAAGCAATGTCTCCGTGAGCGGCAGCCCTTCCTTCCGGTCGAGTGGATCATAGACCGGATTATTCTCGTGCCCGAACCGCCCCTGATAGCGGCCCGTCAGGAGACCTGCTCGCGACGGAGAACACACGGGGTAGGTGACGTAACCGCTGACACATCGCACTCCCGAAGCCGCCAGTGCGTCGAGGCGCGGTGTTTTCAGGTCGCGGCTTCCCTGAAATCCTGCGTCGGCGTATCCCTGATCATCACTGACAATGATCAGGATGTTTGGCTTTTCGGCAGCTCTGCAGAGCATGCAGCATGACAGGACGAAGGCCGTGACGACGGTGTGAAGGAAAGGAGTCATTGCAGGCAGGTTCTTTTCTGTGAGTGGTGGAACTTCGCTCATGCTGCCAACGGAAAAACAGATCAGGAATTTTTCTGAAGGTGCGTTTCAATGCGACGGTCAGGGATTAGCCACAGGAATGCAACTCTGGCGTAGATCATTTGTGAGGCGACCGGACTAACGAACGTGACGGCGATGGCAATGGTATAGGCCAGCAGTGACGCTTTGCCTTTCCAGTCACGGCCGACCGCACGACCAAGGGTTGAGGATTCACCCTCGGCGCGAATGATGACCTGCTGAAGTATCCAGTAGGCCAGAGCCGATGCCAGAAGGATGCTTCCGTACAGAACTCCGGGCATGCGTGCAAAGTGATTCTTGCCAACCCATGCTGTTGCGAAGGGCAGCAGAGAAAGCCAGAACAGCAGATTGAGATTGGCCAGCAGAACACCACCCGTCACACGTTTACAGGCATGAAGCATGTGATGATGGTTGTTCCAGTAAATCCCGACGTAAGCGAAGCTCAGGACATAGCTCAGGAAGACAGGAAGCAGCGGCATCAGCGCCGTCAGGTCATCGCCGGCAGGAACCTTCAGCTCCAGGACCATGATGGTGATGATGATTGCCAGAACACCATCACTGAACGCCTCAATTCGAGACTTCCCGATCATCCTGAAAACTCCCGATGTCCGTTTGAAACTCGAGTCGCGTAAATCGACGGTGTCCTTTGTGTGGACGACGTTCAGTTTTCCTGCAAAGTCTTCAGAGCCAATTCAAACGAAGCTGTTTCGGGGTCATCCGTCGCTTTCATGTGAGCCAGAAGCTTAGCGCTCAGGTCTGCGACTTCGCTTGCGTACTTCGGATCGTTCACGACGTTTGTTCGTTCGGTGGGATCAGTTTGCAGATGGAACAGCATCAGCGGTTCGCCCCTGACCAATTGGTTCACTCGAGCTTTCACTGTGGCATCTTCAGCCGCATTCATCGCAGCGAAGCTCAGGCCACTCATCGCTTCCACTCGAAATGGCTCTTTGCCGCCAACCCAGGCATGAAACATCAGCGATCGGTCTTTAGTCCGGATACACCGCTGAGCAAACGATTTGCCACTGCTGACCGTATTCACGTGGGTGATTACAAAGTCGCGATCTGGCTGCTCTTTGCCATTCAGCAGAGGGACCCACGATCTTCCATCCATTCCTGAAGGAGGAGCAACCTGAAGCAGTTCGAGCACGGATGGCATGACGTCAACACTGCTGACGAACTCTAAACGAGTCTGTGGTTCCTTCATTCCGGGTACGCGAAGCAGCACGGGCGACCATGTGCCGTTGTAGTAGACACTGGCCTTTGAAAATGGGAACGACATGCCGTGGTCCGACATGAACACGACGATCGTGTCTGCGTCATGTCCGGACTCCGACAGCTCTTTCAGAATGAGCCCGAAGGTGACGTCGAACCGGCTGACACTGGAATAGTACTGAGCGACTTCCTCGCGGACCTTCGGCAGATCTTCAAGGAATTCCGGAACCTCAATCTCATTCGCGCTGTAGATGCGAACGCCTTCCAGAAACTCGGCGGAAGCCTGTTTTTTCCTGTTCGTGTTCTTCCCGGCCCTGGCTGCTCCGTTAACGAATGGACGGTGAGGATCGCAGATGTTGGCGTTGATGAAGAAGGGTTTCTTCTCCGAGTCGACGGTCTTCAGAATCTCACACAGCTTCGAAGCAAACTCGGAGGGCTGCTTGCCCAGCCCCTGTTCACCAACAGCATCCCACGGGAATTTCTCCGCCGGTGCCATATGAGCCGTCTTGGCGATTGCCGCCGTGTAGTATCCCGCCTCGCGCAGGACTTCGACGAGCGTCGGCACGTCGCGACGGATCGGCTGGAAGCCAAGGGCACCGTTACGATGAGGCACTCGGCCTGTCATCAGAGCCGAACGCCCCGGCTGGCAGATAGGCACGGTCACGTGAGAATTGACGAATCGATGGGCTGTCGCTGCAAACGCATCCAGATTTGGAGTCGCCGCGAATCGTCCACCGTTCCATCCACCTGAGTCTGCGTTCATATCGTCTGCCGTGATGATCAGCAGATTCATCCGCCTGGTGGCTTCATCGGAGAAGCCATACGGTGCAGACAGAGCCAACAGCAGGACCAGGCTCCAAAGGAATCGGGCGATTCTCATACTGGGTCGACTTTCGCTCTGACGATGATGGGACGGTACAGCGAGGCGGGGATCCTAACAGTCTACTGAAAAAACGTCGTCATTCCTGCGGAGGCGGAAGTGCATTTTCATCGAGACTCAATCGCGCCGGGTGAGGTTCTGGGCGGTGGCTGTGGTGCAGGAATGGTCAATGATTATTGGAGATTGAGAATTGCAAATTGCAGGACGGCAGGAATTCGAAGAGCAGAATGAGCAACTGTGACGGGAGACGATTGAGGACAATCGTTCTACGCTTTGCCCTGCCTGAACACTGAAAACGGAACACGGCCTTCTCATTGTTAACCCCGCATCGTGGTATCCGGCGACAGTGATACTCTAAGATACCCGCTCGCAAACTTCCTGCCCGACCAGCATCAGCGTGTCGGTTGTTCCCTGTTGCGTGACCTTTGTCCCGAGATTTGAAACATGATGCGAGTCTGTCTGTTCGTTCTTTGTCTACTGCAATGCGTTCAGTGTTTCGCGCAGACTGTTTCGGACGACGACCAGTGGCTGACTTATCCGGGAGGTGAAGGTCCAGGGAAGGGGAAGCACATTGTGCTGATCGCTGCCGAGCAGGAATATCGCAGTGAGCAGTCCATGCCGATGATGGCGAAGATTCTTAGCCAGCACCACGGCTTTGACTGCACGGTGCTCTTTGGCGTCAATGAACGAGGTGAAGTGGACCCAACAATGCCGGTCTATCCGGAGAAGGGGAAGGAGGCCGAGTTTCGAGAGCATCACATTCCGGGACTCGAAAAGCTGGAGTCAGCGGACCTGGTCATCTTTCTCACACGATTGCTCACACTGCCGGATTCGGAGCTTCAGCAGATCGTTCGCTATGTGGATTCCGGCAAACCGATCATTGCTCTTCGGACGGCGAATCATGGCTTTCGAGGACCGTTGCCATACAAGATTGATGGCAAGCAGGTTCGCTGGGGCGAAGACATTCTTGGCGGAACGTTTCTGAATCATCATGGCCGCTGGCATGCGGATTCAACACGAGGAACCATCGCCAAAGATCAGATGCAGAACGTGATCGTCACGGGAGTCACCGACATCTGGGGCGACTCCGATGTTTACCGCACCTACAAAGAGGGCAACAGCCTGCCAGCGGACTGCACCGCGATCGTCTGGGGCCAGCCGCTGATGGGTCGCAAGCCAACCGATGTGCCAAACGAAAAGCTGGAACCGCTTCCTGTCGCGTGGACCAAACTGTGGAAGACCAGTACTGGCAAGACGGGTCGCATCTTTCACTGCACGATGGGAAGCGGCACGGATCTCAAGAGCGCCGGCCTTCGTCGCCTGATCATCAACGCCGGCTACTGGGGCATGGGAATGGAATCCTCCATCACCGCAGATCGCAGCGTTGAAATCGTCGGACCCTACGAGCCGCTGGAGAGCGGATTCAACTACGAGGAACTGGGCGTGAAGCCTCGACCGGTTTCGTATTACCGGTAGGTGACCCAGCCCGATTGGCTGGGCTAGATAAACGGCTGGGCCGTTGGCCCGGGTCGGACGCTCGCTGGCCCACCGCGAAGCAGGTCACACATTTTCCGTCATCCGAATGCAGAGTAGAGCATTGCCTTGCTACAGTACGCCGTGCGTTTTTCCAGGCTGAATTCTGCTGGGCTGAAATGTCATGATGCGATCAAGTCGACTGGTCCTTGTTTTGTTCCTGTTGAGTCTGCTGACTGTTCAGCCTTCTTCGGCACATGCGGAGGAGTGGCTGACCTATCCGGGCGGTGAAGGTCCGGGCAAGGGTAAGCATGTTGTTCTGATCGCGGCTGAAGAGTCGTATCGTTCCGAGTTGTCGATGCCCATGATGGCTCGCATTCTGTCTCGGCACGGTTTTCGATGTACGGTCCTGTTTGCGATCGATCCCGCAACCGGAACCATTGATCCTCGAATCAACAACAACATTCCCGGGCTGGAACAACTGCAGACGGCCGATCTGATGATCGCGTTTCTTCGCTGGCGTGAATTGCCTGATGAGCAGATGAAACACATCATCGACTACACTGAATCCGGTCGGCCGATCATTGGCATTCGAAACGCGACGCATCCGTTTCGATACACAAAGCGACTGGACAGCCCCTACGCAAAGTATGATTCCGCGAGCAAAGATCCGGCCGGTGGCTGGGGACGAAGTGTGCTGGGCGAAACCTGGGTTTCGCATTACGGAAAGAACCTCGTCGAGAGTACTCGCTGCGACATCATCAACTTTGCGGGAAGCCATCCGATCTTTCGCGGCGTTCATCGCAGTTTCTGGATTCCAGACGATGTGTATGGAATCAGTGAGAAGCTGGATGGCGACAGCGAGCCGCTTCTTCTGGGTCAGCCTTTGACGGGCTGGACGTCTGCCGATCCGCCTGTTGCTGATAAGCCGCCAGTACCGATTGCCTGGACCAAATCGTATACCGGTGCTTCAGGCAAAGCGGCTCGAGTCTTCACAACAACGATGGGGCACGGCGATGCGTTTCGGATCGAAGATTTCCGGCGCATGCTAACCAATGCATGCTACTGGTGCATAAACCTCGAGGAACAGATTGATCCTTACGCGGATGTTGCGATCACTGGTGAGTATGAACCAGGACCAGCCGGTGCTGGCGGGCTGAAGACAGACATGAAGCCGAATGATGCTTCATGGACCGCGTCCTCTGCGGTCGCGTACTCTCATCCCGTTCGAGCCGTCATCGACGATAATCAGCCCGGCTGGCGAAGTCTGACCGAAGCCGACTTTACCAAAGTCAACAGCGCGGATGATACATGGAGCTGGAAGGATGGCGTTCTGCACTGCACCGGAAAACCTGTCAGCGTACTTCGGACTCAGACACCCTTCCGCAATTTTGAACTGGTCGTGGAATGGATGCATGAAAAGCCAGGCGGAAACAGTGGTGTATTCGTCTGGACGACTCCAGATTCCATCGAGCGACTGACAGCTGCCGGAAAGCCCGGGCTGCCTCAGGGGATCGAAGTGCAGGTTCTGGATCACACTTTCACCGATCGCATGAAAGCGGGTGGTTCAAAGACGGACTGGTTCGGAACCAACGGCGATGTGTTTCCGGTCGGCGTGAAGATGACTCCGTTTCCTCCGACATCACCAGACGGAAGTCGCAGCTATCCTCGACGGCACATGGCCTTCGGACATGGTCACTGGAACCAGTACTACATTCGAGCGATCAATGGCGAAGTCCGTCTGTGGGTCAATGGTGAAGAAGTCTCCGGCGGAACAGGCTGCGAACCTGCTCAGGGCTTCCTGTGCCTCGAAAGCGAAGGCTCCCCGATTCAGTTCCGTCGGCTGAGGATTCGAGAGTTGCCGTAGGACTGAAACGTTTGTTGTTGTTGTTTTCCCATCGCATGAAAGCGAGCGGGGCCCTTGGTAATTGTCGATTCTCTTTCGAGTTCGATGACTGGCAGTGGGCGGCCATGACAGAGCCATTACGGAATTCCCGGGCCAAGGGTCCACTCATTTACCTAGGTAAACAGCTGGGCCGTTGGCCCGTATTACATCAAAGCCAGCCTTCTCAGTGTCGGGACGCGGGAGGCACGTCTGGAAATCGATTCGGAGCAGAATTACCATCTTAGTTGCGTCTTTTCGCCCTTCAGTCCTGGTTGCCGAAAGCCCGACGTTATGCCCAAGGTCAAGTTTGTGAACGAGAAAGTCACTGTGGACGTCGCGGAAGGGGAAGACCTTCGCACGGCCGCACGCAAGAACGGCGTCCAGCTCTACTCGGGACCGCACACGGTCGTGAACTGCATGGGGATGGGCACCTGCTGCAGCTGCAATGTCATTATTGCCAAGGGGCAGGAGAACGTTTCAAAGAAGGGGATCCTTGAAAGTCTCTGGAAGTGGCTCAACCCGCTGCTTGGCCTGAAGATGATCAGCAACCCTGGCAAAGAAGTTCGACTGGCCTGCCAGACTCGCGTTAAGGGAGACTGCGAAGTCGAAACTCATCCGCCGATCAACTGGCACGGCGAAAAGTTCTGGGGCTAAGAATGCTCCCTGAAACATCTGAACAAACAAAAAGCCTGGCATAAACGCCAGGCTTTTCTTTTTGAGTCCAGGTTTGATCCGAGCCGTCATTTACTTCCGGACGAACCGATAACCGACACCTCGAACGGTCTCAATCATGTCGGCCGTGTCGCCCATCTTCTTTCGTAGGGAGCGAACATGGACATCGATCGTACGCTCCAGGGAATTCGCATCTTCCCCGCGTGAGGTTTCCATCAATTCGTTTCGGGAGAACGGACGGCCGGGCTGTGACATCAGCGTCCACAGCATACGAAACTCCGTCGGCGTCAGATCCATCGGAGTGCCATGCAGTTTGGCCACATGGTTTGTGCGATCGATCTCCAGACCGTGAAGTTCCAGAACCGTCTTTCCCGTCTCTGCCGTTTCGACTCGCCGCAGCAACGCGCGGATGCGATGGATGAGCGGCTGAACCCGGAACGGCTTCGTCACATAATCATCAGCTCCCATGTTGAAGCCAACGATTTCATCGGTTTCCGCACTGCGAGCCGTCAGCATCATGACGGGAATGGTGCGAGTCTTCGGTTCGGCCTTGAGGGCACGACAGATCTGCAGTCCGTCGATGCCGGGCAGCATCAGGTCCAGAACAACAAGGTCGGGAAGCAGTGACTGGGCTCGAGCCAGTCCGGATCGTCCCTCACGCTCCCAGACAACCGCGAATCCTTCTTTCTGCAGGTTGTAGATGACCACATCCGCGATGGACTGTTCATCTTCGATCACAAGGATAGTCGGCTGCATTGAACGGGCGCTGCCTTTCAGCAACGGAGCATCTACTCTGCGCCACCGAGCCTGTTAGAGCCAGCTCGACGTGGCAGTCGCGGATGCCGAATGATGGCACCTTCGACCAGGTAAACAACATCCTCTGCAATATTCGTAGCATGGTCCGCCACTCGTTCCACATGGCGGATGACAGAAAACAAATGCAGCCCTGGTTCGATCAGTTCAGGTCGCTGTTTCATGACCGTCACGACATCGTCGATCAGATCACGGTTCAGCTGGTCCACGTGCTCATCACGCTGACACACCTTTCGAGCCGCATTAGGGTTCTGCTCCACGAAGGCATCAATGCTGTCATGCAGCATGCTGAGTGCTTCACGAGTCATCTCCGTCAGCCGTTCAGGCATCGGAAACGATCCGTGTGCCGCAATCCCTGCCGATCGTTCGGCAATGCTGACGGCAAGATCCGCAACACGCTCCAGTTCTGCACAGATCTTCATGACCACGGTCACGCGGCGAAGGTCGTTCGCTACCGGATGATAGAGTGCCAGGATTTTCAGGCACTCTTCTTCGATGCGAATATCCCACTCGTCCACTTCACCGTCCCGGCCGGAAAGTTCCTGAGCCAGTTCCGTCTGCCCGGACCGAAGTCCGTCAACGGAATCATGAATCAGTTCTTCCACAGCTGAGCACATCGACAGAATACTGCGATGCAGGTGCTCCATCTCCCGCACAAAGTGAATCGTCATGGAATCAGTCCTGACTCGCTTCGGACGGCTGGAGCAGAAACTCCCGCCGAACTATCGCCCTGAATTGTTAAGATCTGGTTAAGAATCCTTCGGGAACTTACGTGATCCCGGTCTTTTCGGAAAGCAGAACCCGCTGTCAAACATTGTCTGCAGGACTGCAAATTGTCATCAGCCGAATCGCCCGGTGATGTAGTCTTCCGTCTGTTTCTCTGAAGGACTCGTGAAGATTTTCATCGTCGGCCCGACTTCCACCAGACGCCCCTTAAAGAAGAAGGCTGTCTGATGACTGACTCGGGATGCCTGCTGCATGTTGTGAGTCACGATGACGATCGTGTAGTTCGCACACAGTTCGCCAATCAGGTTTTCAATGCGGTCAGTGCTGGCGGGGTCCAGAGCTGAGGCCGGTTCGTCCATCAGAATGATGCGAGGATTTGTGGCCAGTGTTCGAGCAATACACAGTCTCTGTTGCTGGCCACCCGAAAGCGCCATGGCAGACGTGTTCAGCCGGTCCTTGACTTCATCCCACAGAGCCGCTTTTCGAAGACACGATTCGACCAGATCGGCCAGTACCGCACGATTCTTTTCACCTGAGACGCGAGGACCGTAGGCAACATTTTCGAAGATGGATTTTGGGAATGGTGTCGACTTCTGAAACACCATGCCGACATGCTTTCGCAGCAGCACGACGTCGACCGCCGGATCCATGATGTTCTGGCCTTCGACCAGACAAACTCCGGTCGATCGGGATCCTTCGACCAGATCATTCATTCGGTTCAGCGTTCGCAGGAACGTACTCTTGCCGCATCCCGATGGCCCGATCAGCGCTGTGACGGACCGTTCCGGCACCATCAGCGAAATGTCGAACAGAACCTGATGCTCGCCGTAGTAGAAGTTCATATTGCGGACATCGATGGCCGACGCATGCCGCGATGTGTCAAGGTTACGATCGACCCCTGGCACAGAGGGCGGTACGGACATAGCAGACGTGATGGCGGGCATGTCGATAATCCTGTGGCTACCACTGCAGCTTGCGGCTGGCCCGCGTTCGCACAATCATTGCGACCGCATTGATGGTCAGAAGGACAAGAAGCAGAACAACGATGCCGGCTGCCGCCACCGAAGTGAAGCGGTCCTGAGGATCCGGCTGCTTTGACCAGTCATAAATCTCGACTGGCATCGCGGTAAACTGATCAAACGGAACGCTGAGCAAACGAGACGGTTCTGTCACCAGCTGCACTGGCGATTCAATACCGCCTGGACACATGGAAGCCACTGTCAGAACGCCAATCATCATCAGCGGTGCGGCTTCACCCATGGCACGCGAGATGGACAGAATCACGCCAGTCGCAATCCCCGGCAGTGCGGCAGGAATCACCTGCCGCCAGATCGTCTGCCACCGAGTTGCTCCCAGCGCCAGTGAAGCGACACGGATCGACTGCGGGACGGCGCGAAGTGCCTCCTGAGAAGCGATGATCACCGTTGGCATAATCACCAGGCTCATCGTCAGCGCGCCGATCAAAAGGCTTCCGTCAAAGATTGAAAGATGAACCAGCCGAACGCGAAACATACCGCCGATGTTGATTGCGTGCTGACCATCAAACAGCGTCTGCATGAACATCATCATGGGGCGAAATGCCGTCAGCCCCAGAATTCCATACACGATTGAAGGCACGCCCGCGAGGTTCGACAGGTTCACCTTGATGATTCGAACGAAGAAGTTGTCCTTCGCCAGTTCTTCCAGATACACCGCGCTGCCGACGCCAATGGGAATCGAAAACAGGGCGGTTATGAGGACCAGCCAGAAGGAGCCCCAAAGACCGGCCAGGATGCCGGCCTTCATCGGGTTCATCGAGTAATGATTCCAGAGAAAGTTTGGCGACAGTCGGCCCAGGCTGCTCCACAGAATCGACCCGATCAGGACCAGCAGAACTGCCAGCGACGCATAGGTCACGAGCCGACAGATCCACGAAAAGGCTCGTGAAATCAGCAGGCGGCGGCGAATGTAGGAATCTGCACCGGACGTGAAACTGACCGCGCTGGCTTTCGATTCAGGAAGGTTCATTGATACACCTCCCGATACCTTCGAAGGATCCAGCCGGAAATCAGATTGATGATCAGCGTGATGACGAACAGCGTAATTCCCACCGCATACATACTCATTCGAGGGATCGAATCCGCGGCACTGTCGCCCGTGCTTGCATGCACCATAAATCCGGTCATCGTCTGAGCACCTCGCAGCGGATTCAGCGTGAAGACCGGATTACCACCCGCCGCGATCGCGACTGCCATCGTCTCACCAATCGCGCGGGAAAATGCCAGCAGGAAGGATGCCAGGATCCCCGACAGCGCTGCCGGTACAACAACTTTCGCCGACACGTCAAAGCGAGTACTTCCGAGAGCGTATGCGGCTTCACGCAGACTGCGAGGAACCGAACGAATCACGTCTTCACTAAGCGACGCAATCAGAGGCGTCACCATGATTCCAACCACAATGCCGGCGCTCAGGCTGTTGAAGACCGCGATGTCTGCGCCAAGAAACTGAAAGAGCGGCTTGAGTACCACCGGTGTGATAAACTTCAACGCGAAGAATCCGAACACGACAGAAGGAATGCCCGCCAGAACTTCAAGCACTGGCTTGATCCATTCCCGCTCTTTCGGGTTCGCGTATTCGCTCATGTAGATCGCGGCACCCAGTCCAGCGGGGATACTGACTGCAGCGGCGACAATTGCCACCAGAAAGGTTCCGCTTAGCAATGGCCAGATGCCGTACTTGCCGCCGGGTCCGTCGGATGGTTTCCAGTGAGTCCCCGTGAGGAATTCCCACAAGGAGACTTTTTCGAAGAATGCTGTCTTGTCACCTGGTGCGTAAACCGCATTCGACAGGAGCACAAGAATGATGGCCGCGGTCGTCAGAACCGACAGCGCAGCACAGAAAAACAGAGCCCATTGAATCAATGTCTCATGCCTGCGATGCTGCCGGCGAGTAGCCCAGGAGACGGGCGTTTCAGACATAGTCAGCCTGCGTTTCGATCGACAGCCTCTGCAGTCACCGGGCTGATCATTTCAGCTCCACTGCATTCACTGTCATGCGGCCATCCGTGCCATCGGTATTGACAAGGCAAAAGTCTACAAAGAAAAGGCTTCGTGCGAAGCGAGTCGCCCCACACGAAGCCCAGGTTCCGACGATTGATTACTTCTTCAACGCTGCTTCCAGGGCATCGCGGCTGGCCTTCAGTTCATCGTCATGCAGCGGAACGTATCCCACGGCACTGACTTGCGACTGGCCGTCGTTCAGGAAGTAGCGAACGAAGTCCTGCACTTCCGGACGTTCCAGAGATGACTTCTTCACATAGATGTACAACGGGCGGGACAGAGGCTTGTAGTCGCCCGAACGAACGGTTTCCGCCGTTGGTGCAACGCCGGCAGCTGCATCGTCGGTTGCAGAAACCTTCAGAGCCTTCACTTTGTCCTGGTTGGAAAAGTAGTACGCACATCCAAAGAAGCCCATGCCACCCTTCTCACCCGCAATGCCTGTGATCGTTACGTTGTCGTCAGCACTTGCGCTGTAGTTTTCGGTGATCTGATCTTCCTTGCCGTTGATGACTTCTGTGAAGTAGTCGAACGTTCCGGATTCTTCCCCTGGGCCAAACAGTGCCACAGGGACATCGGGCCATGCAGGATCGACGTCTTTCCAGGTCTTCACGGTGCTGCCTGGTGCCCAGATCTTCTTCAGCTGAGCGACAGTGATTGAGTCAACCCAGTCATTCTCTTTGTTGACGCAAACGGTCAGGCCATCAAGTGCAATCTTCAGTTCGACGAGTTCGATTCCGGCCTTCTCACAATCCGCCTTCTCTGACTCCTTCACCGGTCGAGACGCGTTGGCGATGTCAATTCGCCCAGCGATCATTTCCTTGAATCCGGTGCCGGTACCAGTCACCTTCAGAGCAACCTTGGTATCCGTGAACTTCTCCTCGAATTGCTCCTGAACGGCTGCTGCTACCTTGGCGACGGTGCTGGAGCCGTCAACCTGAATTCGGCGATCCGTTGTGCCGCCTGTTGAATCAGCCTTTGGTGCATCTGAGCCGCCCTTGTCCTTGGGAGCATCAACAGATTCAACCGTACAACCAGAAACGACGCCCAGAAGGCACAGCGTTGCAACGGCAACAAACTTCCGCAATGTCAGCATGAGTGGGTCCTGTGTGAAGAAACGCCCATTTTCGGGCCAAAAACACGCTTCCCCAAAGTGAACCGCTGAATTGTTAAGATTGTGTTAATATCGCGTCGTGAACTGCCAGGAATGTCGGACTGCCGTGAATTCCTGCAAGCAGGTTTCTCAGCGCCGTTGACTAACGTCAGGATCGCCCAAATGAGTTCCCGATTTTGTCGATCATCGCTTGTCTGCTTTGAGAACTCCTTCTTTGATCCAGTCGGCCAGTGAAATCTTGAGGTCAAGAAGTTGAGTCCGTCTGACCAGGCCTTCGCGATGCAGCCGCCCGGCAACGATTGAGCTGGCAATTCCCACTTCGTTTGCGAATTCCTTAACGGTACTTGACGTGAAACGTCCCGAAATGCGAAACGCTGCCCACTTTGCTTCCGGGATTAGAGTCTCGGCCGCAAACTTGTTGGCCTCCAGCTCATGTGCTTCCTTCTCTTCCGAAAAATCATCCAGCCAGGTCTCTTCCCTCGAATGAAGAAGGATATGCCCAAGCTCGTGAAAGAAATTAAACCACAGAATATCATGCATCATTCCACGAAAGCTGAGCTGGATCACCGGCTTGCGATTGTGCCAGTAGGCCGCACCTCCTACATAGGTCTTCGGCAGATGAGGAACGAAGACAACACTGATCCCGAAGCCTGCCGCAACCCTGGGCAGCTCTGCCAGCAGTGCGCCAGGCCCGCCCATCGTCAATTTGCGGAACTCATCAACGCTTTGTTCCATTCGATGCTGATCAAAATCTGCGGTTGCGATGCGCTGAGCCTCAATGTTGCCCTTACGCAGCCAGGCAGCAAGGCTCTTGTGGCAAGTCCCGGCGTTCTGCTTGCGTCTGAATTTTGTGGCGAGATCAACAGCGTTCGTCAATGAACGCAGCTTAGCTGTTCCAAAGAAGCGGAGCAGTTCGCGATATCTTTCAAGTGCCGTTGCCGAGCGTTCGATCCATCCGAGGTTCGCCATAGCAGTACACGGAAACTCTCTGGCAATCTCACAGTCTGCCTGTTGCTGTTGCAATTGGGCTTGTTCACTAATGGCAAGACGGTAGGCCTGCTCCCGGTTTAACCAGAACGAAGCTGGCAGACCAAGTACGCTCTCCAATTCAAGCGCCGTCTCTGCCGTGATCCCCCTTTTTCCCTGAATAATCTCATTGATCTTTCCTGCAGGTCGCCCCATCCTGCGCGCCAGTTCTGCCTGTGAAATCCCGAGTCCCTCCAACGTGGCCCGAATTGTGTTGCCGGGGGGACTGACTTGCTGTGGACGGTACGATCCAGGGGCAATGCTAGCCATAATTGTGATAGTCTCCGACAAAGGTGATCTCCACCTCAGTCACCGTGGCCAGAACGCTTTCACCGACGGCATCCCGGGCGAAATTTCCTGTTGGACGAAAACAAATTCGATCAAGTTCGTGAATCTTGATCGCAAATTCGCCAGACCGATTTTCAGTCAGTGGATGGAAATCAAGCGGCGGAGCACGAAACCGGATTTCGCCGAGGTTATTGAAGGCCGCAAGATCCGAAAGTCGGTCAAAGAGACGATCAGCAGAATGCGCCGACAGTGCCTTCTTTGCGTCCTTCGTCCGGGTGCAGATCTTCTGCAGCTTCTTGCTGGCGTAACCTATCAGCATCGTGAATCGTCCACAATGGGCGTTTACCTTTAGGGTAAATGCGTGTGTTCCAGATACTCTACCGTTCAGGTTCGCAGTGTCAAGGAGACAGCAATGAAACAAAGCCGTCGGGGCCGGTATCCCAGATCACTTTGCTGAGTTCTTGCCCATCCTGTTAGCCTCCGCGGGAATTGGGAGAGCAAACCAAAAGACCTACCGAACCATCTCCGCTGCCGCACTGATAGGAGTTGTGCTGAGGAAGATGGGGCGGAAGAGGCCTCCGGCGCCGTACCAGTCGTAGACGCGGAAGACGATGGAGATTTCTCGCTGGCCATCTTTGATTGGAAGATCGGCGATGGCACTGGAGACGTCGTAGCTGCTGCGTTC
>JAEUII010000348.1 GCA_016795145.1 Planctomycetaceae bacterium
GAAAGTGATCTGAAGTCACTGGCAGAGACAGAGGCAGAGTCGATCGCTCGATTGACCACCGACTGTGATACACAACTGAGGGCTCAACTGGAGCGACTTGCGGCTGAGGCCAGAGATCGTGTGACGCAGGTTGAACTGGATATTTCCGGACAGCGTGAGGCCGCCAGTGAGAATCGCGAGCGCCGCCTTCAGGAGATCGACGGTCGGCATGGTGAAGTGATTAGCGATCTGCGCAGCAAGCTTCAGAACGAGCTCTGGGTTCTTCAATCGGTCTGCGATGAGAACAATGAAGATACTCCGGTGCGACAGGCCGAGCGGGCCGAGGAAATCTACCATACTCATCAGACAAATCTGCAGCAGCGACTGAATGATCTCCAGCAGACAATGCTTGCAACTGCCGAATACCTTCGGCAGTGTCACGCTGCCGCAGACACCGATTTACCTCCTGCCCAGGTCGAACTCAAGTCACGTGAGACCGCGCGCAATACTGCCATCGAGAGTATCGACAAAGCTCTAAATGAAGCAGCAACAATCGATCGACGGACTTTGCCACAGTGGATCATCGGCTGGCGCATTCTCGGCCTGGCTCTGCTGATCTTTCTAGTGGTCATGATTCCCGTCACGATCATTCGCGCTGACATCACCAAGTACCTGAATCCCTCGATCGGCAAGCCGGACTGGGAATGGCTCGGAGTCTCGTCCCTCATCGGCGCTGCAGTCGCGTTTCTCTTCAACATCGTGCTGCTCGTCACGGTCCAATCACGACTGCGCGGCGGTTTTTCGGAACTGCTTCAGCATGTCGCCAATGCAAATGCCGCGGCCGAGTACTGGAATGCCAGAAGTCGTAATGAACTGAAGAAGCTGACTCAGGCTGCGGAGAAATGGAAAACCGAAATCCTGCAGAAACGAGAACATCATGCGGCTCGCCTGAACGGGACGACGGAGCAACAGATTCAGGCACTGATGCAGGAACATTCCGCACAGACCAAACGACAGCAAGAGCAATTTGACGAACAAATGCGAGTGTTCACGGCAGAACTTGATCGCCAGACGTCGGCTGTTGAACAGTGGAAGGCTCAGGAAACGCAACGACTGCAAAAGGCCTTTCGAGAAGAGGTTCAGTCCCGCCGAACCGAAATCCAGGACAGGAATGCTGCTCGTCGCCGTTCGTCTGAACTTGAAATAGCAACGCTGACAGCCAACTGGAAGAACGGACTTGCAACCGCGCGACAGTTGTCCGCGGATGCTCGGGAGAAATGCAGTCATGTGCGCCGCTGGAACCAGATGAAATCAACCGGCTGGAACGTGCCTGTCAACCTGCCTTCTCATCTTACGGCCGGTCAGATCCTTGCAACGTTCCCCGAACTGCCGAATCTCGAAGCGCCGACTGATCCAAAGAGGTCCGGCACTTTGGAAAACGTTTCAGGTGGTCAGGTTTGTATCGAATTACCGGCGATCCTGAACTTTCCGACTGACACATCGATCGTTGTGGAACACGATGCAGCGGGCCGTGAGGTCGCTCTGGAATTCGTGCGAGCCATTCTATTGCAGCTGTTGACAAATATCGTTCCGGGTCGAGTCCAGTTCACATTGATCGATCCCGTCGGCCTCGGTCAGAGTTTTTCTGCAATGATGCACCTTGCAGATTTCGACGAACTGCTGATCAGCAATCGAATCTGGACGGAATCGGTGCAGATTCGAGACCGGTTGCAGAAGGTAACGGAACACATGGAAAGCGTGTTCCAGACATATCTTCGAAGTGAGTTCCAGTCGATCGAAGATTACAACAAGGCGGCCGGAGAAGTGGCTGAACCCTACCACTTTGTTGTTGTTGCGGGTTTCCCTGGTGCCTTCTCAGAGGAGGCTGCGAGACATCTCACCAGCATCCTGACGAGTGGTCCTCGCTGCGGGGTTCACACGATCCTGACGTGGTCGCCGGATCAGGCCGTACCGCGATCATTTGATGTCTCGAATTTTCAGGAGTGTGCACTGCAGTTCAAAGTGGTCAACAAAGCGGTTGTACCAGCATGTCTTCCTTCGTCCGTGGAAGTGCCAAAGCCTGTGCGGCGCAGTGATAATGATGGCCTGCTGGCGCCGATCGAAAACGCAGAGAAGGCTGAAGCGGCATCATCGCTCGAATTCGAAGCACTCGCATCACCAGATCCGGCAGACTATGTCGCACTGGTGCGAACGGTCGGCGCAAAGTCGAAGGATGCTCGACGCGTCGAGGTCTCCTTCAGCCGTATCGCTCCGAAGCCAGACGCGATCTGGAGCCTCAGCACCGCTGACGGAATCGACTTCCCGATCGGTCGAGCCGGTGCCGCTCGGCTGCAGTTTATGCGGCTTGGACGCGGCACAAGCCAGCATGTGTTGATCGCGGGAAAAACGGGTTCCGGCAAATCCACGCTGATGCACATTCTGATTACGAACCTTGCACTCTATTACAGCCCGGACGAAATCCAGTTCTACCTGATCGACTTCAAGAAAGGGGTGGAGTTTCGAACGTACGCCGCCAACCGGCTGCCACATGCTCGAGTCATCGCAATCGAGTCGGACCGCGAGTTTGGTTTGAGTGTGCTTGAGCGTCTCGATGAGATCCTTCAGGAACGAGGGGAGTTGTTTCGAATTCGAGGCGTGCAGGACGTGCCGTCCTTCCGCCGTCAGTTCCCCAAAGAGTCGATGCCGCGTTTGCTGCTGCTGATTGACGAGTTTCAGGAGTTCTTCACGACGGAAGACCGAGTCTCGTCGCGTGCATCGCTGCTTCTTGACCGACTCATTCGACAGGGTCGTGCGTTCGGTATTCACGTCGTGCTGGGATCGCAGACACTTGGCGGAGCGTATTCGCTGGCTCGCAGTACGCTCGGCCAGGTCGCTGTCCGAATCGCTCTACAATGCAGCGAAAGTGATGCACATCTGATTCTCAGCGAACAAAACTCCGCCGCCCGACTGCTCACGCGACCTGGCGAAGCGATCTACAATGATGCCAACGGGATGGTCGAAGGCAATCATCCGTTCCAGATCGCATGGCTGGATGAAGAAAAACGCGAATCGATGATTCATGATCTGGAAGACCGAACTCTCGCTTCCGATCGAACCATGTCTCGAATGATCGTGTTCGAAGGCAACGTACCTCCATCACCGGAACTGTGTGCGCCCCTGAATGCATGGATCTCGGGACGTGTTGATGCGACACGGCACTTCGTCGATGCAATCCCAATGTGGGTTGGTGAACCCGTTTCAATCGCGGCACCGGTCTGCCTCGAATTCCACCGTTCTGGCGGCCAGAACCTGTTGCTGGTCGGCCAGGAAAGCGACCTCGCCGATTCGATCTTTGCAGCCAGTATTCTAAGCTGGTGCGGAAGGAACCCTGCGGGCAGCAACCAGCATGCGCCTCGAATGACTTTTGTGCATGACGGCCGTGATGCCGAATCGCTGCGAAAGTTTGAATCGACATTCACCGCCAGCCGAACCCACGAATTCCAGCTTCGAAAAGCCGCTGAAGTTGATTCGGTGATTACCGATCTGTTCCAGGAAATGACGGCCCGGGAAAACGGCGACGTCCCACACGATGCCCCCGAAATTCTGCTGGCCATTCGAAACCTCGGTCAGTTCCGTACGCTTCGACGGGAAGAAGATGACTTCGGAATGGGAGCGTTCGGTAGTTCGAAGACTGTCACCACAGCGTCCATGCTTGGCGACCTGATTCGCAAGGGGCCGCTCGTCGGAATCCACCTGATGATCTGGGCCGATACATTTTCAAATGCGATGCGATGGCTTTCCAATTCACTGCTTCGGGAATTTGATACACGCATCGCGTTCCGCCTGAATCAGACGGACTCAGCAAGCCTGATCGATACTCCGGCTGCGGCATCGTTGTCTCAGGGGCGAGCGATTCTGTACCGCGACCAGACGGGATCTGCAGATCGTTTTCGTCCGTTCAGCTGGCCTGGCGAAGAGTGGCTCAAAACACTGGCGGGAGACAATGAACCAAATAAGCCACCAGCATTGCTGGCGTCGGCAGCCGGACGACCGACAGGTACCGTCATTGAGAAACCTGCAAATGCAGCAAAACAGGTCCAGCCGTCCGGGAGTCCTGATGTGCCACCTGATGATCAGTTGAGCATCGACGATATTGTCATCGAGTAGCCTGCCTGGACTGGAATTCAAATCGACCTACAATCCGGGATCTGTGACGTTTCTTTGAGTCATCTCCCTCCCGTTTTGTCCGCTGATTGTCCCTGCCATGCTTGAAATTCCAGTTGTCCGTTGGGGTAAGCCGTACGAGTCTCTCGAGAAGGCTGATGTCGTTCACTTCGAAACCGGTGAAGTGATGGCAAAGATGCACCAGGCGAACGCCGGCCTGGTGCAAATGGACTCCCGCAAATCGGCAAAGGCGCGCGAGATTCTGAAGCAGCTCAGCATTGCCGACCTGATCAAGAAGTGCGAACAGGCGGCCGATCTTTACCTGACGGCAAACCTGCCGATGGGAACTGGCACACAGACTCCTGAAGAGTTCTGCTCAATTCAGTCGGCCACAACCGGTTTGCCGCTGAACATGTGCCGCGCAAACATGAGCAAGAATGCGTTCGTCCTCAAGAACATGGGCGCGATGCTCGACGCACTGACTCGTGGACTTCCGCTGGACATTCTGTCACGCGGCTATGGCATGGAATCTCGCAATGTCATGGTCAGCTTCCAGGCGACGACTCCAACCTTGGGGCTTGTACTGCCATCCAACTCCCCAGGCGTCCATACACTTTGGCTGCCTGCGATTCCTTTGCAGATCGGACTGGTCCTGAAGCCAGGTTCTTCCGAGCCATGGACTCCTTACCGAATGTATGAAGCCTTCGCCGCTGCAGGCGTTCCTCGCGAAGCATTCTGTCTCTACCCAGGCCCTCACGAAGTCGGCAACAAGGTGCTTGAAACCTGTAACCGAGCCATGATCTTTGGAGGCCAGGCAACAGTCGACAAGTATCACGGTAACCCTCGCGTCCAGGCACATGGTCCGGGCTTCAGTAAGATTCTGCTGGGCGATGACATTGTTGATCGCTGGGAAGACTACCTGGATGTCATGGTGAAGAGTGTTCTGATGAACGGCGGCCGCAGCTGTATCAACTGCTCCGGCATCTGGGCATCGCGTCATACCGCAGCGATTGCCGATGCGATTGCTCAGAAACTTGGGCCGATCGCTCCGCTGCCGACGACCGATCCGAATGCGGCGATCGCAGCGTTCACGACACCAGGCGTCGCCGAAGCGATGAACAACCAGATTGAAGATGGTATCAAAGGACCAGTCACAGAAGTCACGGCCAGATATCGAGGCGGTGACCGTCTCGTTCGACATGAACGCTGCGACTACATGCGTCCAACGGTGCTTCATGTTGCTGACTGTGACAACACCATGGCGAACACCGAATACATGTTCCCGTTCGTGTCGGTTGTCGAGTGTCCGCAGGACAAGATGCTTGGAAAGATTGGTTCCACGCTGGTCGGCACTGCAATCACAAACAACGAAAAGTGGATCAGCGAACTCGTTGATGCCCGCCACATCGATCGCCTCAACATCGGAGCCATTCCGACCTGTGCTCTGAACTGGCTGCAGCCGCACGAAGGCAACATCATTGACTTCCTGTTCCGTAATCGAGCCTTCCAGAACAGCCTGCCGCCGGCGCACTGAGTCCGAAAAAGACCGAACGGAATGCTGCCCGGATGACTGAAATCGAATACTCCTTCTGCTACCTTTTTCGCATGAAAAGTGTTGTTATCGCAGCGGGAGTTTTCGATGTCTGACACCGGGCAGTTTTTGCAGGGGCATTTTCTTGTCGCCGCCCACCATTTGAAAGATCCCAACTTCTTTCGAACGGTGGTTCTGCTGCTGGAACACAACGACGATGGCGCGATGGGACTGGTGATCAATCGCCCGTCCGCGATGACAATTCGCAAAGCGCTGACTCAGACCGGCGATGTCAACGACGCCGATGCACCCATGTTCGTGGGCGGTCCCGTCGAAACAACATCCTTGTTCATTCTGCACAATTGCACGGCACTCGCCGCACAGGATCGAGAAGTTGCTCCAGGCGTCTTTCTGTCTGGAAGCGAAACGTCGTTTGATGCCGTTGTTCGGACTCCCCCGGATGTGTCCGCTAAATCTTCACGCTTCCGGCTCCTGTCGGGCTACGCCGGTTGGGGTGCGGACCAGCTGGAATCTGAACTGGCTCGTGGCGACTGGTACACTCTGCCCGCCGATGGTGCTCTTATTCTGGAAGATGATCCCTACGGCATTTGGGAAGTCTGCATCCGGCGCATTCAGCGCACGATGAGAATCATCCGGCAGGAAATTCGTAATCCGGAATGGAACTGACGAAATCACGTCCAACGGAGTCGCGGAGTCAACATGCGAAGCCTTACTTCCCAGCGTGCCAGACTGAAGAGTACTCCGGATCAAACGCAGCTCGCTTCACATCACATGATACGGCTGGCGATCTGCGCGGCGATCTGGACGACGGGCGTGGCAAACGCGGGGCTCGGCCATGACGAGAAACCACCGGCTCCAGCGGGAAATGCGGCCGCAGATGACAAGCCGAACCAGACGGATCGGATCAACGTAGAAGCACTCGCTGAACGGGCACTGAAGTCTCTGGTTGTTGTTCGCTCCACAGATCGCACAGGAAGTGATCTTGGGCTCGGAACCGGTTTTGCCATCGAAGGCAAGGGACTCATCGCGACAGCCTACCACGTCATCGGTGACGGCCGGGAAATCTCGATCGAACTGAAGGACGGTCGAAAACTCCCCGTCACGGAAATCTTTGCTTCGTCCAGCCAGCTGGATCTGGCCATTGTTCGGGTTGATGGGCTGGAACTTCCTCCGCTGGCATTGTCTGCTGAAGCGAAGACGCCCGCCGGTCGCGAGATCGTTGCGCTCGGGCATCCGGAGGGCTTTCGAAACGCCGTTGTCTCCGGAGTTGTTTCCGGTCACCAGGAGATTGACGGCGTCGAAATGCTGCAACTGGCGATGTCTATAGAACGAGGCAACAGCGGTGGCCCCGTCCTTGATGCGCAGGGACAGGTGGTCGGCGTGGTGACTCGCAAATCTGCTCTTCGCGACAAACTTGGATTCGCTCTTCCCGTCCGCCTGCTGCGTGATCTTCAGAACGATCCGAATACCGTGCCAATGTCACGCTGGAGCACCATCGGAGCTCTCGATGAAACTCAGTGGACGCCGATCTTTGGTGGCAACTGGCGACAGAGGGCCGGTCGAATCCTTGTGAACGGCGAAGGAAAGTCCTTCGGCGGAAGGACGCTGTGCCTGAATCAGACTGAGGTCCCCGAACTGCCGATCGACCTGCGCGTTCAGGTGAAGCTGGAATCCGAAGAAGGTGCCGCAGGCCTGGTCTTTCATTCCGACGGCAATGATCGCCACTACGGCTTCTACCCCAGCGCTGGAAATCTGCGTCTCACGCGATTCGATGGTCCCGACGTTGGGTCATGGACCATTCTGCACAATGAGCCTCATCCTGCGTATCGCATGGATCAGCGGAACACGCTGACGGTGCGAATTCAGAAGGACCGCTTTGAGTGTTATGTGAACGGAACCCTGGTGGTCCAGTCATCGGACTCCGTGATTCCATCCGGCAGAGTCGGTCTGGCAGCGTTTCGCGGCACAGCGGCGGAATTCCGTCGCTTCGAACTGGGCACCAACCTGCTTCCCGCCTCGGCGTCGGAAGAGAGCTTTGAAAAACTCCGAAAGCTCGCGGAGGAACTGAACTGGAACCAGCCAGCTCAATCGCCAGCAATTGAAAGCCTGCTGCCACTCGGTGACGCGGCTTCAGAGTTTCTGAATGAAGAAGCCGATCGCCTTGAACAGAAGTCAAAGCGACTGAAGCAGCTCGCAACAGATCTTCACGAAGCGTCCGTTCGCAAGACCATCGCATCGGCTCTGAATTTGTCACAGAAAGAGACAGGCGATCAGGGAGCTGAGACTAGTTCGCCCAATGAGGCAACAACCACAACCGCAAGCGAAGCAGACCTGTTGACCGCAGCACTGTTGATTGCTCGCCAGGACAATGCCGACGTCGATGTCCCGTTGTACGTTCGCCGCATCGATCAAATGGCAGAGGAGCTAAAGAAGCGTGTCCCCATTGATTCAGCCGAATCTCTTCGAATCGCCGCGCTGGACAGCTACCTGTTTGAAGAACTGGGTGTCCGCGGCAGCCGATACGAATATGAATCTCCGTCGAACAGTTACCTCAATGAGGTGATTGATGATCGTGAAGGAATCCCGATTACCCTGTCCGTGCTGTACATGGAACTTGCAAAACGAATCAACCTGAAAGTGGTTGGTGTGGGTCTGCCTGGACACTTCGTCGTTCGCTTCGAACCAGGCGATGGCAGTATGCCTCAGACCATCGACGTGTTCGAACGCGGAAAAAGACTCAGCGAGGACGAAGTGCGAGCGATCCTGTCCGACGCTGGCTTTCCGGACCAGCCGCGATTCCGGGAAGCCAAATCGCCACGGGAGATTATTGAACGCATGCAGCTGAATCTGCTCAGTCTTGCAGAAGCTCGACGTGACGATGCGAGCGTCCTTCGGTACCTCGAGACCCTCGTCATGCTGGATCCGATGAGCGTTGAGTTTCGTGCGAAGCGACTGGAGATGAGGGCGCGAACCGGACGCCTGCAAATGGCGATCGATGATGCCTCATGGTTCATTCAGGAACAGCCACCGGGGGTTGATGTGGAGCGCGTTCGTGAACTTCGAACCACACTGGAAATGCAACAGGATCGCCAGCAGCAGGTGAAGTAACGATGCGTTCCATCCTGATAGAAATCGGCCTGTGGATCGCTCACTGGTGGCAGGGCGACCGAATCCGAGTCTCCTCGAGCGAAGGCAGACTTCTGCGACTTCGAGCCGGACAACGCGTGCTGATCTTCGGCCGTATCTGGAATGTGGAAGCAACGGATGTCAAAGAGTCTGATGATTCTGCAGGAACAAACACGCGGACATCCTGCCTGCGTGTTCGCCTCACGAATACAGACTCAACCGATGATTCCCCGAAGGCTCTGCTGGAAGTACCGCTTCCCTCCGACGGCCAGCCAACCAAAAACGCAATATCCGGCTGGCTCATCACCAGTGATGGACAACGCACCCCCATCACGGATGCCGACGTCGTCCCCGCCGAAAGCCCAGTGTAGAACGATTGTCCTCAATCGTTCGTTCACTCACGTTGGCGAGGGAATGACAAAGGGGCAGTACCGGGAAGCTGACGCATCCCGCTCGCCGTGATTTTCGGAACGTTGGGTGACTCAGAGGACTGCGTCCTTCCGCTTACCCTATTTTCTGTCACTCATTTTTTGTCCGACCATCGGTCAGTGCACTCTACGGCGTATTGTAAACCGCATTCGCAGCAGCCACGCCTGCTCCTGGATCCGGTCGGATTCCCTGACGGTTCAGGCACTGTTCCAGAGCCGCAAGGAACAGCAGGACGTTGGACTTCTTCGCTGTCTCACCCATCAGACCAA
>JAEUII010000268.1 GCA_016795145.1 Planctomycetaceae bacterium
AGGCCCGCTGGGTGAAGCGTTGCCCGGTTATGAAGCGGTGGGCGGAGTGTATCGTCCGAAAGCCGACCTGAATTATCCGGCGAGCAGTCCGGCGAACAGTGACAAGCCGGTGATTGACACGGGGTTTGCTCCACCGGTGAAGCCGGATGCCAACACTCAGGCACAGGCGGTGTTTACGGCGCTGAAGTCCGGCGAACATCCGGAGCGATTCAGTTCGTTTGTGCAGCCACCGGCGTTTGATCGAGCGGCCTGGGAAAAAGACCCGGACGCGTATCTGTCGATTGTGGAACCGGGCCGCGTGTATCAGTCGGCTGAACCGGGCAGTGACGTGCAAATCATTCAGGCGATCAGTGGCCAGTTTCAGCGGGTCAAACAGGGTGACCAGATTCCGCTGGTGGTGAAAGCCACACCGAATGCTCCGGTGACGTTTACGTCATTTGATCTGGGGCACTTTGAAAACCAGCTGACGAGTACGACCGTGCGGACAAATGCGGACGGCGAAGCGCGGGTGCTGTTTACGGCCGGCAAGGGCACGATTGATGATATTGAGATCCTGGCAGCGTCACCGCTGACGACCGGTCAGGTGCGGTTTGTGGTGAATGTGAAGCTGTGATGACTGAGCGAAAATAAGACATCCTGAGGATTCGCATTAAGGAGTGGTCGGATGCGACTGAACAGCTGGCGAATGGCGTGGTCGACACTGGTACTGTCGGCGGTGGGATTGTGCTGGAGTTCAGGCGTATTGGCTCAGGATCCTCCGGAAGATCCACCGGGTGGTGGCAGCACGAGCGGCAATTATTCGGGGGGAACCGGGAGCACCGGTGGCAGCAGCGGTGGCTCAGGCGGAACTAATCCGGGCGGCGATCCGGGGTATGGCGGCGGTACGGGCGGCGGCAGCGGGATGCTGGGGGAGACTTTCGTTTCGCTCACGTTGTCGATGCTCGGTGGCGGTGGGAATGACGGCCCTCTGTGCTGCAGTCCGGCGGCGACGTATGCGGGGTGGTCCACGGAAATTCAGGCCGCGGCTGCGCGGGCGCTGAAATCGTGTGCGATATCCACACCGAAGTCGGACACGGCTGTATGTGATTCCGTGTCGCAGTGCTCGAGCTGCGGTGATTCCAAAGGAAAGCCGGGGTATGACTTTGCGGTACTGAAGAAACCGAATGCCGGCGGCGGCTGTGCAATCTGCGGCGGAGCAACTCCACCGTCGGGCGGGAGCAGCGTGGATCAGTCGACCAATTACGAAGCTGGCCGGGCGTTTCGTCCGGATGACCGGGCACTGTGGAGCAGTTTTGGTCCGGGGATGTTTAGTAATTACGACACGCGGATCAATCTGTATCCGGATGCCTCCGGCGGTGTGAATGTGCGGCTCTATGATGCGGTCAGTGGCCGGCAGGTGGAACTCAACGACGGCCTGAACGGCGATACGCTGGATGGGACGTACTCAGCCGTGCAGCAGCGTCTGGCCGAATCCCTGGTGCTCAAAGATGCCAGCGGCAGCACCGTGACGTCTGTCTCCAGTGCGGCAACCGCCGTGCTGCAGCAGTGGGGCGGGAAACAACAGACGTTTGAGATTGTGAATCTGCAGCCGGCGGGCAGTACCCCGGAATATGTGGGCCGACTGAAATCGATCACGGATGCCAATCAGCACACGCTGACGATCACGTATCGCGACAGCCTGCCGGAAAGCGGTGGCGGCTTTTCGCAGACACAGCTGTCAGAGTCGCCAACCCGTCGCCTGCAGCTGTATCAGGTGACGGACTGGCAGGGGGATGTGGCCACGTACAATTATCTGTCCACACAGGTCAGCGGTCGCTGGACCGTGTCGTCGATCGCCACACCAGCCAGCGGCACCGTCAGCTATGCCTACACGAACGGCTTTTTGTCATCCACAACCGCCAATGGCTTTACGCAGTCGATCAGCTATGTGCAGGATTCGGTCGCTCAGACCACCGTCGCCACGATGCGGGCGGATCAATGCGTTACGAAATCCGTGTATCTGAGCAACGATTACATGACGATCACGCAGAATGGTCAGCCGACGCTTGTGAGTCAGCCGGTCGGAGTGATCCGGATGATTGCCAATGCCGGCGGCGAAGCGGAATACATGATGGTGCCGGATCAGACGACCGCCGGGATCATCAATATCTATGGTGGTGCGGGCGTGGTGGCCAGGATCACAGTCGGCCAGAGCGTGAAGTACTACACGGACGGCTGGACGGTCAGCAGTCCGGGTGAACTGAATCTGGCGAACGGCACGCTGGAAACGACATAGAGTGCCACGCCGAATGCGACCACCGCACAGCTCTACAGCGGCGCTATCCCGGCCGCGACCGATCAGACAGGACGGCAGTATGCGTATGAGTATGATGCCCGCTCCTTTATGACGAAGAAGACTTTTGTCGCGGACAGCACCTATGAGCAGTATGCGTACAATGCTCAGCAACAGCTGACGCGGCTGCGGGATCGCCAGGGAAATGTGACGCTGTTTGAATATGACAGCCGGGGCAATCTGACAAAAGTCAAACAGGGACTCAAAGAGGTCGGCGGTCAGGATGTGGCTCAGGCGGAATACACCGAACGTCAGTGGGCCTACTATCCGGCCGGACATTACGCTGCCGGGCTGCTGCAGACGGAATTCGATGCGAACTGGGACGGCTCGAGCACCGACACGCATCGCACGGACTATGAATACAATGCCCGTGGCAATGTGACCAAGCGAATTGGTCCGGCCTCCGCCGCCGGCAGTCTGCGTCCGGAAACGCTGTGGACGTATGATGCGCAGGACCGAGTCACCAGTGTGGTCGATCCGCAGGGTCACACGACCAGCTATACGTATGACAGTGCCAGTCGCGTGATCACAACCACGTATGATGACAGCACCACAGAACAGCGGCTGTACGGAGCCAGTGGCAGCGGTCAGGAAGCCCTGGTGCTGAAGAGCAAGGACCGCCGCAATGTGGTGACCAGCTACAGCTACGATAACAGTGGTCGTGTGACTCAGGTAATCGTGGGCAGTGCGTCTGACGCCAACATCCTCGACGGTCAGGCGGACGACACACCGATCACCGATCGCAACCAGAAATCGATCACGAGTTACACGTATCTGGCTGGAACCGATCATCCGGTGAGTGTCAGCCGGGATGGCTCGGTGACCAATCTGACGTATGACTACCAGCAGCGGGTGATCTCAACAAAGGTCTTCCCGTATGCCGGGAAAATGCTGGAATCAAAGAAGACGTATGTCGCCAACAAACTGTTTTCGGAAGAAGACCCGTATGGCCGGAAGAAGTACTATGGCTACCGGGCCTCGGACGGTCAGCTGATCCGGTATGTGACGGGAGCGTATCCGGGCTTTAGCCTCGCCGATCAGACGGCCGTGTTTGCACTGACCCGCAGCACCGTGCTGAATCCGGACTACACGATTAAGGATGCCATCACCGATCAGAACGGTCGGCCGGAAACGGTGATCGATGAACGTGGTACGATCTCGAAGACCGCCTATGACACGGCCGGGCGCGTGATCCAGGAGATTGCGGCCTTTGGCACGAGCCTCGAAGCGAAGACCGAAACGATTTACGACGATGCCGGCAATGCGCTGGAAGTCCGCAGTCCGCGGTACTTTGATGCGAATGATGTGAACGGCTACCAGAAGTGTAAGACCGTGATGACGTATGACGGCGCCGGTCGAGTGCTCAGTCGTTCAGAAGCACCCGGTACAGCAGAAGCCGGTACGGAAAGCTACACGTATGATCTGACCGGTCGTCAGAAGACCCGGACGGATGCCCGCGGCAAGGTCTGGACCACAACGTATGCCAGCTGCTGCGGCCATACGGTGTCGTCAAAGAATCCGCTGGGACATGGCTCGGTCACCAATCAGAATGCTGGTGGCCTGACGGTACACACCGCGGGGATCGAGGATGTGGACAGCCATACCAGTCTGCTGAATCCGACGGACAACAAGACGCTGCAGGAGACGACGACAAAGTATGATGCCCTCGGACGAAGTGTGGCCAGCACCGTGTGGCTGCAGCCGCTGGGACTGGTGGATGTGAACAATCCGCCGATCGCAGGCTTTGGCGGAGTGGCCGGAACTCAGGGTCTGACGACGCAGACACTGTATGATGCGGACCTGACGGATAACAGCGGGCTGGAAACCACGACCGGAATCACCGTGACAAATCCGCTGGGCGGAACGTACACTGTGAGTCTGGCAGCGGCCATCACCAAACTGGGCCAGCCTGTGGCTCAGGGCGGA
>JAEUII010000270.1 GCA_016795145.1 Planctomycetaceae bacterium
CACGGCGTTCCATGCGAACTGCGGCCGTCGTTCAAAGGTCGAGGAGAGTGGAGCAGTCATTGTGGGTGACGTCGCCACATTGAAATACACAACAGGCGACCATGCGGCTGCCAGTCCCGATGCGTCGAGGCCTCGCACCCAGACTCGATAAGATCCAAGAGCGAGGTCGGTGGTGCTTTGCCATGACTTGCCGCGAATGTCGTGAAGAATGACTGAACTGGTTTGTCCGGCTGTCGTGCTGTCCAGCCAGACATCGAACTTGACTGCTCCGGCGAGATCACCCCATGTCACTTTTGGACGCGAGGTCTGCTGGTTGCGCATCGTGGCACTGGGAGTCGCTGCCGTATTGATCGTGAAGTCGCGCTGAGCGGACCAGTTCGATTTGGTTCCGGAGGCACTGACTGCTCGAACCCACACCGTGAATTTTCCGATGCCCAGGTCTGCGGTGGGAACATACGACGTTGCTCCGACGACATTGACAGACACCTGAGGATTCGCACCGGTTGCGTTATTCTTAATGAACACGTCATAGCTGACCGCACCTGTTGATGCCGTCCAGGTGATTGTGGGACGCTGAGCGGGAGTTACTGACACAGGAGCAGTGATTGTCGGAGCAGTCGGGGTGAAGACATCAATGGCAGAGACACCTTCACGACCGGTTGATTCGGACATGACCGATGCGAAAATCCGCCCATCGATTGCCGTCAGGTTTTCCGGATGGCTGCTGCCTGCATCACCAGTGAAGTCATGGAAAAGTCTGGTTCCACTGGCAGTGCCGTCAGAGATCCACAGCTCCTGGCCGTTGATCATGTCATTGGCCGTAAAGAACAATGTGCCATTGTTGTTGATCAGATTGATCGGATTCGAACTCCACTGGTAGCTGTTCAGGAAGCTGATCGGAATATTGACAATGTCTTTAACAAGTACCGTCCCGGCTGTTGTGCCGTCGGTCTTCCAGAGTTCACGGCCTGTTCCGAAAAGGCCGCTCGAGTCGCCTGCATAAATGGCTGTGAAGAACAACGTGTCTCCGACTGCAGTCAACGATGTGGGGTTTCCTCCCCAGTTGTTCTCGCCAATTTCCTTCAGCAGAAATGGAGTGGAGGTCGGAGTGCTGCGACACCAGATCTCGCCATTCGCAGTGAAGTACAGTTTTCCTCCTGCTGCGGTGAGTTGATCCAGCCAGTTGACATTCAGATTGGCGACGAGCGATGTTCCGGCGGATGTGCCGTCTGACTGCCAGATTTCGGTGCCATTGATGCCATCATCAGCAAGGAAGTACATCAGACCGTTAACGTTGACAAGCTGACTCGGGTTTGACGAACCAACTCCGGTTCGAATGTCCCTAACGAGGACCGTGCCTGCGGCGGTTCCGTCGGTCTTCCAGAGTTCCTGGCCATTGACGCCGTCATTGGCAATGAAGTAGGCGTTGGTGCCATTCACAACAAAACGGCTGGAAGCGGAAGCCAGGCCGCTGCCTGAACCCGGAGCGATGTCTTTCAGTCGAATGGTCCCTGCTGCTGTCCCGTCGGTGGTCCAGAGCTCGTGACCGTCGGCACCAGTGGCGCTGAAGATGAGCTTGCCGTTGAGATTTGTCAGGCCGGAAGGAAAGGAGTCTCCCTGCTGTGCTATTGTCTCACTCACCATCACGGTACCAGCTTCGGTTCCGTCACTCTTCCAAAGCTGAACGCCACCGAGGCCACCTGTCGACGTGTTGCCATGGGCCGAGAAGAACAGCGTCCCGTTGACGTTGGTCATTCCGGAAATCTGCGACGGCAGGTTGCCTATGCGGATGTCTTTCACCATGACGGCGCCAGTACCGTTGAGATTCGACTTCCAGAGTTCTTCACCGTTCACGCCGTTGCTTGCTGTGAAGAACACATTGTTGCCCGCCTGCATGAAGTTTCGCGGTGATGAATTGACGGTACCTCGGAAGATGTCGCTGACGGAGGAGGTGTTGGCGACGAGGTCAAAACGCCAGAGTTCCCGGCCAGTTCCGTCGCCGGATCCGGAGAAGGCCGAGAAGACCAGGGCTCCGTTGACGTTTGTGAGTTGCTCTGGCGATCCGTGACCGGCTCCCGTGTACAGTTCCTGGTAAATGTTGGTGCCGGCTTCTGTGCCGTCGCTTTTCCAGATCTCACGACCATTCTCGCTGGTGTTTGCGGTGAAGTAGAGCGTCCCGCCAACATTCGTCAGCTCCTGAGGCGTGAAGTCTGACGTTCCTCCATTGGCAGTTGAGGTCCCGCTGTGAGGAATTCGAACTGTGCCCGCCTCTGTGCCGTTCGATTTCCACAATTCAATGCCGGTGACTCCATCGTTCGCAGTGAAGTACAGAGTTGATCCTGCGGCGGTGAGTTTCGTCGGACTGCTTCCCGCCACACCGGGGCGGATGTCTTTGACCAGTACTGTGCCGGAGATCGTGCCGTCTGTCTTCCAGAGTTCCGCACCGGTTGCAGCCTCTTTCGCTGTGAAATACAGCGTGCCATTCACATTTACGAGGTTCGACAATTCCGGGTTGGCTGCGGTAAAGCTGCTGACCTGACTGGTCGTTGTCCCGTTAGTCCTCCAGATTTCCGTCCCGGTTGCGGCGGTGTAGGCCGAGAAGTAGACCTCGTTACCCACCACAGTCAGATTGCTCGCATAAGACGCTCCATTTGTGTTGATGACCTGCGTGCCTGCCGCAGTCCCATCGGACTTCCGAAGCGTATTGAAAATACCGACAAAGATCGCCTGCGAGCCAAGCCCGACGATCTCTGAGGCCTCGGCGTATGCGAACGTTGGATCCCATGTGGCAGCATCTGTTCCCGCGTCCGTGCCGTCACTGTCAATCAGCACCGGCGTGATGTTATTGCTGTCCGGGTTGAAGTGACTGGATGTGCGATAAAACAGCTTGCCGTTGACATTGGTCAGGAGATCGCCCCCAGACCCGAAGTTTGATGAATATCGCACATGGTCTTTAACCAGAACTGTTCCTGCCGTTGTTCCATCGCTCTTCCAAAGCTCCATTCCGTGAATACCATCGTCGGCAAGGAAGAAGAGTGTCGAACCGACGGCTGTCAGTTCGCGCAATCCCGAGGTCTCCGTACCAACGAAGATATCTCTGACCAGCACGGCCGGGCTGGCACCCTCCTTCTTCCACAACTCTCGACCATGTGTCTTGTCGGCTGCAGTGAAGAAAACCGTGTTTCCGATGGCCGTCAGCTCCTCGGGATTTGACGAACCTGTTTCGGGGGTGATGTTGAGATCTGCAAACTGTGTCACTTGAGCAGTCAGCAACTGACGAAGTTCAAGTACCTCGGCACTCTCTGGCGGCAATGCCACGGCAGTTCGTCGTCGGCCAGCGGTTGGAAGAAGAGTCCGTCGGAGTGATTGAAAGAAGTCGGAGACTCGCATGATCATTGGGCCTTGAGGTTGGATGTCGGCTAGAGCCAGAGGCTACTCACATCCCCTGAATCACCGGACACGGCATTTGTGTGACAATGCCAGGCCTAAATTTCCCGACGATTCCCAGATTGCCGCAAAAGGCAGTGTTTTTCGGTCTTCTTGAAATCTCTGGCCGAACCTGGTCGACCTTCCGCTTTGCC
This sequence comes from Planctomycetaceae bacterium, assembly GCA_016795145.1. Taxonomy (GTDB): domain Bacteria; phylum Planctomycetota; class Planctomycetia; order Planctomycetales; family Planctomycetaceae; genus SXXK01. The sequence continues at coordinate 3,582 of JAEUII010000270.1, forward strand.
ACATAAGGCATCAACGAACGTCCGAAAACGGACAGAGAACGTTGTCATTGTCCATTGGAAGGGGGCAACGACTCAGGAACTTCATCCGCATCACTCCGTCGGTCGCTTTGAAGTGAACTCCTGCTAAGCGAACCAGACCCTTGAGTTTAGTTCAATCGAAGAAGCCGCGAATAACCGAATTACGGTTTCGAAGCGTCGATGCCGGACTCGTCCAGTACTTTCAGTAGTTCTTCGATCTCTGCAAGGTCCAGTTTCATCTGATCAACTCGCTGGCCGGCGGTGATCATGGACTGGGCGAGAGCATGAGCCTGAACGAGACTCGCACGGGCTTCTTCATGTTTCGACAACCCCACCAGACTTCTCGCCTGGAGTGTGAAGAGGTTAACAAGCCGCCGCTGCGAATCCGCATCGGAGCGATTCTCAGCGGGGATGGTTTCGAAAAGGCGGATGGCTTCCGTGAGTGTTTTCTGTGCAGACGCAAAGTCAGCGGTTTTCTGCTGAGTCTCACCGATCTTTGCTCTGACGTAGACGACATCGCCAATCGTTTGCGTCGTGGAATTGCGTTCGTTGGCTGTGATCGTCAGGTTGAGAGCGAGGTTAAACTCTGCGAGTGCTTCAGGCGTTCGACCGAGTGCGAAAAACGCTTTCCCAACTTTCATGTGGCAGAGGTAGACGTCACGTGCTGCTTCAAGATTCTCGCTGTCGTTTGCTGCAAGCTTTTTGCTGATATCAAGTGAAAGCTGAGCCAACTCGAGTGCTCGTTCGTTGTTGTTCTCGGCAAGTGCGATATCGGAGAGACGCTCAGCGGCAAAAGATCGAAATCGGATCCCGATCGTGTTCTTTGGATCAATCTCGGACATCGCCTTTGCATGTTCGTCGGCAGAAATGAAGTCTGCTTTTGCTTCCTCGATGCGCTGCAGGGACATTTTTGTCTCCCCGAGCTTCATGCAGGAAACGAACGCTTCGCGTCGCGCCATGAAGTCCGATGGATCGGCCATCTGCAGTTCCGTTCGAATGAACCTGGCCTTTCCGTACCAGTCGAGCGCCTGTTCGAGCTGTCCGTTGCCCTGTGCAATGTTCCCGAGTCGATCACAGGTGGTTGCGTAGTCACGCTGCATCTGCGAGTTTTCGGGAAACTCCTTTGCAAGCTGTTCGGAGAACTTCAGATCATCGCGATAATGCACTTCTGCCGTTTTGAGATCACCCTCTCGGATGGCGAGGTCGCCAAATCGCGAGGAGCAGATCGAGAGCGTACGTCGTACTTCGACGTTGTTTGTTGTCGGAGCGAATCGTCCCAGCGACGCGACCGACAATTCCCATTCAGCCCGGGCCTCGGCGACTCTTTCATTCTGCAGGTGCATCTGGCCAAGCAGGTCGTGCGACTTTGCGGCTCTCAGTGCAAAGTCGACGGAATCGGGTTGCTGTTTCGTCAGTTCGTCGCAGATCTTTGCCGATTCCAGCGCGGCTGCCATAGCTTCAGAAGTGCGATGACTCTGCCGATACAAACTCGTGAGCTTTGCCAGGAGTGTTGCCTTCTGAAATCGCATTGAGGAGTCATGAGGATTCGTTTTCAGCGATTCCTCATTGATTCGCATGGCTTCATTGTACAGTTTTTCTGCGGCTTCGATTGGCGAAGATGGCTTCTCGTCCCACAACACAATCGCATTGCCAAGATCGTCGTCACCAAACTGGACGAAGACATCCGCCAGGTCGCTCATCGCAAGTATCGAGTTCTGTGCGCCGGCTGCAGATCCCCTGACCGTTTCCGTGAGCTTGCCAAGCTGAATCAGGACTTGTGTCAGAACTCTCTTTCGAACAGTCGCACTCCCGGGGACCTGTTCGAGTCCTCGCTGAACGTCGGTAATGAACGCGTTCAGGATCTCCTGAATGTGCTGCCTCTGTTCCTCCGCGTCCCGGGCGCTGGCCTGAGCCTGTGTCGCACTGATTTCAGCAAGACGTGCCTGCTCTCTCGCCTCTGAAGCTGCTTTGCGTTCTTTCTCTTCCGCTCTCGTCAGTTGTTCATTCTTGGTTCTTACGACAGTCAAAGTGATTAGCATGGCGACCAGCGCAATCATCAGACTGCCAAGCAATCCACCCGCGAACATCGGTCTTTGGCGCAGCCAGCGCCGTAAGCGATCGGCGGTTGATTCGTGATCCACGGAGACCCGCTCATCGGCGAGCCACGATTCGAGGTCTCGGGCCATTAGTTCGGCAGACGAATATCGATCCGCCGCTCGAACTTCCATCGCCTTTCGACACACCGCATCGAGTGCCCGTGGGACTGCGGTGTTGAGTTGGCGCGGCGACGTCTGGTGACGAAGACTGATTCCTGCCGCCTGTTTTGGCGCTGTGATAGTGGCAACTTCTCTTCGCGAGTGATCAAACGGAACGGCGTTCGTCAGAACGCTGAACAAAGTTGCACCGAGTGAGTAGATATCACTTTCCGGAGCGATCTGGTCGTTCAGTCCCCGAGCCTGCTCGGGGCTCATGTAGCCCGGCGTTCCGATGATCGTGCCTGATCGAGTCTCATCGAACGGTTGGCTGATCGGTCCTGATCCTGAACTGTCGAGGCTGGGACTTGATAACAGATTGGCATCTGAGGCTGCATCGGCGCCCGGAGCCATCGTGCGGTGCTTTCGAGCGAGTCCCCAGTCGACGACAAGTGTTTCTCCGAAATCACCCACCATAATGTTGCTGGGCTTCAAATCGCGGTGAATGATGCCTCGACTATGAGCGAACCCGATCGCCCGACATACGGTGATAAAACGCAGCAGCAATTCTCTAGCGACCGGATCGCTTCGGAAGTTGATGCCGTGACTGCCCGCCGACCGGGACGTTGCGCTGCGATGAAGTTCGGTGATCGAAGACTGCAGCGATCGACCCTGAATCAGCCGCATGGCGTAATAATGTCGTCCATCACCCCGTTGCCCGCATGCATACACCGGCACAATGTTAGGGTGTTCAAGTTGGCTGGTGATTGTCGCCTCCGCCAGAAAACGCCGCACGACTTCACTGCGGGACACGAAGCTGCTTTTGAGCTCCTTGAGTGCCACTTCGCGTTCGAGGTCTTTGTCCCACGCCGCATACACCACGCCGATTCCGCCTTCTGCGATCTGTCGCAAGATCCGAAATCGCTGGATGTCCTGGTCTGCTGAGCGAGTCGTTGATGTCACGGAGTGAGGTTGTTTTGAGTCGCTGCCGTCAGACGACGTGCCATTATCGAATCCCGCACGGCCATCCACCGGAGTCTCGCTGATTCCCGTCAGAATTGTGGCGGTGACTCGTCTCGCTTCATCGGGTAGTGATGCTGATGATGAGATTCCGGAATGGTTCTGTGACGCATCTGCAAACAGATCTGACCAGTCATTCCACTGAGTTTGGATGGACTCCGCCGAGCGAGGAAATCGCCTGCGGACTTCTGAAAAGTGCGGTCGCTGATCCCAGCGGGATGCGATTTCCAGTTCGACGCGAATGAGTTCCAGCTCCAGCACTTCGCGAAGCTTCCATTCAGCTTCAGCGACGAGCGTCTCGATGGAGAGGGGATTTCCCGACAGGCGATGTTCTTCATACCGACCGCAGATTGAATCCACGATGGCGAGCTGATCGGATGTCAGCGGCTGAAAGGCTGGATCAGAGAATCTCATGGAAGAACGCTTCTTGTTTTCGTGATGCCGCTGGAATCAACGCGACTTGGATCGATGATTCAGCCACAGGTTGTACTCCTGATCATGAAATCACCGTTTCACAGATTTATGTGACACGTTCATTTCGCGGAGTCATGATCGATAGCAAGATCAGGGTCCAGATTTGCATCCAGCCAGCACCTGCGGATGCGTTCCAGCTTTCTCTGGACCGTTCGTCGAGTGACCGACATCGCATCGGCCACTTCTTCGTTGGTATGTCCTTCCAGCTTGAGCACGACGATCTGTCGAAGGTCTGGCTCAGGAAGCAACGACAGCAGAAACTCTGAAGTGTCCGCCACTTCTGCTGAAAACTCTGGCGTTGGCTCCTTGGAGCGGAGTCCGGCGATGTCGCTTGCGAACTTGTCGGAACTTCCGGCATCCCGCAGCACGGAATCCGGAATTGTCTTTGCGATGTTCCGCCTCTGCTGATGTTCGTACCGATGCCGATTCAGAATTTTGCGACCGGTGATGATGACCAGCAATGCCCAAAGATTGTCCCGGTCAGTGACCTCCGGAAAACGCTGCGACTCAATACCGTGGCAGAGACTTCGAAAAGCGCTGATCGCCGCATCTTCTTCGTCGTAGACCCGGCGAGTCGAGCTTTCAATCCGTTTTCGAGCGAAGGCCAGCAGTTTCTGACAGAAGTGTTCCCAGACGCGCTGAGCGGCTTCCTGGTTCGCATTGGAAAGCTGTTCGATCCAAACCGAAACGGGCTCATCGTCCGAGGACATCCAATTCTGTGATGACAAGTCCAGCAATCCACGAAGAGTTTGAAAACGGGGGCCGAAGACAGGCCGAAGTCAGTCCCGACGCGACATCACCGGGGGAAACCATTGGGGGTGAGTTGCGGAAGGGGCTGCATATCTTGCCATCCGGACTTCGGTCACGGTCGCAAAAAAGCAAAAAATCCGGCCTGATTCACACCTTCTCCGCGTGGCCAGTGTCCCAATCCGCAGTAGGGAATTAACAAAACTGTCTGCGGATCTCACTCCGGGAAAAATATCTGTTGAACTGCCGAAGGGAAGGTGGGGAGAACGATCCGTTAGCGTTCTCAATTCTCTGTACGTTCCCCCACAAAAAAAACAGGTGCCGGAGTGTTCCGGCACCTGTTCGGTAGGTCACATTTTGTGAGGCACAAACGCGGCGTCAGGTCGTGATCTGGAATGTCTGGAAGTCGCTCCACGCACTGAGCTGGCCGGAAGCACTAATGGCTCTGACCCAGACACGGTAGGTACCAACTGCAAGAGATGTGGTTGGGGTATACGAAGTACCTGAAACACCGCTGACATTGATCACCGCGGGAACCCACGTATCGGCTCGATCAACCCACACCTGGTACGTCGCAGCGCCGCCGACGGCTTTCCAGGAGATTGTCGGTTTGTTGTTCGATGTGCTTCCTGTCGGTGTCAGGATCTCTGGCTGGCCTCCGATGGTGAAGTCTGCCAGGTTCGACCAGAGACCCCGTGCATTCGGGCTCGCAGCAACC
>JAEUII010000312.1 GCA_016795145.1 Planctomycetaceae bacterium
TTGACATCTCTCTGCACGGCTTTCCGCATGGGATGATCAAGAGCTGTCGCAAGTACTGGAATGCGGACATCGCGGATTCGATCGTGCAGCTGAAGGGCATTCGCTTCGAGAATCCTCAGTTTTCCATTCGCACGACGTTCAACCGCGAAGACTTTACTCGAATCCTGGTCGAGCATTTTGGAATCGCCCAGCCGACGGTGCAGGCGTTCTTTGACACAGCACGGGGGATGAATTTCTTTGACGACCAGGTTAAGACGACTCGTGAGCTGTTCGAACAGTTCTTCCCGGGTCGAGATGACGTGGTTCGCCTTTTGATGGAACCGATCACGTACGCCAACGGATCGACGCTGGAAGATCCCGCGATCACGTATGGCATCGTGTTTTCCAACTTTATGCAGAAGGGCGTTTACACATTCCAGGGCGGCACGGATGCTCTGGTCAACAAGATGAAGGCGGAGCTGGAAAAGAACGGCGTCGACATTCGCATCCGGTCACTCGTTGATCGAATCGAAGTGAGTCCTGACCGCAGAGTTCAGGCCGTGGTTGTGAACGGAAAGCGAATTGCCTGCCGGTCGGTCATCTCCAACGCGAACATCAAGACGACGATTCTGAACCTTGTCGGTGAACAGCATTTTGACCGGCAGTATCTCGACTCCACTCGCGCGGTTCGGCTCAACAACAGTTCCTGCCAGGTCTATCTGGCTTTGAAACCCGGTGAGAGTTTTGCTCCGAGCTGCGGTGACCTGCTGTTCCATTCGGAGCACAAGGGTTTTGACATCGACGCGCTGTTGAGTCGCAAAATCAGCAGTCGAACCTTCAGCTTCTACTATCCGGAAACTCGCCCGGGCTGCGATCGATGGCTGATCGTTTCATCGACGAACGCCAATTACAAGGACTGGGCTGATCTGTCGGAAGACGAGTATGAACTGTCGAAGAAGGATCTGATCGAGACGACTCTGGATTGCCTGGAGCAATACGTTCCGGACGTTCGTGCCAAGCTGGATCATGCCGAAGCGGCGACTCCGAAGACGTTCGAACGGTACACGCGTCACATGGCTGGCGCTTCGTTTGGCACCAAGTTCGAAGGTCTGCAGGTCAGTCGAGATTTGCCGCAACAGATTCAGGGACTGTTCCACGCGGGCAGCGTCGGCATCATCATGTCCGGCTGGCTTGGGGCTGTGAACTATGGCGTGATCGTCAGCAACGATGTCGATAAGTATCTTGCGAAGGGGGCTTCGTAGTTCCTGGTTCCTGGTTCCTGGTTGAATGGTGAATCGTTGCGGGGCCCTCCCCCGAGCTTGCTGGCGCTCGCTCGACCCCTCTCGCGCTGCGCGTGGGAGGGGAGGTTTGGTGAGAGCAGGGCGCGTGCGGGGCTGAGCGTTCGCATTGTGTGGTGAAAGGATCTACCATACGGGTGAGGGTGGCGGATACAGGTTATATCCGGTTCAGTACGTCAGACAGGCACCAGCAACATGAGCAGCGAACCGTTGATCGTTGAAGCACTCGTGCGAAAATTTGGAGAGCGACTGGCGCTGAATGGTGCCGGGTTTACTCTGCGGCGCGGGGAGTTTCTGGCGTTGCTGGGGCCGAACGGGGCTGGCAAGACAACGCTCATTCGGATTATCTCCGGTCGCCTTCGGGCCGATGGAGGGCGAGTCCTGATTCATGGTCAGGAACAGCAAGCAGGTGGCAACCCGGACGTCATGTCAAAGCTCGGCATTATTCCGCAGAACATTGCCCTGTACGATCAGCTGACGGCGCGGGAGAACCTGGAGTTATTCGGGAAGGTCTTTGGCGTCTCATCCAGCGACCTCAAGGCTCGTATCGAAGAAGCACTGGTCTGGACCGGGCTGCAGGATCGATCGACGGAACCTGTTTCCAGATTTTCCGGAGGCATGCAGCGGCGGCTGAACATTGCCTGCGGAGTTCTGCATCGTCCCGACATTATTCTGCTGGACGAACCGACCGTAGGCGTGGATCCTCAGAGTCGCCAGCGAATCTGGGAGATGCTGAAGCAGCTGCAGACTCAGGGAGTTTCCATCGTTTTGACAACGCACCAGCTCGATGAGGCTCAGCAGATTTGTGATCGCATTGTGATCATGGACGGCGGTCGTACGATTGCCGCAGGGACGTTTGATCAACTGCTGGAGAACAGTATCGGCCGACGCCGTCGAGTTGTCTTTGCGCTGAGCAAGGCGACCACAGGCGGTCAGGTGCCACTGACTGGATTTCAATGGCGCGATGATCGGACACCGGTAGCAGAAGTCGACGACATGGTGACGGAGTTGCCTGGTCGATTGCAGGCTCTGGCATCTGCAGGGTTTGAGGTCGTTGATCTGGCCATTGAGACGCCTTCGCTGCAGTCGGTGTTCCTGCATTACACCGGTCATGAACTGCGTGAGTCTGGTTCGCTGTCATAGCACTGGAGCATTCGAATGTCACAGGATGCAGCAAATCCCTATGCGCCCCCGGCACCGGAAGAAAAGCCTCCGGAACTTCAGTTGCTCGACGATACCGAGTTTCTGTTCAACGAGAACTACATCGTTGGACGAGATTCGATCAGGCTTCCGAAGATCTGTGTTCTCTCGGGTAGTCACGACAACCTGAAGACGATCAGCAAAACATTGTTCTGGGGCTATCGCGGAAAGATTGACGTTCGCTATTCAGTCAATGAGAGCGCTGTCTACTGGCGATACATCATGCGGTCGATTCCGCTCACCCTCGTGGCGATTCTCTTTGTGATCAAGATAGAAGCGGGGATTCTCTTCGGGATTCTGATTGTCCCCTGGTCGTTTTCACGATTCAGGACAGGTCTTCGAATCGTTGGAAAACAAAAGGACCTGTACTTTCTTGACGGGTTCTGTCCGGAGTTTCTGCTGCAGATTCGCCACATCGTGGAACGAAGTTAGGAAGTTAGAAGGGCATTAAGGCAGCAATGCCAGCGCGAAGCGAAGTGCCGGCAAGGTCTTGGTTGGGCAACGGGTGTCGCCGTTTCACGGCTCTGGGAATGCGTGAACATCACAGAACCGTGGGTTCACACCCACGGCTATATGCTGACGCTGCTCCGCAGCTCAAGACAAGCTGCATTCAAGCTTCACCACAACTGATTTCACATGATTTCCTTTGGTCCAGGATGGCCAATCCAACAACGCTGCAATGCGGTCACGGCGGATGCCGCCCAGACGTGCTGACTCAGCATGAGCGGTACCAGGAAACGGCCTTCAACGCTCCAGGTCGCAGCGATTGCCAGAGCACTCACACAGTGGAGTGTGATCATCACATGAGTGGCTGGACGTCGGATAGTGAGCATCAGTCCGGCGACGGAAAGAAGGCTGAGAATTGTCTCTGGCATGGAGCGTGGTCGGTATTCATTCCAGACCTTCATGAATCCCAGTTTGATCGCCTGGTGTGGGTGATTTTTGATCCAGCGTTCGGCTTCGCTAGCGCTGAAATCGGCCCGTGCGAGTTCGCGTTCGAGTGTTGACATTTCCGGCTTATCCACCTTCTGAAAAAAGCCGGTTGAGCTCAGGTGAAACCAGACGCCGCCGCGCTGAACCGCTTCATCTGAAAAGCCCGCAGGAAGTTCCATCAAGCCCTGTGTTCCGAGGGGCATGATGTGCTGGAGCACCATGCAGTTTCGAACCATCCATGGCAAAAAAATAATGACGGCGAGGGAAAGGGCTATGAACATGGATCGATAGCGGATCCAGATTCCACGCGAATGAACGGCGATGTCGGAAGACTCAGTGCGAGGCAACAGAATCGGAGCAAAGAGCAGAACACCGGGCAGCCAGAGAGCGAATGAAGAACGCGTCCAGAGCATCAGGCCAAGGCAGAGGCCGATCGACGAAAGAAACCAGATCGACGATTTCGGTGCGGCACTTCTGCGAGTCAGCAGCAGGACTGTGAGCAGCGTCACGAGACACAGAGACAAGGGCTCTGTCAGAATGGTTCTGGCAAAGAGCCGCGTTCGAACATCCAGCAGGACCATTGTGCCAAACGCAGCACTTGCTCCTGCAAAGCCTGCTTCGCGTGATGCGATGAACACAGTGAGACCGACGGCGATACTGATGAACGTGATGTTGATGATTCGTACGAGCCAGAACTGTCGGTCGGCAGCAATGTTTGTCAGCGCGATGAGAGATGGAAACAGTGGTGGGCGATAAGTGACTGTTCCTGGCGTTGTGGAATCAAAGAACTTCTTCGCTTCATCTGCTGTTGAAACGCGAAGGTATGGTTTCTGAAACTGTGCATCATGGAAGTCTTCGCGAAATCCGTTGCCGTGTGACAGCTGCCACGCGATGGCATCGTACGAAGGCTCATCGCCGGAAGGAGCAGGTGGACTGTTGAGACCAAATCGAATGCTGATCCACAGTGTCAACAGCAACCATGCAGTGCAGCCAGCCACGATTGCAGCAGAGCGCGCAATCCGGCGCGTTTCATGGGTATGAGGACGCTCGTTCATGCTGACAGCGAGACAGTGATCCAGTCGCGGAGATCGCATCAATGACAGCAACTCAGCTGGACAGCATGCGATCAGAATTCTGCATCATCGTGTGAGAATCTCTGCAGAATTTCCAATGATGGCGAGGATTGTTCTGTCCCGCGACGTCATGCAAACGGGTCGCGTGGCGAGTGTCGGCCAAAACTGTGGCGTGGGATCAAGAGGGATTCGGACTTTTTTTCTCCAAACACATCGAGCGCGGCTGTTCAGCGGACATTCAGCAGCCGTCCGACCACCCTAACAGGCTCAACCGGAGACCCCTCGTGGGCATTCTGGTCACAGCAGATGTGCGAAAACTGCAGATTCCACACAATGAATTCGGCCTTAGACGCACAGATTTGCGGGCCATCGGCAGGCGATGCCGGAGTCGCAGGGGCCTCAGGAAATCGTCAAAAAATTGGCCTGAGATGATCTTGCCATCGTATTGACGCTTCCGGAACTCCACAGGTATCACCCCTCGACAATGGTCCCGAGACCGCGCGAATCAGGCGCGTTCCCGGAACACGATAGAGGCTCAGATCAGTCCAGTTAACGACCACTCGAAAACGGATTTCGGGGGTTGGATCGAGTCAACATATTTGAGTCATGGGTCCGGACCGGAATTGCCGGTTCGGAGATCATGGATGATCGCCGGCGAGGATTGAAAGGTCCTGCCGAGCATTCCTGAAGGAGGATCCTACATTGCACAAGGCCATCGGACTCATCACTTGCGCTTCGGTGATGGCCGTGTCGCTGTATTTGTTCAGCGGCGGCGATCCGTCACGAACGTTGTCAGCCCAGACCGAGAAAGACTCGGGATATGGTGCTGTGGCAAAACGTCTTCTTCAGAATGCCCGGGAACAGGCAGAGAAAGGCAATACTGCCGAAGCTCGCCGCCTGGCAAAATCTGCGGCCAGTCTGTCAGCAGACTGGAGTGACTCTGAAGAGACACCGGAAGAATTCCTCGCCTCTCTGGATCAGTCAGATTCAGAAGGTGACAAGGAGTTCGCTTTCGCTGAAGAAGGATCTGAGGAGATGACCGAGGAAGCACCTCAGTCATCGGAATCCTCAGATTCTGAGGAAGCGAATCCGTTTGAGGAAGCCGCACTGACGGATTCACCGTCGGAGGCTGCCGAAGCGGAAGAAGCTCCTGTCACCAGTGCGGAGCTGCTGAAACGTCGGCAGGCTCAGCGACTTGTGAAGGAAGCTCGCGGCGCTATGTCAAAGGGTGACACGGAAACAGCACGATCACGAGCCATGCAGGCCCGAAAGCTGAATGCTTCATGGGGACTGTGGGACGATCGTCCTGAGCACGTGCTGGCCGACATCGACGCGAAGACCAAGTCATCAACCTTTGTTGCCGGCGGAAAGCCAGCCGCAAAAGGTCCAGAGATTCGCTCAAAGGAAACGGAGCATACCTTCCAGGAAGCGACCGCTCTCCTGAAGAAGGCTCGCGCCGCTATGGATGCCGGAAAGCTGGCTGAAGCGCAGCAGCTTGCTGAGCAGGCAGAAGGCTATGACGTTGCTTATGGAATGTTTGATGACAGCCCGGCTCACGTAATGCGAGACATTCAGCGACTGGAAGAGGCAGACAAGTCTGCAGACCAGACGTTTGCCTCAGCCGAAAGCGATGCCTCACCGGAAGCCACTCAGGCCCGCAAGCTTCTCCGAGAAGCTCGCGAAGCTCTGATCCATGGCCGACTGAGCGTTGCTCGTGAAAAGGCAATGGCAGCAAATAACCTGAATGTTGCTTACAACGTTCTTGATGACCGTCCGGATCTTGTTCTGCAGGATGTGGACGCAGCAATGCGAGGCCAGGGCCGATCCGGCAAGGCTGCGAAGACCAATGACATCGCCGCTGCTGAATCAGCTTCCCGTCCGGAAGCTCGCGACCTGGTGAAGAACGCCCGACAGGCACTGGCTCAGGGTGACTACACAACAGCCGAAGAACTGGCGATCGAAGCTCAGCAGAAGGACTCAGCCTACGGACTTCTCGAAGACCGACCAGAGCTGGTGCTTGAAGAAGCTCAGCTGATGGCTCAGCGTGATCAGAAGCGAAACGGAAACCGTGCAATCGCTCGATCAAAGCCAGTAGACGTGACTCCAGGATCTGCCGGTCATCAGTTTGCGGCCAGCGATGTTCAGCCAGCGACGTTCGATGGTTCTGAGTTTCCAGCTCTTGCACCGGAAGGTGAATCAGCGGCTCAGGCCTACAAGCGTGGCATCACTCTGATGCGAAGCGGAAACCGTCCTGCTGCGAAGGAAGCTTTCAGCCAGGCATGGAAGAACGCCGGTGAACTCAGCAACAATGAACGACGTCAGCTGCAGGACTTCCTGCAGGATCTGGCTTCAACAAAGGATGTCCAGCTGGCTTCAGGTCAGGAGTCTGCTCCGGCTGATGAGACAGCCACGATTCCGGAACTGCCAATGGATCCAATGAACGACAAGGATCCACTGACTGCAGCTGTTGACAAGTCAGACGTTCAGTACGACCGTCTCCGAACAGAAGTGATGAACAGTGTCTTCCGTGCAGAAAAGCTGAAGACTGACAATCCGGATGAAGCTCTGCAGATTCTGGACAACACTCTGGCGACCGTCGAAGCGGCTCCTCTGAACAAGGAATCGCAGGAGACACTGGCAGGTTATGTTCGACGCAGCCAGGAAACGATTCGAGCTTACCGCGAGCAGCAGGCTCCAAACATTGCCCGCGATGAGAAGAATCAAAGCGTGATGGAAGCGATCAAGAACGAAACGGAAACCAAGATCCGTATCGAGCAGGAGTATGCGGAACTCGTCGAAAGCTATAACCAGCTGATGAAGGAACGACGTTACGCGGAAGCTGAACTGACTGCCAAGAAGGCTCAGGATCTGAATCCAAGCCTGCCACAGTCAACGATCATGGTAGAAAAGGCAAAACTGCAGCGACAGATCGCCTTCAATGCGGATGTCCGTGAGCGTAAGGCTGACGGAGTCCTGAAGGCTCTGAACGATGTGGAAGAAGCCATGGTTCTGCCTGGATCCGACTATGCGATGCCAGATGCTCGTTCATGGGACGCTCTGTCACAGCGACGAGAAAAGTATGGCCGTACTGACGCTCGCGAACGTACGGAAAGTGAACTGCAGATTGAGAAAAGTCTGGGACAGAAAGTGTCTCTGCACTTCCACGACGTGCCGCTGACAGAAGTGATTCGTCACATCGCGACGGTTCACGGAATCAACATCACGATGAAAACTCGTGCGATCGAAACCGAAGGTCTGACAGCCACACAGCCAGTCAGCATCGATGTCGACGGTATCACGCTGCAGAGTGCTTTGAATCTGCTGCTGGATCAGGCTGGTGGTCTGGTGTATTCGATTGAGAACGAAACACTGATGATCACGAACCGACTTGAGCAGGACACAAAGCAGGAAACTCGTGCTTACAATGTCGCCGACCTCGTCATCCCGGTCGGGCTGAAGAACGGCGGGTTTGGATCCACTGCGATGCCAACGACTCAGCCGCTGATGAAGCCGGGTGAAGGCTTCTTCCAGGTGAACGATGACCTCGCGGTCAACATCTCCGGCAACGGTCGACCAGGATCATCCGGATCAGGCAACAGTGAGAGCGTCTCACACGCTGACTTCTCCGGACTCATCAACCTGATTACAACGACTGTTGAACCAGGAACATGGGACGTCGACGGCGGCAATGGAACGATCGGAACAGAAGAGAACACGTTGAGCCTTGTGATTCGACAGACCTCAGCGGTTCATGAGCAGATTGCAGACCTGTTGAAGCAGCTGCGAAAACTCCAGGACCTGCAGGTAGCTGTTGAAGTACGATTCATCAGCGTGTCAGACAACTTCTTCGAACGAATCGGTGTGGACTTTGACTTCAACGTTCAGGACTCACTTGGTGATGTGCCAGGTGTTCCAGCCTTCGGTTCACGTCAGCTGACCTTCCCAGGTGGAGCTGGCCAGAACGGTGGTGGTCAGAACGGTGGTCAGAACGGTGGTGACCTTCGCGGTAACCAGAACCAGGGTGGCCAGGGTGGTCAGGGTGGCCAGCAAAATCAGGCTGGTGCTCAGCGACAGTTGTTCGACCCGGTCAACCGTGTCAATCCATCTCTTGATAACTGGCGTGGCGGACAGGTGGTTGGTATGTCCAGCCCGAACTCCTTCACTCAGGACTACGACGTTCAGTTCCGACAGGGTTCGTTTGAAATTGGTGTGCCGGACTTCGGTGGATTCCAGCCAAATGCAGGTATCCAGGTGGGTATGGCGATCCTGAGCGACATTGAAGCATTCTTCTTCATCCAGGCAGCTCAGGGAGATTCTCGATCGAACATCATGACTGCTCCAAAGGTCACGATGTACAACGGTCAGAGTGCTTCAGTCAGCGACCAGACCCTGCGTTACCTTGTAGTCGGACAGACTCCAAACGTTGCTCCAGGAGCTGTCGGGTTCCAGCCAACAGTTCAGCCGTTCCCTGATGGTGTGAGCTTGTTCGTAACAGGTGTCGTATCAGCAGACCGTCGCTATGTTCGACTGTCCATGTTGCCACAGTTCTCACAGATCATCGACGTCCAGACCTTTACCAACGTGAATGCCGGCGGTGCTGGTATCCAGGGTGGTCAGGGTGGCTTCGGTGGCGGTGGTGGTGGCTTTGGTGGCGGTGGTGGTGGCTTCGGTGGTGGTGGCGGCGGTGGCCAGTTCGGCTTCGGCGGCATCGGCGGCGGTTTCGGCGGTCAGGGCGGCCAGGGCGGTGGTCAGGGTGGCTTCGGCGGTGGTGGCCAGCAGGGCCAGCAGGGTCAGGCCGGTGGCCAGTCCGGTACCGTTCAGCTGCCAGTGATCTCAACCTTCAACGTCGGAACCGTTGTGAGTGTTCCTGACGGTGGTACTGTTCTTCTTGGTGGTATCAAGCGACTGCGAGAAGGACGAAACATGGCCGGTGTTCCGATTCTGAACAAGATTCCTTACATCAGCCGACTCTTCAAGAACAGTGGTGTTGGTCGCGAAACCGAGAGCATCATGCTCATGGTCACGCCGCGAATCATCATCCAGGAAGAAGAAGAGGAACTCATCAGCGGAACTGCCGCAGAATGACGCTGGTCTGACAAAGCGGGCTCCGTCGCCAGTCGACGGAGCCGCCTCTGTGAAGGGTGCGGTCCGACACAGGGGTTCAGCAAGTTAGTCTGACGTCCTCACTGCAGTGCAGCAGTTTCGGGGTCTGAGCCGTCGCGAAGTGCGGGTTTCGCG
>JAEUII010000329.1 GCA_016795145.1 Planctomycetaceae bacterium
TCGCCTGACGGCGAAAGTCCTCTCCGGCAGAGAGGACCTACTGTAGGTGCTGTCTGCCGGACAGCACTTCGCGGCCCCGCCGCGACCTGCGACCTTGCGAGCAGCCACGATCTGCGGCGACAACGGACTTGCGCGGGCACACTAAGAACACGCGATTCATGCGGGGCATCGTGAACGCTGCAGAACAGGTTCGCCTGACGGCGAAAGTCCTCTCCGGCAGAGAGGACCTACCGTAGGTGCTGTCTGCCGGACAGCACTTCGCGGCCCCGCCGCGACCTGCGACCTTGCAACGCACCACGATCTGCGGCGACAACGGACTTGCGCGGGCACAATAAGAACACGCGATTCATGCGGGGCATCGTGAACACTGCAGAACAGCTTCGCCTGACGGCGAAAGTCCTCTCCGGCAGAGAGGACCTACTGTAGGTGCTGTCTGCCGGACAGCACTTCGCGGCCCCGCCGCGACCTGCGACCTTGCGAGCAGCCACGATCTGCGGCGACGACGGACTTGCGCGGGCACATTAAGAACACGCGATTCATGCGGGGCATCGTGAACACTGCAGATCAGGTTCGCCTGGCGGCGAAAATCCTCTCCGGCAGAGAGGATCTACTGTAGGTGACGCTTGCCGAATCAGGAAATTCGGTAACGCTGCACTCGACGGATTCCTGCCCTGACTCCTTTCAATTCGAAAGACCCACCATGAAACGATCTTTTCTGTTGCTGCTCATTGCCCTGTTCTCTGACACCAGTCTTGTGCAGGCGCAGGAAGGCACGCGTCGCCTGCTGTTCACTGAATATGGTCAGGGCCCGAACCGTTTTGTGGAACTCGATGCCGCAGGGAAGATGGTCTGGGAGTTCAAGCCGCCGAGCATCACCGTCATTTTCCAGGTGCTGGAGAACGGAAATATCCTGTTTGGTTATGGCGGGCAACCAACCGGCGTGCGAGAAATCACGTCACGGGGCGAGACGGTGTTTGACTACGTCAGCAAGTCGCATCAGGTCTTCGGCTGCGAGCGACTGGCGAACGGAAACACGCTCGTTGCGGAACAGGGGCCATGTCAGGCGGTCGAGGTGAATCCGAAGGGCGAGATTGTGCATGTGACACCGCTGACCACGAAAGTGGATGGCTATCATCTGGAAGTTCGCAACGTCCACAAACTGGCCAATGGCAACATCCTTGCAGCACACGAAGGCGAAGGCGCGGTCCGAGAGGTCGACCCGCAGGGCAAGGTCGTCTGGGAATACACCGGCGTCACGAACACGGGCGAAGCACTGCGGCTTGCAAACGGCAATACTCTTATTTGCTGCGGTACTCAGAAGCGACTGACCGAAGTGACGCCCGACAAAAAGATCGTCTGGGAGTTTAAGGCGGATGACGCACCCGAACTGAACGTCACGTGGGTCTCCAGCGTACAGCAGCTCAAAAATGGAAATCTGCTGGTCGGAAATTTCCTGCGAGGTCAGGAGGGTAAAGGAGCCCATGCCTTTGAGATCACTCGAGACAAGAAGGTCGTCTGGAAGTGGGCAGACCACAGCTTTGTCAAGTCGCTTACAACGGTGCGTGCGCTGAGCGAATGATTGCGGGCTTGATGGATCGTCTGAGTGAAGCGACCTGCGTAATCGCGAAGGGGCTGGGTTCCCGCCTGCGCCGGAATGACGATGGGGCTGAAATGACGATGGAGCTGGAATGAAAGCCGTGTGGGGAGGACGAAAGAGCATAGGAGAAAGAACGACTGAGGACAGTCGTTTTACACTGGGAATCAGCCATTGAACTTCATCACAGTTTTCACCGCGCGTGCGAGTCGGCGGATGCCTTCCTGAATGCCTTCGACCGACTGGACGCCGAAGCTCAATCGCATCTCGCACTTTGGTCGAGCGGGCCAGTCAAACGGATAGCTCAGCTCACCCGGAACGTACATCACCTTTTCCACCTGAGTCGCCTGACGGAATACCTCGCTGTCAAAGCCTGTGTGAACATGGTCCGGCAGACGCATCCAGACATACATGCCGCCGGAAGGATGAAGCCACGAGACTCCGGGGACGCCAGCAAACTCCTGCTCACACGCCTTCAGCATCGCGTTGCGTTTTTCCCGATAGCTGGCGCGGACGATCTCCACATGCTGACGGTATGAGCCGTTCTTCAGCACGCGTGCCAGCACATGCTGATTCAGGTGAGCAGACCCGAAGTCTTCATTGCCCTTCAGATCGGAAACCGCCTTCACGAGATCCGCAGGAAGAACGCCAAGACCAACTCGAACGCCCGGCGAGAAGCTCTTGGAAAATGTCTGTGCCAGAATCACGGTCTTTCGCTCTTTGTCGAACGACCAGATCGACGGACTGACTTCACCGTCATAACGAAGTTCGCGATACGCCGCGTCTTCCAGAAGCAGAATACGAGACTCCGTGGAATACTCCTGCGTAAGCCGAAGCAGCTGCGGTCGGCGTTCTGTGCTGACACTGACGCCGGACGGGTTTTCAAAGTAACTGACGACATAGACCAGTCGTACTCGATGAAGCTGTCCTTCGCTCTTCAGAGTCTCCAATGTCTTCTGCAGTGCATCCGGGCACATGCCATTCTCGTCGGCCTTCACCGGAATGATTCGAGCACCAGCGGCCTGCAACACTCCGATGAAGACAAAGTACGTTGGCGCGGCGACCAGGCAGATATCACCAGGGTCGAACAGTGCCTGAGTAATCAGCGACAGAAGCTGCTGCGAACCGGTTGTCAGGAAGATCTGCGACAGAGGCAGGTCACGCAGTTCATTTTCAGACTGCTCCAGGTCCGCAAGATAACTTCTGAAGACACGCCGAAGTGGTTCGGGCCCCTGAGTCGTGCCGTACTGCAGAATCTTGCGGCCCGCAGCTTCGTCCCCGAGCACCTCATTCACGGCCGATCGAGCCAGCGTGACCGGAAGTGACTGTTCATCCACCAGACCTGCCGCCAGAGAAATGCAGTCCGCGTTTTCAACGGCCTGCTGCATGAGAAACCCAATGGCCTGTTCGGAAGATCGCTGTGCGTGCTGACTAAGGTGAAGCTGAGAACTCATGGGAAACCTGAAATTGTCTGATCGGAAGAGCGGGAAGACAGCCGTCCATCGATGTGTGATTTGATGGGCTGAAACCCCGAACCATCCGAGTGAATTCGAAGAGACGGGGCACTTTAACGGACGCCGTCGACTTCGCCACCCCCAGAAATTTGTGCATCAGATTCCGGACAAATCACAACCCGAAACGTCAGTGAGGGATCAGGGATCCTGAAACGCCGAACACGATCGAGGAATCCCTTGCTGACGCAGCGGGTTGGGATAGATCAACATTCC
>JAEUII010000330.1 GCA_016795145.1 Planctomycetaceae bacterium
ATGACATCCGAAATCACGAGAGTCATCATGTGGCCCGAGGAACATCGCAGAGCCAGTCGTCCGCCCTTCACATTCGAAAGCTGAGTCCGAACCAGATTGAGCTCCTGAATCGGAGCACCACTGGCCGCGAGCATCCGAGTAAGCTGCAGTTTGTCTTCAAGCGAAACACCTTCGACGGGACTGCAGAGCAGGGCACTGGCACCACCAGAAAGCAGCACAACGCACAGGTCACGGGAACCCAGCGACTGGACTCGCCGAACAATCTCGTTTGTCCCCACGATCACATCTTCTGTCGGTTCGTTCACGCCGGGCGGTCGCCCGGGATGAATGTGAATCTTCTTCAGCGAACGCACACAGTCCGACGGCACGTTGACCCAGCCCGACAACCGATCGAACCACGGAGTGCCATCGAGAGCCTGCTCAAAACCCGCCGCCATGCCAGCTCCGGCCTTGCCTGCACCAACGACTTCAACTCGATTCACTTCGGACAGTTCAAAACGCTGTCCCGCAATGACCAGAGCGTCATCCTGCACCGCCACCGCGCGCGACACGGCCTGCGAAGAATTGACCGAGTCAACTCCTGCACGCCAAATCCGAATCGCATCCTCTCGCACCGACAAGTAACCGTTCCTTCCATTCTTCCCCACCGGGTTCACCCCGGTGGTTACAGGCCGTGGCACGACCGGCGAGTTCCTACACCAAGCGACGGTAGTGCAGAAGCCGATTTCCACCGGGGTGAACCCGGTGGGGCGATCGGTTTGAAAACCAAGAACCAAGAACTAACAACCAAGAACTTCCACCTACATCTTCTCATCAAACCAATTTGCGAACTCAATAATATCCAGCACCATCGTTGGCCAGCCGTGGCCTTTTCCTGGTCTGACATCAAGCCGCACATCGAGCTTTTGTTTTCGGCATTCAGTGATGAAGCGTTCGGATTGATCGAGTGGTACAAGCGTATCCGCGTCGCCATGGACAATGAATGTGGGCGGCATCTGCGGTGTGATGTGATAGATCGGGGAGAGTTCTCGCCCCAGTTTCTTCCATTCGTCCATGGTTTCCGCACGAGGACCAAAGCCTTTGCGAAAGCTGATCGGCGGTCCCCCATCGCCTGGGTTTTCAGTTGACTCGCCGAGGTTCAGCAAGTCCGTCGGCGGATAGAAACAGGCGACCACCTGCACCTCGCTCGACTGCTGATCCAGCGGATCCTTCGCGGTCGGATCACCCGGCTTTCCGGTTGTGCCAAGCATCAGCGACAGATGCCCGCCGGAGCTTCCTCCAATGACACCCATACGATTCGCGTCGACACCGTAGTCCTTCGCATGAAGTCGGATGTACCGAACTGATCTCTGCACGTCTTCCACAATGTGACTGATCGTGCATTCGGGTTGAGAAATGTGCTGCACAGCAAAGATCGTGTAGCCTCGACGCAGGAACGGAGCAAACAGGAACGGGCGAATGGACCCTGGCCCCGATTTCCATCCGCCACTGACCATCATGACAACAGCTGCTCCGTTTTGCTGCGGTGGCCGGAACACATCCAGCATCAGCGGCTTGCCATCCCGTTCACCATATTGAACATTCGCCGTCTGCTGGTACGGAGCGTTGAACCAGTACCAGTACAGAACTCCGACAATTGCCAGAACAAGGGTGAGTGTGATCCCGGCGGCGATCGCCAACTTTTTCATGAGAGACTTCCAGCGTATCTGAAGTGCCATAGGTGTTTCAGTTCTGCCTGTGTAGAACGATTGTCCCCAATCGTTTTGTCTGCGCTATCCACGTGTTTCCGTTTGTTGACGACAGGCCAATTTCATTGCGGAAAACGAAGCTCGCTCAGTCGAACCGTTTTGCGAACTCGAGCTCTCCCGGTCATGTCATGGATTCGAAACTGAACGCTCGGATTCCCGGACCAGTTAATCTCCAGCATGCCAAAATGAAAATCCATGCAGGCATCACCAAACCGATTCCCGTTCGGCTCGACGTTCTCCCAGTCGCGATTCAGTCCGCTCGCCGTGAGATCGTACAGCGGGTAACAGTTTGGAGTTTTCAGGATCGACAATTCGCCCCAATGCACGTCGCCGGAAATGAAGACGACACCGTTGGCCTTCGTTTCTTCGATCAGCTTGACCATCTTCATCAGTTCACGAGGAAAGTTGGTCCATGACTCCCAGCCATTGTGCTCATGTCCAAACTGAATGCTGCTGCCGATGATGCGAAGGTCAGCGGGTTCTTGCAGACGTTCCTTCAGCCATGCCCATTGAGTCTCACCCAGCAGTGTCTTTGCAGGATCTGTATCCGGCAGATAATCGTTCTTCCAGGAACCAAACGGCGATTTCAATGGAGGATCGCGAAACCAGCGAGTATCCAGCAGGATGATCTGCAGAGTCTTGCCGGACGAGGGATCAGAGAACCGATAGCTCGTGTAGATGCCTTCGTGATTTCGCCGAGGACTTTCAGTCGGCTCATTCCAGAAGCGCAGGAAGATCTCCTTGGACTCCTTGCGAAACGGAAAGTCCTTTCCAGCATCGTTCTCCCCGAAGTCATGATCATCCCATGTGGCAATCACTGGCACGGAAGCTCGCAAGGCCTGAAACTCTTTTTTGCGTCCCAGCTTTTGATACTTCGCTTCCAGCAACTGCATATCGCGAGTGTCGCCGTAAATGTTGTCGCCCAGGTAAATGAACAGGTCAGGTTCCCATTCCAGGACCGTTCGAAGGATGGGCTGGGGATCATCCTGAGTAGAGCAGGATCCAAATGCGATCCTGGAAATCAGCGGATTCTCCGCCGGTGCCGGCGCTGGTGGCTGCTTTGCGGCTGGATCAGGAGACGCTGTGTTCGAACCAGGAACTTCCTGAGCCTGCGTGACGGCAGACTGGATGATTATTGCAAATGCCAGCAGAGAGCAGGCGGGCGGCAGCAATGCTGACCAGCTCAGTCGTCGACCGACAAGGAGGTTTTTTCGAAGCATGAAAAAGAACTTTTGAATGGGGATGCTGGTGAACGAACGTGCGAAATCGCATCGAGAGCCGGAGTGGCTGTGCGGTTTTGGCTTCGGGTAACTTCGGATGGCCGTGAGATTGGATTCTGCGTGTTCGGAACAACAGTTGCAAATCCATCGCCTCAGACCTTCTGCTGCCAGAACTGCAGCAGGAGTTGATTCCGGAAGGGAAGAAATGAAGTCACCAGAAAGAACTGGTTGAATCCCGATTGGAAACCGCCCGTTTCGCGGTAGAACTTGGTCCTTTCACAATTCCTGCTGGCGGACAACGCTGGCAGACTGAATTCGAGAGCTGAAAGTCTCGACAGGAGATGTAAGCCATGGGCTATTTCTTCGACATCCGATTTATCCTCTTTGTCACCCTGCCGGGACTGGTCATGTCCGGTCTCGCCAGCCTGATGGTGAAATCCGCGTTCGCGAAGTACTCGCAGGTCAGGACGCGTCGTGGATACACAGGAGCCCAGGCCGCTCGCATTCTGCTGGACCAGTTCGGACTTCATAACGTGGGCATTGAGCAGGCGACGGGGTTCCTGAGCGATCATTACAACCCAGCGACTCGCACGCTGGCACTGTCTCCTGATGTTTACAACAGCCCTTCCATAGCGGCTGTCGGTGTCGCCTGCCATGAAGCCGGACACGCCATCCAGCATGCTCAGCATTACGTGCCACTGTGGGCTCGATCGGCATTGGTTCCGCTCGTTGGCATCGGTGCTCATTTCTCCGAACTGCTGCTGTTCCTCGGCATCATCATGAGTGCGAAGCCGCTCCTGATGCTGGGCGTGATCGCGTTCGGATCCGTGGTGCTATTTCAGCTGGTGACGCTGCCTGTGGAATTCGACGCGAGTGCTCGCGCGAAGCGACTTTGCGTGGAATATGGCATTGTGACACCGGATGAACAGGAAGGCGTCAACAAGGTCCTGAATGCCGCCGCACTCACTTACGTTGCGGCGTTCGTTACCAGTTTGCTGACTTTGCTGTATTATCTCATTCGGTTCGGCCTGCTGAATGGCCGAAGGGATGACGAATAATCCGCGGCCGATCGCCCGTCATCCCGACTCTGCTAAGGCTGTTCGAGAGATGTATGGGCGACGAGAATCCATTTGAAGTTCCTGCAACTCTCGATCGATCGAATGAACCCAGGCTCTCGTTGCTCGAACAGCTTGCCGTTTTTGTTACGACCTTGATTGCTGTGGTGTTCACGTTCTTCGTGACGTGTTTCGGGTCTGTCATGCTCGGCGATGCTCTCGGACCCACGATGCGAGGGAACTCAATGATCCCGGTTGCCATCGGGATGATTCTGATCATCGGCGTCCCATTGCTCAGTTCCGCCTGGGTCCTCTCGACCGTTCGCCGCACGATGGCGAATGCGTTGCTGGAGAAGAAGAAAGCCGCGATGAAGAAGGACGAAGCGGGTCCTTAATGTAGAGCGATTGTCCTCAATCGCTTTCTCGAACCAGTGAATCGCAAACGGCTGAGGACAGCCGTTCTACTCAAGGGTAGCACGCCTGAAGGGCGTGTGCCGAAGGCGCCGGAAGCCGTTGAGTGCATGTGATATTGCGAGGAACAGGTGCACTGAAACAACGACGCTTGCACCTGGGCTTCCAGCCGCGACGCGGCACAGGCTGCGACTGTGCTACCCAGTGTAGAGCGATTGTCCTCAATCACTTTCCCGCATCATTGAATCGCAGACGGCTGAGGGCAGCCATCCTACAATGTCCAATTACGCATCGCGGGCGAGCCCGCTGCGATTCAACGGATTCGTTACACAGCTCGATTAGCTGCGGCCCTTCAACAACACGTATCCAATGCAGATCGTCATGACCAGCATGATGGTGTAGTCGTTGGGTGTCATGTGGTTCAATCGGTTCGAGACGATGTTCTGAACCTGAAAGATCCACCGCGAAAAATCGGACATGACACTGAGTAACATGGGAGGAAGTCCAGAAGACGCACGAGGGCATCCGGAGTGCTGGTTCCCAGGAAACACGAGGGAATCTGCCAGCATCAGGAAGATACAGATAGCATTGGTCATGCCGATGATTTTGCTGGTCCTACTAATCCTATGGATGCTCTTCCCGGACATCCCGATCACCGACTTTTCTGATTGTGCCGACACTATCGACTCTGCGGGCACCTGCTGGCCCGTACTGGCTCCTGCCTCACCCCTCATTGACCACCTGGAACTCGGTTTCCGCGGCAGAAATGCCGATCTAGTGGTCGCTGAACCATCGAGCGAGTTGACCTGATAAAGGCTGCTGTTCGCCACGGGGTCGCCGATCGATCTCGTTCCATGTTTCTTCCAGAAAGGAGCACTGGAACCGTTCGGTCAGTTCCAATCTCGCCATCTGACATCTTGATTCGCTACACTCGAGCTCCACAATTGCCCCGTACTCTCTGCGTTCCCGATTCGTCCCCTCCTGACTGAGTCCTGCAATGAAGCACCTTCATCGCTCCACGCTGATCATTTCAACTGCGGTGTTGTTTGTCCTTTGCCCGTTTGTGAATCTGGCAAAGGGAACACCGTTGCAGGAATCAACATCTCCCGCGCCGGCCGCTGCACCTGCAGGTCAGGCTACAGAAAAAGAGCCACCGGAAGATCCGTTTCCGAAAGCCGTCAAGGTTCCGGAGGGCATTCTGGAAGGTGGCACCGAATGGCTGAATACCTCACATCCGATCGACCTGAAGGATCTTAAAGGGAAGATCGTCGTCCTCGACTTCTGGACCTATTGCTGCATCAACTGCATGCATGTTCTTCCGGACCTGAAGTTTTTGGAAGAGAAATATGGAAAGCAACTGGTCGTCATCGGCGTTCACTCCGCCAAGTTCGACAACGAAAAGGACTCAAAGAATATTCGCGACGCGATCATGCGTTACGACATTCAGCATCCAGTCGTGAACGACAGTGACATGATCATCTGGCGCAAGTTCGGGACTCGGGCATGGCCGACGCTGGCACTGATTGATCCGGAAGGACGCTATTGCGGTTCACAGAGTGGTGAAGGGAATCGCGAACTGTTCGACAACGTCATCGGCAAGCTTATCGAGTACCATCGCTTCAAGGGGACGCTTGATGAAACTCCTCTGGTCTTCCAGACAGAAGCCAGCAAGGTCCAGGCAACTCCCTTGCGATACCCAGGCAAGGTGCATGCCGACGAAGCAGGCAAGCGGCTGTTCATCACCGACAGCAATCACAATCGTCTGGTTGTGACCAGCCTGACGGGTGAGTTGCAGCATGTGATCGGAACAGGCAACAGCGGCCGGAAAGACGGCACCTTTGAAGAGGCCGAGTTCAATCATCCGCAGGGAACGGTCCTGGTCGGAAACACACTGTACGTGGCCGACACAGAGAACCATCTGATCCGGGCGGTAAATCTCGACACAAAGACCGTTTCAACACTCGCAGGAACCGGGCATCAGGGTTCGCCAGGAATACGAGACAACGGTGCGTTGCTGGAAACATCGCTGAACAGTCCGTGGTCCATTTGTCACGTGAACGGCACTCTGTACATCGCAATGGCCGGACCGCATCAGGTTTGGTCGCACGTGATCGGCAGTCCAAGCATTGCCGTCTTCGCCGGGACTGGTCGTGAAGATGTTATCAATGGACCACTGCTGGCTTCTGCATTTGCACAGCCTTCAGAAATTGTTGCCGACGCAGATGGCAAGTTTCTCTATCTGGTCGACAGCGAAGGATCTGCGATTCGCAAAGTCTCCACCGACCCTGCTGGCGCGGTCACAACGGTTGCCGGTACCTCCGAACTTCCTCAAGGGCAATCCCTGTTTGCATTTGGTGACATCGATGCCACCGGAGCCGATGCTCGATTCCAGCACCCGCTGGGAATAGCAGTGAAGGGTACGACGGCATTCGTCGCTGATTCCTACAACCACAAGCTTCGTCAGATTGATCTCGCAACGGGTGCCGTCACAACGTGGCTTGGAAACGGCAAACCCGGCAGCGGAACCGATCAGCTGAGTGAGCCTGGTGGACTGGCTGTGGTGGGTGACACACTGTTTGTTGCTGATACCAACAACCATCGAATCCTCACCGTGGCGATCGGTTCCAAAGAAGTCAAAGTGTTTGAGATCGCAGGGCTGACGCCGCCAAAACCACCGAAGAAACTCGACACGCCCGATGGCAAAGCAGCGATCGCGATTGATCCGCAACAGATCGCATCCGGCACGTCAGTCGCCGTGAAAGTGCAGCTGACGATTCCTGATGGACATAAGCGAAACGACATCGCACCTGTCACGTGGGAGCTCTTTACCGAAGGAGAACAAACCCTAGTGGCTGCGGACGTGATCGGAGTGCGAGATGAAGCGACTGTGAATGACCAGAATGTGGCATCATTAACAATACCGCTCACTGGTCAGCCGGGCTCAGCCGTGCTACTGCTGCGAGTCTCCTACGGTTACTGTTCCACCGGCGAAAATGCTGTCTGCCGCCTTGCCTCGGCCACGTTTCGAATCCCTTTCACGCAGAACACAGATGGAGGGCAGGGCACGATCACGCTGACATTCCCAACGCCGAATGTCGGAGCGAAAGGTGCTGACCCGACGCCATAGGTCCGGCCGGGCAACCCTGTGATGGATTTCTGACCGAAACAAACAAGCCTTCGTTCCTCAAGGCGAGCGGAAGGTGTCAGCCTTCCGCTTGCTTGTTTGTTTTTGTGTGACGGAGTCACAGGAATCGCACTCGGTGGGCTCACGCCGCACCGCTCGCCATATGGACCAGCCACTGTTCGATTCATCACGTCGGGAAAGTACTTAGCCTTCTTTCGTACAGCACCGCGGGTAGTTCCCCTGCGCAGACGGGTTTCCTGGCAAGTCGGGAATGAGGGTTTACGATGATTCCTCAGCATGGCTGCGAAAACCGACGACAACAGCAACCTGAGGTTCCGGATGGCTCTCCCTACATCGCTTCGTTTTCGCAGTTCTACAGAAAGCCCGCTTCCGCCGGCAAAGAATGTCGAGATCATTCTTCACCCTCGCATTGGCGCACCGATTCAGACAAATCTGGTGGAAGCCGCTGGCTGTGACTTGCAGGTACGCACGACAAAGTCCATGTCCGTTGGAAGCTGCTTCCAGATCATTCAAATGACGGGATTTCCTCCCGAAGAGAAACATTGGAAGGGCGTCGTTCACTGGGCGGCACATCGAGTCGGTCATTGCGAACTGGGACTGGCACTTTCGACCACCGCTCCACCAGAAACACTCATTGCCAGCACTGGTTCCTTCCGTCGTCAGCTTCGATTTCAAACCAAGATCGCAGCGATGATGCAGGTGACGGGCGGCAGCAAAGTGATGCCAGTCACGGTCCTGAATTATTCCCGAGGCGGCATGTGCCTTCAGACACCCCATCCACTTGCAATCGGTAACGAAATTGAAGTGCGATGGACGCCCTCTCGACAGACCGCAAGTTCGATGTCTCAACAGGTCGTGAAGGCCACTGTTCGCTGGGTGACGCCCATTGCCAATATGTCACTTGCCGGATGCAAAATGGAATCGGGCCACGAATATCCGTTTTCTGAAATCGATGTGATCCGTACGCTCAAGTCGGGTTGATGCAGTGTAGAGCGATTGTCCTCAATCGCTTACTCCCAACGATGAATCGCAAACGGCTGAGGACAGCCGTTCCACGCTGGGTAGCACGGCCGAAGTCCGTGTGCCGAAGGCGCCAGCGTAGAGCGATTGTCCTCAATCGCTTACTCCCATCGCTGAATCGCAAACGGCTCAGGACAGTCGTTCCACACTGGGTAGCACGGACGAAGTCCGTGCGCCGAAGGCGCCGGAAGCCGAAGGAAACATGCGGTATTGCCGAGATCCGGTGCACTGGAACCATCAAGCTTTCGCTTTGGCTTCCGGCCGCTGCGCGTCACAGGCTTCGCCTGTGCTACCCGGTTCGAG
>JAEUII010000335.1 GCA_016795145.1 Planctomycetaceae bacterium
GTCTTCGCCGTGATTGCCTTCGTGACCGTTCACGCCAAAAAGGCGTTCCTTCAAAATCGGGTCCCGACCATTCCACAGCGCTAGGGCGAAGCAAAGGCGGCACTGGCGGTCGCAGATTCCCATCAGGCCATCTTCGCCCCATCGATAGGCGCGGCCGCGCGCATGATCGTGCGGAAACGATGACCATGGAGTTCCGTCATGCGAATAGTCTTCGCGAACCGTGCCCCACTGACGCTCGGACAGATACGGCCCCCACCTCTTCCAGTTGGCGCCGTCCGCTCGCGCTTCTTCCTGTTCCAGGCGAACAAGTTCAGCAGATTTGGTTTCCAGATCATTCATGAAGAATTCAGCCAGTATGATTCATTCGTCTCAGGCAGCAAAACGGTGTTGTATTCGGAAGAGCCTCTGGTCGCACGGCGCAGCGACGATTTTCTGTCGCTGCTCAGGTGGACGACGTTCACTTTGCGAAGACCAGTCTTCTGAGGCAAAATCCGTTCGAACATGGTAGGCGGACATGCTGAAATCACTCTCCGAAAATCACGCATTCCCGCAATCTTCCTGAGGAACAACTTTCGAGTAAACTCTCCGTCGTTCACTGGCCATCCTTATCGCCCGCTGCCAAGGCAGAATCGCCCTGAATGTCAGCACTCCCTGTAATCGAATCCTGCGACAAATGTGCGGCATGCTGTCGACGGACACCCATACCTCCGTTTCAACCGGGCGAAGAGGCTGAACGAAACGTTCCGGACGACTGGCTGCAGCCAGTGAGGGATCGTATTGACGCTGATCAGCATTTTGATCTGCTGCCCTGCGTCTGGCTCAGCATGCAGACTCTTCAGTGCCTTCACTACGAGCATCGCCCAAAGGCATGTCGCGACTTTGAAATCGGCTCAGATCTCTGCCGACTGTCTCGCTGGGACGAGGGTATTGAGCCGTCAGGCTGAGACAATCTCTGCTGGTGATCAAGCCGGCTACGGATGCCAACAAAAAAGGCCCAGGCAAAACACCTGAGCCTTCTTCAAAACCAATTTCCGAAAGGATGAGTTTGCCTGAATCAGGCTACTCAGCCAAACCACTGTCGATCAATTCCCCTGCGGAGCCGGAGCAGCCTCAGTTGCAGGCTTCGATTCTTCCTGTGGAGCCAGATTCGAGGCGATCAATCGGCCGAAGATCTTAACGAAGCCTTCTTCCAGGCGAATTCTTGTTCGTGCTCCTGTTTCTGTCAGTCGCGAATCAATCTCGATGCGGTCATCACCTTCTTTCAGTGTTTCACGGAAGATCTGTCCGCCTCGTTCACGACGCTGTCGCATTTCTGCCCGACGAGCATTGCGGGCTTCGTCACCAGGCCGTGCAGCCGGCGCGTTGCCGTTGCTCTGGCCTTCCTGGCCGGCCTGCAGTTCCAGAGTCTGCTTCGCTCCCGCTTCCTGTTCACGCGCTTCGCGTTCGCGGCGACTGACAGTCTCTGCCGTCTCAGCAAGTTCAACCAGCTTATTGACATTCAGAATCACTCGAAAGTTTGGCACTGAACGGCGATCGGCAGCCGACTGATTCGCTGCTTCAAGCTGATCCATCACAGCAGTCAGTGTCGCCATCGACTCATCCCCGCCGATGACACCCCAGACAGCCGTTGAACCGATACCAACCGTCATGCCAACATTTTCACCGAAGACTTCAACAGCCGCTGGAGGCTGTTCAGCAAAAGTGAGCCGATGAAAGGTCACGCCCAGGTGATCGCCGGAGTTGATCTGAAGCTCGCCGGCCTTCTTGATCTCTTCAATGTCCTTCAGTCGAGTCAGCACATCTGCAAAGCCGGCGTTCATCGCTTCGCCATCGACAACTCGTCCAGCCCAGACAATCGCCAGTTTCCCCTTGGAATCGCGATAGAACTGAGCAAAAACGTCCGCGTGGCCTTCTTCCAGAGTCGCCTGGACGGCGGACAGAGCCTGGCCGATCGGACTATTCTCATCCGGCACTGCTCCAAGCTTGTTCTCCTCGATCAGCCGGCTGACTTCGAGACGAACACCTTCCATCATTTCGATGTAAGCTTCTTTGTCACGGTCAGCAATCTTCGATGACATTGAAACCGAGACTGCGGCATCATCGTCCAGCAGCGGGATGAAGTAACTGGGGCGTTCAGCTGAAGAGAAAATCTCCTTCAGCATTTCGGACCCTTCGACTGCATCAATAATGACGTCGATGTTGACGGCCTGCTCCTCGGGAGCGACAGCAAAGCCCATCGTGATCTTCTGACAGTCCATGATCAGCATCTTCAAGGCAGCAAGACCTCGCTCGCCTTCAGTTCGACGAATGCGGTAAGCACCCTCGGGTTCGCCGTCACGCTGCTGAAGCTGCGTTGAAATACCCGTGTTGATCAGGCCATACAGCAATGTTCGAGTTGCAATAGGAATGGACTCCACGTCCAGCCGAACAGCTCCGTCAAACTGCTGAGCCTGTCCTGCGAGCAACTGAGCGGGATCCGGAAATTCCCGATCCAGCATGGTATCGGAGATGTTGTTCCCCAGTGGAATGAAGGCGTAGCCATACTTCATCAAGACCGGAAATGTCCGATTCGGACCAATCACTTCGTAGCGGCCCTCTTCGTCATCCTTTCGAATGACAACCGGAGCCTTCTCAACAAGCTTCGTAGCGGCTTCGACTGAGTCGACAGGAACAAAGGCCACGAATTCCGGCAGAGGAGGAATCGCAACTGGCAGATAGCCCATGATTCCAAATGGCTTTTCGCGATTGAAGCCATCCAGATTGTTCAGCGTACCCGAAACAAAATTCTCAAGCGCCTTGTACGCCTCCGGATGCTCAGCCGCATCGAAAATGTACTTTCCTTTCTCCATGAACCGGTCAGCACCGGAGAAAGTGATCGTCAGCAAAGGGCGATTGCCCTCCTGAATCAGCTTGGCCGGGCTGTTTTCATCGTCCTTCTTTTCCGACTGAGCCAACGCGACCGGAGAAACAACCAGTGCGATTGCCGCCAGCACTGAAAACTGCAGAAATCTGCGCCATAAAGATTGCATACTATTCAGTCCACAGGAAACACGGGTTCAAACGGAAACGCCACCATTGCAGCGTCAGGACCTGAGCGAAATGCTCAACACAGTCAATTCGTTCTGCAAGCAAATTCCCAGGTCATGAATTGTAGAAACCTCATACGGTCGAAAAGGATTCGGCTTGGAACCTCAGACTCTATTGCTTTCGCAGGACTGCCTGAGAAGTGTCACGCCTCGATCACTCAATTGACTCCCAAAGTGACAGGTCTAGATCAACCCGGAAACCCTCAGCGAACGCAGCAATTTGACGCAAGTCTTTTTATTTGAGTAACTTACAGAAAACTCGACAACACTGCCCTACTTTGAAATCCAAATCAGGCGGAAGTGCCCCCGCAAGCAGGCCAAGAAACAGAGCCAACTCACCTGAAACAGCGATTACTGTCCATTCGAACAGTACCAAACTCAAAAAGTTGTTCCCGACGGGCAACGTGAAACAGGCGATTCCTGCCGAGGCGGTTTAGCGAAGCGAAAGATTCGGCAGAAGATCAGGTGTGAGGCAGCTGTCTGCAAAAAATTTGGGGGAACGAAGACATGATCCCCTGTTGCTGGCGTTTTGGGGCACAGTTACAAACGGCCCGATTCTCCCGGCGGAGGTTCTGCCTATGGCTGGAATTTTCGCAAGGACTGACATGAATGCTGGGCAGGATGCCTGGTGTTGAAGTCCCTGTGGGAGAGCCCCCTGAGTTTGCCCATTGGCAACTCAGCGCAGGCCTTAACAAACGGTCTGCGAGTCACGATCCTGGTTTGAGGAACGTCATGAAGATCGTTCAGAACCCCAACCGCTGGCTGAAGAAACTGTCCCGAGCTGCAGCGTTGATTTCGCTGGCCATGGGTACTCAGGCAGCCTATTCCCAGGATGGCCCATTCTCCTTTGGCCGCACTCCGACGGGTTCAGTCTCCGAGGTTGTGGATTCAAACCGAGCTGGCTTCGGCACGAATTTTCGGGCGGGTCACATCGCGGGTGACACGGTCGGTCGAAATCAGTCGATCTCGCACATCGGAGCCATGCCGTATGTGAACATCGACAACAGTTTGATCTTTGGAGATGCCCGACTTGTTCGCGCAAACGAGGGCGGCCTCGCGTGGTCATTCGGCAGCGGCATGCGATACTACATTGAGGACTGGGACGTGGTCCTTGGTGGCAACGGTTACTTTGACCGTGATGAACTCACCGGTGCTCACCTGAAGCAATGGAGTGCTGGTGCGGAACTTCTTGCTCACCGCTGGGAAGCCCGTGGTAACCTCTACCAGACGTTCGGCAACACATTTGATCTCGTGGGGCAAAGCGTCCAGGCCGGCAGTGCAGCGTTCGTCGGCAACAACATCACATACACTCGTGTTGATACGTTTGCAGAAGGCCTGAAGGGTTTCGACGCTGAAGCTGGTTTTCTGCTGCCTGGTGAGTTGGCTGAGACGATTGACCTGCGTGCATTCGGCGGCGGTTACTTCTACGAAGGTGAAAACATCGACGGCTTTGCCGGATGGTCCACTCGCCTTCAGGCCGACGTTGCTCGCTGGCTTGAGCTTGGTCTCAAGGTCACAGATGACGAGCGATTCCATACAACGGTGTCGTTCAGTGCCGCTGTCTACTTTGGCGGATTCAAGAGCGAAGAGCACACGAAGCGTTCAGCCATTCAGCGATTCCGTGACCCGGTTCGCCGCAACATGAACATCGTCGCACTTCAGTCTGACGTCTCCGCACCTGGACAAGTCGCGATCAATCCGGACACGAACCTTCCATTCACAGTTGCCCATGTCAACAGCAATGACCTTGTCGGGCCATTCAACGGCACGGTCGATGAGCCGTATCAGTCGCTGCAGGCCGGTCTCGGCGCCGCGACCGACATTGTCTTCGTGCATGCGGGCAGTCAGTTTACGGCGGGACCGGAGAATCAGGTTGTCCTTAACGCCGGGCAGAAGCTCTTTGGCGAAGGTCTGATCGTTCCTGGGCGAGACGTCATTAACCGAGTGACCGTGGAGGCTCTTGGAACGAACTTCCTGATTGATCTGCCGGATTCACCGACGTTTGCGGCGAATCCATCCCTCTCCCGACCAATCATTGCCAACACGGTTGGGGATGCGGTCACTCTTGCCAGCAATTCAACGTTCTCCGGATTCATCATCAACGATCCAACAGGCAACGGCATTTTCGGAAACGCCGCGCAGAATGTCAGCATCAATGACATTGCGATCAATGGCGCAGGAAGCTCTGCAATCTTCCTGCAGAATACGCTCGGAACAACTTCGATTTCCAACGCCACAATTACCTCCGACGCTGCTGCGACCGATGCGCTGGTGCATATCAATGGCGGAAGCGGAACAATCAGCTTCAACTCTTCAGACAAGTTTCTGCTGGGATCGATCACCAACACATCCGCCCAGGAGTCTCTGCTGGTTGAGAACATGACTGGTGGCCGGTTCACCATGTCACAATCCTCAGTCACGGACACCGGAGGACTTGGTGTCGTCATACAGAACAACACCGGAGGAGCGGCGACGGTCGACAATCTGACCGTCACAAATGGCATCGGAACAGGGATCTCGATTCTCAATAGCGCTGGTACATACACCTTCACCAAATCGAGTACTCAGCTCCAGAGTATTGCTCTGACGGGCACCGCTCAGCAGGGGATCTTAATCAGCGGTTTGACTGGAAGTGCCCAGTTCAATGCTGAAGTCGACATCAACGATCGTCTGGCAGGTGGTATTGAAGTCACCGGTTCGTCAGGAGCCGTCACCTTCTCTGACGACGTAACGCTCCTGAATCACCTGGGCGCCGGGAATGAAGCGGGCGTCTTTGTTCACACGAACCTCGCAGGAAACTCAGTCGAGTTCTCACAGAATCTGAACATTACTTCATCCGTCGTTACAGCGGGTGCGGCTCAGCGAACTAATGGCCGCGGTATTGATATCTCCAGTAATGCTCTGAACTCTGTCTTCAGGACTGTCAGCACGACACTGGTGAACGGGACCGATGAAGAGGGGATCTTTATCGGAAACAATGCCGCTACGGTGAATTTTGGAGGCGTGACGCAGGTCACAAACCGCCTGATCGAAGGCATTTCGATTGTCAATTCCTCGGGTGGTATCTCATTCGGTGTCTCTCCAAGTCGAACAACGCTGGTCTCCAATGCACTCGATTCGCAGTTTGCTGCAATCGAAGCCATCGGAAACTCCGGCAGTATCGGTTTCGGCGATGCCACAGTGCAGAATGCTCAGGGCAACATCGGCGGAGGTGCCGGCGTGCACCTCTCCAACAACACCGGGATCATCAGCTTTGCTGATATGGACATTGAGTCGATCGACGGAACTGGCTTCTTCGGTCTCAACAATACAGAGATCCGGTCGGACGACGGTATCGTCGACACCACGAACGAAACGGCTGTTGACATCGAGAACAGCGGTATTCGGATGACATTGTCAGAAGTCGACAGTGCCAACGCACCTGACTACGGTATCCGACTCGTCGAAACCAACAAGGACGGGGCCAAGACATTTACCGTCAGGCCGACGGTTGCGAATGCGACACCTGGAACCGGCGGTACGATTTCGGCGGCGAAAGGCAATGGCATTGATGACAACGATGCCGCTGGTATCTTCCTGCAGAATGCCGGACAGGTGACCACGACATTCATGAATCTCGACAACAATGAGTTTGGTGTCCGGATCATCAATACGGAAACGCCGGGCGCAACGGTTTCGAACAACAACGAACAGTTCTTCAGCCTCGAAGATTCGAATGTTACGGATTCTGACATCCGCGGCATTCATTCACAGGATCTGATGGGACTGTCAGTGATCCGCACCAACTTTGACAACAATGGTGATGACACAGCGGTTGGACGGGAAACAATTAAACTGCTTTACACTCTGGCACTCGACAATATCGACAACGTTGACGAATACGATCGATCAGACAGACCATTTGAAGTGCTGATTCAGGACTCGGATTTCGTTTCGAACACGAACGACGTGATTCGAATCATGCAGCCGGTGGTTGCTGCAGAAGGTGCGGCAATCCGAGTTCAGTTCATCGACAACACGGTTCAGGTGAACGACACAACCGATCCGACGACGGTCGACGCTGATGACACTCGTCCGAACTTCGACGATACATTCGTGATGGACTGGAACGGACCTGCTCGAATCTTCTTTGATGGTAATGCACTCGATATGCGAGGTATCGAACAGGCGGTCGCATTCAGCCTCTCGAATGCGTCCGACGAAGACCTGACCGAGCTGTCGATTCAGGACAACACGATTATTCTTAATGAACTCGGGACAGATCCCGGAGCCATTGATGTTGACCTCAACGGCGACTACGACATCGGAAGCAGCGACGGCATATTCGGGATCGCTCGAAATACGATGCGACTCTCCGGTACGACTCCAACCGCCATGTTCCTGTCACTGCGACCGACCAACAATCCACAGGTTCAAAACCTGGTCTTCACAGCCAACAATATCCGTCTTGAAACGGATGGCGGTACCGGTATTGAAGTTCGGCGATCCGGAAACGGAGCCGCTGTTGGGTTCAACCGAAACCGCGTCGAGTTCCGCGATCTCGGTGCGGCAGACGAACGAGGATTCATCTTTACTCAGGTCACTGGTACTGTGAACCTGTTCGGTACTCTGAACACAATGGCCGTGATTTCCAACGGCCAGAACGGAAACAACTTCATCGAAGTTCCGTTCTTCATCCCAGCCAATACCAGCAACGGATCGGTTGAGATCAATGGCGTGATCTTCCCATAACGAATGATCTGGCCTGACAACACGAGCGCCGCAGTGCAAAAACACTGCGGCGTTTTTTTGTTGCCCGAGCTTTTATAGACTGTGAATTGTTGACTGCAGAAAGTCGGAGTTCCGGGGGTCAGTTCACAATCATCCAGACCGCTTTCAGGTACTCTGTCTCAAGGCAGTTGGAACTGACAGGATGATCCGGAGCAGCCCCGGACTTCGCGATAATCTGAAGGCTTCGCGGGACTTCCAGAGGTGATTGATCCGCGTCGTCGGCGACCGAGCGAGCCGCCGATGCCAGCAACTGGACAAATTCCGGTTCCGGAAGTAATCCGGCACACGAACAGCTCAGCAGCAACCCGCCGGGACGTACCAGTTTCATGGCCAGCCGATTCATCGCGTAATGTTTGCGAGTCCCCTCTTCGATCTCCAGACGCGATCGAATCAGCTTGGGAGGATCCAGAATCACAACGTCAAACTGTTTCTGATTCCGGATCATTTCACGCATGTAGCTGAAGATGTCAGCCTGCACAAAACGCACACGCGCCTGATTCAGGTTGGCGTTTTCTTTTGCGATCTTCAGCGGATCTTCGTCCAGATCAACACCAATCACATCCTCCGCCTGCCCCAGAGTTTTGGCCTGTACCGAAAACCCGCCGGTGTAGCAGCACAGATCCAGCACGGATTTCCCGGCACAGAAATCCGCCAGACGTCTTCGATTCTCCCGCTGGTCGCAGAAGAACCCAGTCTTATGACCGCCCTCGAAACGAATGCGAAATCGTGTGCCATACTCCTGGACAATCACATTGGACGGACAATTCGGTGAACTCAGCGGCGGAGGATCGCAGCCTTCCTGGGACAGAAACTGAGGACTCGTCTTCAGCATCCAGTGTTCCGCGCCCAGGATCTCTGCGATCATCGGCAGCAGCAGTGCACCGCGCTGGTACATGCCCAGAGAAAATGCTTCTCCGGAAACGATGCCATTGAAATAGTCGACGACGAACCCCGAAAGCCCGTCTGCCTCTGCATGAATAATTCGCCAGGCATTCGTCTGCGATTCAACCTTCAGGACATCGCGACGGAGAGAAACGGCAGACAGAAGTTTCTGGCGCCAGCTTTCATCCGTTGGCAGGTCCGCAGATCCCCACAACAGTCGCAGAGCCAGCTCGCTGCGAGAATTGTAAAGACCGTACGCAAAAGGCTGAGGCTCATTCCCGTTGTAAACAGCAACGAGATCGCCAGGCTTTGCGTTGTCCACACGCTCAAGCCGCTTTCGGTAAAGCAGCGGATAGAGACTGCGAGTCTTCACCATCACGGACGGAATCGGTTCCGAAGCGCGTGGCCCCAAAAGCTCACGCTG
This sequence comes from Planctomycetaceae bacterium, assembly GCA_016795145.1. Lineage (GTDB taxonomy): Bacteria > Planctomycetota > Planctomycetia > Planctomycetales > Planctomycetaceae > SXXK01. The sequence continues at coordinate 9,163 of JAEUII010000335.1, forward strand.
CCGAACCAGCTGCGAGGTCGTCTCTCGGGACTCGCTGAGCGAAGGAGCAGATTCGGAAGGTGCTCGTCGCTCACTTCGCGCGCGGGAGTCCGGTCGTTGATTGCGGGAGGAACCCGGGCGATGTTTCATGGCTTCTCGTCGTTGTTTTCCGGACGACCTTCAATATAGAACCAGTTATGAATGGGCTTCAACACTTTCAGAACGTCGTTGACAAGCTGCTGATCCATGGGGTCGACAGCCCATCGCGCCCACTCTTTGATACGTTCCGGATTCGCTGAGCCAGTAATGCAGGTCGTGAAATCCGGATTGGCAATCGAAAACTGCAACGCCAGTTTGGCGATGTCCGACCCGCGGGCGGCACACAAATCGGCTGCCTCTTTCGCGATTCTACGAACTTCCGGAGTCGCCTTGTGCCACGGAGGCAGTGGTGAGCCGGACAGAAGCCGCGCGGAGAACGGAGCGGCGTTCATCAGACCAACACCCTTCTCCCGACAGATCGGAACCAGCTCCAGTGCCATGTCGTTTTGAAGCGTGTAGTGGTTATAGGTCAGGATGACGTCAACATCGGACGAGTTCGCAAGGACGTACTTGAACATCTTCATCGGGTAACCGCTGACCCCGATGAATCGCACTTTGCCCTTTTCCACCTGTCGTCGCAGTGCGGGCAGCGTTTCTTCAACAATCTGTGTCATGTCGACGTATTCAAGGTCGTGGCACAGAACGATGTCCAGATAGTCGACTCGCATCCGCTCCAGGGAGATATCAATGCTCTCAATCACTCGCTTCGCACTGAAATCGAAATGGCGAGGAGCGTAACGCCCCAGCTTCGTTCCGAGGTAATAGCTGCTTCGCGGGATCTGAGGCAGAACCTGGCCGAGCATCACTTCGCTCATCCCGCGGCCGTAGTACGGGGACGTGTCGATGAAGTTCATACCGGCATCGACCGCCGCGTGAACGCTTCGCAGACACTCATTCAGGTCGACGTTTCGAAACTCCGCGCCCAGTGACGATGCGCCGAACGACAGTGTTGTGAGTTCCAGTCCTGTCTTGCCGAGGGCACGCTTCGGAAGCATTGATTCCTCCAGAGATTTAAACATCGCCAAGGTGCAGTGACCGCAAGGGCTGCAAAGGCAGGAATGGTCGCGAATCCATCCGCGAAAACAACGATCCGGACACCCAGTTCCAGGATTGCCGAAACACTTCATCCGTTACCAGTGTCACAACCGGAACAGGCTGCCACGGAAGAACATGCTTCAACAGCATAAAGCGGCAGAAAATGCTTTCAAACGACTTGCATTTCGGCAATTCTTGCATCTGACCAGCGAGAACCGTCGAAAATGACCTATGGTTCGACGCCACGAATCTGAAGTTGTTTCAACGCAGCCGTGGCGAAGGTCTGAAAGATCGATCTGGCGGGAAATCCTCCCCATGAGTCTTACTCAGAGGACCCGGCAGGCCGGTGGATCAGTCAGAACAGCCAGGGGTTATCAGGACAGAAACTCTGACGCTGGTCTAAACACAACTCTAACACGATGGAACCAACATTCCATCACCTTGTTCCAGCCAGTTCACGCCAGTGAATGGAATGAGGTCTCCGACGAAACAAACGGCGGCGGACTTCGGACCCGGTTGGAAATATGTCAGGAGTTTTTCTCTGCTCGCACTGCCAGGTCTGTGTCGGATCATGGCCGTCAGAAAGGTCGAGCAGCAATCATTCACGAAGAAGATTGACCAGGGACTGGACATGCTAGTACTCAGCCGCAAGAAAGACGAAAAGATTGTGATCGGTGACTCGATCACGCTGATGGTAATCGAGATTCGAGGCGACAAGGTTCGACTCGGCATCGAAGCTCCTCGCGACGTGACCGTACATCGCGAAGAAGTCTACGAAGCGATCAAGCGCGAAAATACGCCGGACAATAAGACCGGAAAGTAACTCGACTGAGGATTCAGAATGAAGATGATTCACGGTGGCAGCCCGACCCGGTTCCACCTGTCATCAAAGCTCTGAATTCGTCGATACAGTTTCCGGCTTACGTTACGTTTGGATTTGTTCGCCATTGATCCATTTGCGGCGGGACTTCCCCACCCGGCGTTTGTCCGTGGTCTCCCAGGTCCCTTTGCCTGCTGCGCCTTTGAGTGTGCGTCTTCGCACCGCTTTGAGGTGTCACAGCTTGAGCGGCGTTCCGTTCGCTGTGGCTGAGCTCCCGTGAAAGGCGAGCCTTACGCTTTTGCGCCCTATTTTGCTCTTTCAGAATCTTCTGCTTCATCTGAATGAGCCTGGCTGCTCGCCCCGATTCTCCACTTGAAATCGCCAATTCCAGGGCGAAAATACTCTGAGTGGCTCGCGATCCTGCACAATGCAGATTCTCGCTGCCGGACGGACTCGAGTCTCCTTCGTCGCCAATCGTTCCGCCGATCATCCAGTCGTTCGTCACCACCCCTCTTTCAAACGATCGCCGCATGGCCTGGTTCGTCCCTCAACGAAAGTGGATTCTCATAGCGGCGTTCGCGTGCCTCTGGGGAAGCACCGTTACGGGATTGGCACAGGATGCAGCACCGTCGTTTCGAATTGAACTCAAGAGTTCCGCCCTGGAATCAAGGTTCGAGCGTCGACGAAAAGAACAGGAACCAATCTCCAAGTCTCTCATGAATTCTGCGGTGACAGGAAGCCAGTCCACCGTCACAGAAACACGACTGAAGGTTCTTCCGGAAACCAATCCTCTGCAGTTTCAGCTGATCAATCGCGGAAGCGTCAACAGCGAAACCACCGGTATCAATCGACGCGCAACAGTGCAAAGCGCGGGACAACATAACTTCGAGATCATTAAGCCGTTCTGGTTCGATGGTGACATCTTCCTGACTCGAACCTGTTACGGCTCCATTCAGGCCAATGAAAATCCGCTGCGTGTTACCAGCGCGGCCGGCGCGAGGGCCCCGTTGCTGGCTCCGCTCGGTGATCGAATCGCATGGCAGCGAGTCATGCGGATGCAGCCGCAGATCAACCAGGCCGTTGCCGAAGACGTCTCGCGCGACGTACTTCCAAAGATTGATCGCATCATCGATGACGACTTTGCAGAGCTCGGCAGGTCCTGGACAAAGACGCAGCGCCAGCTTGCAGCAATGGTGGATGACCCATCACTGGTCTGGAAGGCGGGAGCAGGGCGGTCCTCTGTTCACATTTGGGTCGGAGAACGAAAGTACGCGTCACAGAAACTCGCAACACCTCCAGATACTTTGAGTCCCAAAGAAGATCTTACGATTGGTGTCCGTGACTCACTGGTCGCGCGACTGTTGAAAAAGTCGGTGCAGGGGGGACAACGAATCTCTGATCAGCAACTGCTGGCACTCAAGGAATCTCTGAGCGCATTGAACAAAGGCGAAACGTCGTCACTTGCCGGTTTGATGGAAGCCATCAGTGTCAATAAGGCAGCAACAGTCTTTTCACTTGAACTCCGCCCGGAAGAACCACTTCAGGTCCGTTTCGTCGATGGCAACGTTCAGGTCGTTGTGCATTTTCAGATCCATCCGACACTTGGCAGTTCCAGCGGGTGGATGTCGACGACGTTCAATCTGCGGGGACGCCGATTGTCAGATACCGCATGGACTGTCGACATTCGCAGTTTTGAAGTTGGCGACGAGCCTGATACACGAACGGAACCAGCAACGGTCGAAAGTCCACCGGCCCTCCAGATCCCTGGTGACTCACCAGAGCCTCCCGCAGCAACCACAGATCCCGAAGTGACGACCGTCCAGGCAGGAACGGTTTGGTTGCCATTGGTGCGAACAGCGATTCAATCCGCAATTGACTCGGCCGAACCTGTTGAAATCCCGCTCGAGGTTTCGGACATCACCAATACTCTTGGGCAAACACGACTGCGTCTTGTTCAGGTGTCATCGGTCCGCGGTGAGCTAAGCTTTTCGTTTCGACTTGTTAGCCCACCGTCTGCGGAAAAAGCAACAGGCAATTGAGCCATTTCTCGCCCTTCGGCCACACAACAGACGTCAAGCGGCCTACTTTTGCTCGGTGCTCGCCGGAGCTGCCTGAGACTTCACAATCAGCAGTTTGTGATTCTCAACGTCGTACTGAAACTCCATGCCCTGAGGCAACTGCGGAAGCCGAATCTGATTTTCCTTGATGACTCGCGTCATGAATTCTTCGAAGCTGTTCGGGTATCGTCCTTCCGCTGCGTTGAAAAGATCCAGTGCGTGCTGAATCGCCAGTTGTGGAATGTCGATCTTCGCATTCTGAAGAGCTGCCAATGGACCCGTGATCGGATCGGTGATCTTCTGCTTGTGATCGACCTCGACCGCTCCGCTGTTTGGATCAAACTCTGTGACCTTGCCTGGTTCCTGTGGCTTCTTCACCTCAGCCGGAGGAGTCGGTGTGGAATCAGCACAGCCAGTTGCGAAAAGCAGAGCACACGAGAGTATCACTGTGTTTCTCGACACCATAACCAGATCCTCCAAAGAAGCCGTATTCGTGACGTAGACTATCGGAAGTCTATCAGCTTGAAATATTGTTGCCGAAGTACTCAACTCTTATTGAACCGTGATGCCGCATGGCAGCGCTTTGAAATGGCATCTTGCAGGACCTGTGTCACACTGTCCGTCGAAGCGTTTTCGCTGGCCTGCTTCAAACCAGCCGCCAGCTGACGACCCTTGCCGGATGTAAATTTGTCTTCGAGACACTTGAGAAAGTTGTCGCTCAGAGGGAATGTGTGTTCAACGCACAGTTCCAGAAGCAACTCCAGGAGTTTTGCCGTGTCTTTGGGAAGATCGTCCTTCAGACACACGATTGCATGCTGCAGAGCAATCAGCACCACAGCCGCGTGCACGACCGAAACTCCAGCAACCTGCGAAAGTGTTTTCTGCAGACGGCCAGGCTTGAGAAACCCCTGAGCCATCAAAACGGACAATGCGTGTCCCAGGTTTGAACTTCCAAGTCGACCGTCTTCAATACACTGAATCGCTGCATCAACGGCAAGTCCCGATTCGCCCGGTTCTTTGGCTGCCAGGACACCGACCAGAAGCAGGAGCCCGTTGTGACTGAGAGGTGTCCCTGGGTCGAACAGCGGCTCTAGCAGACATCTGTTGTGCCAATCAGCTTCATGCCAGTCGAGATTGTTCAGACACACTTCGATGGCTCCGGCGAAATATGATTCGCGATGCAGAGGCCAGATAGTTGCACACCATCGCACGGAGCCGTCTGTATTGCCTGCAAATGCACCGTCACTGTCCGCGGTTCGGGATGAATGGAGCAGGACAGTTGGAAGGTCGACCGGACATTTCTTCGGAGCAGGCGGTGTCGACGTCACTTTAGGGTAAAAGAAGACATACTGACCTGGCTTCTTTCGAACAAGCTGCAGTTCATACCCCGCGGGATGACCGGCATCCGGCAGTTCATCAGCAAACAATGCTGCAATTTTTGGCTGAGGTTCACGCGGTGACCGAGCTGCTGCTGCCACAGCCCAGATTGCCGCTGTTGTTCCTACTTTGACGTCATCCGCTCCGCAGGCATATCGAACTGCCTGCTGCCATTCCGTTTCCTTCGGCAGGGCCTTCAGTGTCTTCGAACGGTTATCCGGAGCAAGACGCAGCATTGCAAGGATCACATCGTACCGTCCTGGTCCGTCATTGCCACGAAGGCGAATCCTGTCGGCCAGAGTTGATACACTGACCCAGCCACCGGCATGCGTTGGCGTACTAAGAAGACGCTGACTCTCCCGCTTTGCAACACGCTCCGCGACTTCCCTGCACAGACGAGAGAATACACTGGCGATCGTCGCCCGACCGTGCTGCCAGAAAGTCACGGCATTGCCTTCCAGATCCATGATGAACACGTCGTCCTGGTCGCGATCAGGACGAGCCTTCAGAACAACTCCAGTGCATAAGGCGTAGACGACGCCGCAAAGATCTGCAGAGGGATCCTTTCCCTCGAAAGGGATTTGCTCCTTTCGAATCTTCTGCCTGACCCGCTTGAGCAGCGGCGCAGCCAGTGTGTCAAAGTTCTCTGGCAGCGAATCACACAACTCGGCAATTCCATCAAGACAGCGTTCAACGTCAACCGTCTGACTGCCATCTTCAACAGCCTTCAGGCATGTGTCGATCAACTCTTCCACGTCCAAAATGGGACTCACCGGTTCCGCGACATTCAGCCTAAGCAGATCTGTTCCATCAAACCTGGCCGGAGGAATCTCGAATACACTCTTTTTCAAATTCTGTTCAAGCTGATCAATGGAGAACTTCTGTTTTAGCCGTGCATCCACCGACGGCAACTTCTGAGCTATGGTGCTGCCAGCGCCTGACTTTGATTTCGATCCTGCCTGTTTCATCCTGCCAGCGTTCATCGACGGCACAGTGCACATCGCTTCTGCTCGCTTACGCACCGACGCCGCCAGTCCAGGAAGCACATCCTGGAGGGAGCGCTGAGTCTTCCCGTCAAGCGGTCCCAACGAAGACAGTAGATCCAGAGCCTTGTTCTGAACGTCCGGCTTCTCATGCTGGAGCGCTGCGAACACAACATCCGCTGATGCTGACTTTGACTTCACATCAGTCGCAAGGTGGCGAATCAGCTTCAGAACATCCAGTACGATCCCCTTATTTCTGGAACGCAGGACTGGTTCCATCGATCGAATCACGTCCGCAGTATCGAGGGTGTGCAGTTTGACCAGCCCCTGAACTTTCTCGAAGGCCCACGCGACCACATTCGGAGCCGTGTTGTTCAGAAGACCAATGATTCGGGATGCAAATCCAGCCAGTTCCTTTGGCGTTGGTTCAAGCATGTCAAAGAACGTGAAGAACCACCTTGCCCGATAATGATTGAAGTCCCTCTCGAGCGCGCTGACGGTACAGTCCAGCAGTTTCGCCCGTGGCAGCTTCTTCTTTTTCATCAGCTCAAGCATCGTCCCGGACCAGCTGGTTCGATGCGTGAAGCGATCGACGTTGGCAAGGCTAATCTCCCCGCCACCGTCGTATTCGAACAACTTCCAGATGTCGTCCAGAAGATCTGGTTCCGCCTCGAACCTCTCCTGCAGGTCGCCTTTTGCATACCGACCGCCAAGTGCCTCCAGCATGCCGAGGTAATAATGCGGATGGTCCGGTTTTGAAATCAGCCCTTCCTTGATCAATGAACGCACAAGATCCCAGGATCCCCAGTAATAGGTGCCGTTCAGCAGGGCTTCAGCGAAGTCACTCACCCAGTCAGGACGCCGCTCAGTCAATACCTGCAGACATTCAGGACCTCCCGGTGTCCATCGCATCCCGATCTTCTGAATCTCCGCAAATGTCGCAGTCTCAAAGAACGCCAGCTCAGCCGCTGGCAGCAGCTTGTTGCCAACAAAGCGCCCAGGCGACTCTTCGATCATCCGGTTCTTTTTGATCGCCTTGAGATTTGCCAGAGCAGTCGCGGCGTATCGCCGTCGTTCATTCTCAGGCATCCCCTGGAAGAACTTTCGGACTTCACTCTTGTCGCCCTTCTCAAGCAGCCGTTTCAGCGTTTCTTCACTCATTGTGATGTTCCTCCAGCAGTATCTGCGCAGCAAGAATGTGCTTGCAGGGTCCGCGACTGTTCTGATACTGCGAAAACCAGGGACACGTACAGTGCGGTTCTTCGCCCTGGATTCGCACGCGATGTTCAACATCGCTGGAAGCCACCAGAACTTCCGCCACGTCCTGAGTCACCTTGACGATGCGCACTTTGTTTTCCTCAAGCAGCTTGCGAGCATCTTTCAGGCGGGGATGGTGTTTCTCCACCTGGCTCAGGTCAAACGGCAGCTCGCGGTGAAACCACGCACCAGTGCTGAGATCAAATCCAACAAGGCCCTGTGTCGCGAGAGACGCAAGAGCATCTCGAATCTGATTTTCGTCTGTCTCTTTGCCAAGTTGTCGCTGAAGTTCCTTCAGGTCGACCTGACTCTGCCACCGCAGCCGCGTCTTGACTCGGCGGACAAAGGCCGGCCAGCTTTTTCCTGCCAGCTGATGCAGAACCTGACCTTCGCCGGAGAACCCTCGCCAGACTTCCGGACTGACGACCAGCGTGAATCGACTGTCCGAAAACGTCAGCTGCCATGCTGATGCGCCCGTCACTTCGTCGGCAAACATCTGCACCGACTTCGCAGTGGCGGCACATGATTCCAGGACTCGCAGTCGTTCAAGTCCACAGATTCGAAGCCCGTCTTTCGAAGGACGCTGACTCAGCCGAAGCGTGCGTCCGGCGGCTACCACCCACATCTCACGATTCGAAGTCTTCATACGGGGAAACGAACGCAGGAATCGCCAGACATCCGGACCAGAGGCTTCATGAAACAACTTCATGCGTGACTGACAGGCCTGGACTTCCGTGAGTCCTCGAATCCACCGCACAGGGAGCTTCACCTTCTTTTCGACGACAGATTCCGTCGCCTTACGAAGCTCGAATCCCTCACGCTCAACGACAAACTCGATCTTGTCGGTGTCTCTGACTTTCGCCAGCGCGGCCAGCATCGGGGGATTGAAATCAACGTTCGTGGTGCCCTGTCCGAATTGTCCGTCGCGAACGGCTTCAGGAAAGAGGTCCAGTCGACAATAGACTCCGCAGCAGCTCGACAGACCTTCGAATCGCAGCCGATCTTCCGAAGAAGTCACTATCGGATCTGCTTCCGCAAGGATTCGATTCAGCATCGCAGCCGGAATGTGATACCGGGCCTGAACGACAGTCATCAACAGTCGAAGCAGCTCAGCAACGTGTCGAGGCCGCACAAGGGTGCCGGAGAAAAACTGCTTCTGCTGCCCTTTTTCATCGGCCGCTGCGACCAAATGCAGGGCGTTCTTTCGCAGGTCCGAACGTCGGGCGTAGCGAGCTTCAAAGGGAACAGAGAAGGAACTCACGCGCAAACTCCCGACCGTGATCACCCGTCGTCGCAGGCCGAGTTTGCATCGCGGTAACGCGCGGCGAGCAAAGTCGAACTACGTGTAGCGAACAGCTCGATGCTGAGGCTCAAAGTACTCAGTCAGCAGGCTGTCGACCTGAAGCAGACCTTTACGAGTCAGTTTCAGCTCAGTTCCTTCCAATGTCAAATAGCCCGCCTTCTGCTGATTGCGGAACGGTTCAGCAAACTCCGCAACCACGTCGACTCCATATTTCCTGCTAAGTCGATCAAGGGAGACCTGTCCTTCTTTCATCAACAGGACAAGTTCACGAATCAGAAGCTGATGGCGTGTCGGCTGCATCGCACGATTAATCGGCAGCTCACCCCGATTCACCGTGTCCATGTAATCTTCAATCCGGTCAAGGTTCTGATAGTGGACTCCGTGGAAGTGGCCGAACGAGGAAACGCCGGTCCCCAGCAGGTCACATCCGCGCCAGACGTTGTCACGGTAGACGAACTGATCTTTGTCCGGATTGCGTACCAGTTCGTTCCCGCTCGAAATGTGATAGCCCGCCGCCATCAGCCGCTCCATCGCTTCATTCACCCAGCGGCGTTTTGTTGGCCAGTCGGCAACGGGTGACTGAGTCCCCTGTTCCCGCATCTCCTTCGAATAGACAGTGTTGAAGGGCAATTCCATCTGATAGATCGTGATGTTGTCCGGCATCATCTCCAGAGCTTTGTCGATGTTGCGATGCCAGTTCTCGTCCGTCTCTCCCACCATCCCGGCGATCAGATCGATGTTGACCTGCGGGAAGCCAATGTTGCGAATCCAGTCGTACGCCCGGAAGATCTCGGGCGACAGATGAGCACGTCCGTTCTCCTCCAGAATCTGATCGTTGAAACTCTCGACACCCAGAGAAATTCGAGTGATGCCGATATCCTTCAGGGTTTCCAGTTTCTCAACACTCAGCGTTCCTGGTTCGCACTCGAAGGTTACTTCCTTGGCCCGTTCCCAGGTAATGAACTCGCTCATGCGTTCCCGCAGTGAACGCAGCTGCTTCGAACTCAGATAGCTGGGTGTGCCACCGCCGAAGTAAACAAAAAGCAGGTCTCGAGTTCCAATTGCAGACCGCTGACTGATCAGTTCCACTTCCTGGATCAGTGCACGAACGTAGTCTTCAATCGCCTTCGCATTCTGGTTCGTGTACACGCGGAAGTAACAGAACTTGCAGCGTTTGCGACAAAATGGAATGTGAATGTAAAGGCCGAGCGGTGTGTTGGCTGTCTCAGCCGGATTCGTATCCAGTGCTGAAAGTGCCGCAGGCACATAGTCCGACTTCCATTGCGAAAACGGCGGATAGTTGGAAATGAAGTAGCTTCCAACTTCCGTTGTGACCGGCGTTTCGATGGTACTCATGACAATCTCAGTTCATGGTTCGGAACAGTTATCGCAGATACTGACAGGCTGCTCTGGATCAGGAGCTTTCAGCCCCTGTCAGCCAAAGCACAGCAGACGACCGTTCTGTTCGTCCTCGCCGACGACCAGATAACCTTCGCCGATGGCAACGCCTGCAGTGATGTCTCGGCCAGCATTGTACTTCCAGACTTCCTTGCCCGTCATGATGTCGATGCCGTAGAGGTTGCCATCCCCGGAACCGACAAAAAATCGCTGATCGATCACAGCCCCGGACGATTCGATCTTCGCTCGTGTCGGGAAGGTCCAGCGAGGCTTTCCGGTCGCTCTTTCGACGGCATGTACATGCTTGTCGTGACCACCAACAATCACGAGATCGTCAGTGACACACGCGGAAGCATGAAAAGGCATCTTTCGAGGACCTTCATACTTCCAGACAAACTCACCCTTCCGCCAGTCCACACAGACAATCAACCCCGTATGAGTTCCGACGTAGAGCAGATCTCCAACGATGGCTGGCGACGCAATCAGGAATGACTCCAGCGGCATGTCGCGAGTCTCTTTGCCGGTCTGGAGATCGATGATTCGAAGATGCTCATCACAACCTGCAACGAACGTGAACGTGTCTGCAATTCCCGGCGAACAGTTGATGCGGTCGTTGGTCTGGAAGTTCCAGACTTCTTTGCCGTCGAGCGACAGGCAGTACAGGAAGCTGTCATGCGACGCCAGAAGAAGTTTGTCGCCATACTGAGCAACACAGCCAGCGATCTCAGCTCCCGATGCAAAGTGCCAGAGCTTCTTTCCGGTCTTGCGGTCCAGTGCGTGGAGCACTCCTTCTTCGTCACCGACATAGACTGCAGAATCCGTGACCAGCGGTGCGGCCTTGAAACCGGCAGCAAACTTCTTCGGATCAGGATCGTCAATGGAACGATACTTCCAGATTTCTTCGCCTGTCTTCAGGTCGAAACAGTGGACGAAGCCTTCCAGCGCCGGTGCGTAAACTCGATCACCGACAATCGCTACGCCAGCCACCCAGCCGTCCTTCGATGGCTTCTCCCACTTCAGCGCAGGAGCAGCGGCTAAAGTCCCGCTTGCAACACCGCGCTGATCAGGAGTCGCACGGTACGATCGCCACGGACTTCCGTCCAGGACCGGTGTCATGTTCGCCGCTAGAGCCGAACCTGAACCAAGCCCAAGCAGTGCAGCGACTCCGGCCGACATGGCCTTCACGGACGAGCGACGACTAACGGAAGAGTTCCATGAATGTGTTCGCATGAGTATTGCTCCGGAACATCGATGACAGACAAATGAATCGCTGGATTATAGCGAGCAGCGTCGGAACACAGTCCCAGAAAATGTTGGCATTGGAAATCGACTTCCAGAATCTGCATGACGCACAGGACTTGAACCGGATCAAAGGCCGGCGGGCCTAAAAGAGCCCCAACGACTATTGTTTCGGAGGGGACGCGGGCGGCTGCGGTGGCCCACCGCGATTGCCTCGGCCAAATCCCCCCAATCCAAACGAGGCAGCTCGCACAAGCTGCTCATGACGACGGGCAAATTCCGAGAACTTGACGAGGAGGTCCTTTTCCGGACTCTCTCCAAGCTGGCTTTGAGCAATGAACTCAAGCCGAGCCTTTGCCTGATCAGGCGACAGAGCCATGATTTGCTGCCGCTGCTGTCGATCCGTGATTGAATCAAACGCTGCAACAAGTTGTTCATCGGAGACAGGAAATGAACTCTGCAGCCGATTGCCCAGACTCATGGCCGCCTGACTCACAATGACATACGAAGTCGGAAGCAGCCATTGCTGTTCCCACGGTCGACCTTCCACTCCCTTGTACATCTCCTGAAAGCCCTTCTTCCAGGCATCATCTTTCACCGTGGCAAGAAGCTGTTCTTTCAAGCGTCGAGTTCTGCTCATCGCTTTTCGAAGCGGCTCTGAATCTCGGTCTCGAGGATCCACAAGAGTCTCAAAGACCCAAAGACTCAGTCGAAGTGCACGCTGCCCATCGTTCGTGAGTTTCGCCAGCTCGCTTCGCAACGATTCTGGACGCTCGTCCTCGGGAATCGTCGAGCTAATGATCTTCCAATAGTCATCATCACTCAGATGAAGCTCCGGAAGTCGCTGTGCAGGAGTTCGTGCGAAGTTCACAACAATGGAATCTTTGGCAACAGCCGGGGCCTTCTGCGCCCATTGCTCTGCGACCATCCGCAATCGTTCAGGGTTTGCCAGTGAGTGAAACTCTTCGGCAGTTTCACGCGGGAGGGCCGTCCACCATTCGTAGAAACGAGAGACCGTTTTCGCCAGCTGAGGATCCGCTGAAGAAGCGTCATACAACGCTTTGACCTGGGCCTGGCGTTCGGGAGATTGCGAGCGAAAATCTTCAAAGCTGAGCCGAATGACTCGCTGTTTATCCTGGGGCATTGCTGCGAATGCTTTCGCCTGCTCTTCCAGACGAAGTCGCTCACGACTGCTGGTCCCGAACACAGCCACAGCCGCACCTGCACCAACGGCGATACAGACAATCGGAATCAGGTAACGCACTAAGGCCGAGGGCTTCATGGTGTTCCCCCTTCCGAAGTTTGCTTTGACAGGTCGTTCAGAAAGACTTCGTCCGGAATAGGCCTCAATTGCTGGTACTGCTTCAACAAGTCGAGGTCATCCAGAAGCTCTCGATCATCCGCAGACGTGCGACGCAGATCAGTTTGTTGTGCCAGCAATAGAGCCGCGCCCGTGCCGATGAATCCGACCAGCAGCCAAAGAACAATCTTTGCAACAGGAACCTGGGAGAATCGTTTCGCGAGTCCGGCTTGCGATGCAGAGATCGTTTCCGTTTCCTTCGAGATCGCAGTGATTGACGCGAGTGTCTTGCGAGTAAACTCACCGCTGGCTGTCGGCTCACCCAGTGTGTTCAACATCTGCCAGGTTCGGTCGAGAGTTTCAGCGTAGTGTCGCAAGTCTCGATCCTGGCCCAGACGCTTTTCAAGTCGCTCTGAACTGGAATCATCAAGCTCACCGTCCAGGTACGCAACGAGTTCCGTCAGCCGAGGATCATCGGGATCCTCGCTGTCTTCAGAACGCGGCGTTGAACCAGGACTCGTCATCTCTTCATCAACCCATCACACAAAGACACAGATTTCATGAACCAGTCGATCGTCAGAACACCATGACACAACTGCATGTCAAAGGAATCGCTCCAGCGCCTCCTTGAGTTTGCCTCGAGCACGCGAAAGCAGTGACTTCACAGCCACTACTCCCAGTCCCATTACTTCACCAATCTCTTCGTAACTCATCTCTTCAAATTTGTGAAGCACAACGGCGGTCCGCTGGCGCTCGCTGAGCTCTTCGATCGCCATGCGAACAACGTCTCTCATTTCATTGGAATCAAGCTGCCGCGTCGGCATGAGAGCCGATTTTTCTGCCAGATTCTGCTCATTTACCTGGAATTCATGAGCATCGGACGACGAGGCAAGCGGAATCTCCCGTCGTCGAACACTGCCTCGCTTCTGATTGCTGGCAAGGTTGTGAGCAATCCGGAAGAGCCAGGTCGAGAACCGGGCTGTCGCCTCGTAACGTTCTCTGGACCGATAGACTCGCAGGAAGCACTCCTGGGCCAGATCTTCAGCGGCAGCTCGGTCATGCACCAGGTGGAAAAAGAACCCAACAAGCCGGTCCTGATAGCGCAGGACCAATTCTTCAAAGGCGGCGTTGTCGCCCGCCGAAACCCGAAGCATCAGCTGCACATCCGGATCAGTGAGATATTGGTTCGGAAGTGACTGAGAAACCAAACGGGCGCTCCGCGCGGATCCTGAAGTGTCGACTCAAAGCGGAAAACTAGCGCGGACAATCGCG
>JAEUII010000336.1 GCA_016795145.1 Planctomycetaceae bacterium
GAACACTGCTTGCCTCCACGCTTGAAAAATTGCAGCTGTTCGATGAAGCATTTGAAGTCTGGTGGAGTCTCTATCTTGAGGCCGAGACAGACTCCACTCGCAGTGAAGCAGTCGCGAAGCTTTCCCAGATGGCCATGCAGCGCGGCACCTTCGCCGAGGTCGTTCGCCGTTTGAACCAGAAACTGCAGCAGAATGAACAGGACCGCACAATTCTGATTGGACTGGCGGAAGCCCATCTGGCGGTGCAGGACCTGATCAGTGCTCGCTCGACTCTTGAAAAGCTTCTGCAACGCGATGATCGAAGTGTTGTCGTCATTGGTCAGCTTGCGAGTATCTGTGATCGCCTCGGAGACTACGAAGCCGCCGCTGGATATCGACGCCGACAGTTTCGGCTCGAACCGAATGAAGCGACCGAAGGTCAGTACATTCTGGCCCTGCAGCGAGCGGGTCTGTACGACGAAGCAGAATCTCTCATCATGGCCCATATCGGACCGGAGACATCTTCTGCGGAACTGTTGCAGATGATTGATCGAGCGATTGAGGATGGAGCGATCGATCTCTCCGTACGCATTTGCAACACATTCATTGAACGCAATCAGCATCCCGAGCTCGGGCTGCTGCGACTGGGTGTGCTGCAATGGACCGAAGGGAACAAAGAAGAGGCCTGCAACACGTTCCAGAAGATTCTTCAGGTCACACAAAAAGTCCCCTTCGCTCAGTTCTTCGACTGCATTTCTCCAGGTAAGGAAGCACCGGCTTCCAGTCAGTTCGTCGACGCAGCAATTCTTCGACAGCGACTCTTCGCGGTTCGAGTTCTGCTGCATCTGGAGGAAATCTCCGAAGAGGAGATGCAGTACATGACAGCACCAACCATCGGGCTCCTGAGTCCACGTACATTGAATCGAACAGCGTTTTCTGAGATCAACACGACAGCAGCCGTGCGTGAGTTTGCTCTTGCCGCGCTGGTGACAGCGAACGTCTTGAGCGACAAAACTTCTGAACCTGGTCCTGAAGCGACATCCCGCGGTGAGAACGAAGATAAGGCCTCCGATCGTGCTGCGATTGCAGCATGGGATCGCTGGATCTGTGCAACGCTGGAGCCGGTCGATTCAACTGGCCTGGAGGCCGTACAGCCACTGCTCGAAACGGGGTTCAGTGAAGGGACCATCGCCTATCTCCATACGTGCTTTAGCATGACGCTCAGAGGTAACGAGGGATCTATCGGGGAATCGGATGCCAAAAAAGCCTGGTCTACACATCTGGCGCTAATCAAGCGGCGAGTTCGTCAACTGGCAGCGACTGACCCGAGCACAGCTACTCTCTTTTTTGCACGGTGTATCATCAGGGCAATGCCCGACGAGGCCGCACTTAATAACTGGATCACTGAGCTAACCTCTGAAGAGGCAGCCTCAACGGACTGTCGACTTGGACTGTTGCTGGAGTTCTCCCGCACTCCCACAGCGTCACCTCGCTGGACTCTCCGGCAATGCAAGTCTTTCTGGCGACGAGTTCTGACTCCAACCGTGTCGCAGGACTCAGCCGCGCCATCCGATGCTTCAAAAGACAGTGTTCCCATTCCGGTTGATCTGCTCGCTCCGTGGATCATGCATTCTGCGGGTTCTCTCAGCGAAGACGACGTTGCAGAACTGGTCTCTGACTGGATCGAACTATCAACTCGAGAACCCGGTGGAGCCCGGCTGACTGTGCAGTATCCGCAATCCCTCAGTCCCTATGAAGACTTCTGGGCTGCGGTTTTCCGATCATGCAGCAAGCGTCCCGGCTTGCTTGCTAGTGTCGCGGGAAAACTGGAACAGAAGTATCGAGGCGTGACGGGACGCCGGGAGTTTCTGGCAGAAGTCGCACTCGCCCATCTGGCAACTTACCGGAACGACCAGATTGCGGCCGCCAGGCACTGGATTCGCTGCGTGCAGTTCGACCCCAAAAACTCCACAGTTCGACGAGAAGTCTCTGAGGCACTACAGCGAGCGGGTTTGTATGCCGAGGCCATCACGGTTCTCGACGGAATTGACGAAGCCGATCCAAATCGAATGAAGGCCGACGAACTTCGCGTCTTGCGTTTGGCGAAAATGACCACGCAAAAAGATCGGGCTGAGCTGAGTCTCAGACGGCTTGCAGGAATTCAATTGTCATCGGATGAATTATCCAGTCTGATCAAAACTGCAGACGACTTTCAGCTGACGGAAATCGCAGCAGAGCTTCGTTCTCGACCGACGCTGACGCCACAAGTGTCAGTACCGAAGTCTCAGTATGAGTACGTGGAAGAATACGAACGGCTCGGAAAGACCGCCGAAGCCATCGCAATCGCAAAGCAGATTGCCCGCAAGAAGATCGGCGACGCCAGTTATAACTTTCGTCAGCAAAACACGCGAAGTCCATTCCAGATGCGTGAAAGGGCATTTGAACTTCTGAAGAAGTCCGGTGCTCTTGAGGAGATGATCTCAGAACAGAAGTCACTCTTGAATGCCTCGCCAAACTCTCAAGTGCTCAAAGAAGAATTGGCCATGTTTCTTCGGGCTGCCGGGCGAGACAACGAAGCAAAGGACCTTGAGGGCAGCAGCAATGACGATGGTGCTGTCAGTCGTGGGAAAGTTCGACAACTGTTGTCCGATGGCAATAGCGAGGCGGCATCGCAGTTGATTCTGGAGGCACTCAAAGACCCGCGGAAGAGTGGCCAGGCCAAACGGCTGCTGGAAGAGAACACCGCACTTCTGATTGCAATCATTGATTCCGGTCATCTCAAGGAGTTGCTAGCCGCGCACTTCAATGCGACAGGCCGAAAGGGTTCCGGCAGACAAGTCGTAACCGGCCCAAGATTCGGCGGGAACGTCGCGCTGGTACTTCCGGATACGCTGGAGTTGAGCATGCTCTCCTGTGCTCTGTTTGATTCTGCCGATCCCATCTCCCTGTTGCCGGAGATTCAGCAAGCATGGAAAGTTTCGGAAGCCTCGGTGGGATTTTCCGTTTTCATGAATACTGACCGAAAGAAGACTCCCAACACAAAAACATGTTCCGCACTGATTGAACTGATCGGTTGGGTCGGTGAACCAGAGAATGAGGGTAAGCGTGAATCAAGAAGTCTGCTTGTTGGTTCGGTACTACAGATTCTGCAGAATTCATTTTTGCAGGCATCCAAAGAAGAGCAACTGGCACTTCATGAGACCGTCCTCCGGGTCCGGAGTTCCCGTCCCGCTCTCAGAGAATGGCCGTTCTTCGTCGCGTTCACAGCCAGTCAATGTGGACAGCCAGACGTCGCAGCAGAGTCACTACAGTCGATTGTCGAAGAATCACGCCGTAGCCCTTTCCCAGCGGACTGCCTGATGACTTTGGATTCGATGTTTCCTGAAAAGAAGGACCTGGACAACCTGCTCGTCATTTACGAAGCGACTCTGTGCAGCCCCGTCTCCTCTCAGAGGGACGGGGAACTTCGGCGGGATCTGTTTGACACGATGCTCGCACGAGTCAATTCACACGGAGGTCGCGACAAGTTTCGGGCGATGATCCCTCGTCTGAAGTACTGTTCGCAGATGGATGAGTATCATGTTGCAAAAGCTCTAATGGAACACTTCCCGTGGCAGGGACTGATTGCCCTGAGTGATCAAACCTCGATGGGAAGACAAACACCGGAGCAAATCAATGCTATCGTGGAGGCCTGT
Organism: Planctomycetaceae bacterium; assembly: GCA_016795145.1. GTDB lineage: Bacteria > Planctomycetota > Planctomycetia > Planctomycetales > Planctomycetaceae > SXXK01. The sequence goes on from JAEUII010000336.1 coordinate 3,675, forward strand.
GCTGGTTCACTCAGGATGACTCATCTCGTTGACGAATGGCAGTTTCTCCAGACCACAAAACAAGGCACAGGCGATCCCGGCACGTCGATTGAAGTGAACGGTGAGATATCGCTGAACACCGACGGCAGGGTAGCAATGCTCTGTCCGTTACTCGTCGGCATCATGGACCGCCCCGCTTTTGGCTCGAAGGATGATCCGGCACCACTGCTGAAACTCTGGATCGAGTCATCAACTCAGAAGTTCAGGCCGTCGGGTTTGTTCCTGTCCTCTGCAGTGCTTCTGCTGAAGCAGGCCAATGCGGATGTCCGTCGGCAGGTGGCCGAACGTCTCATTGAACTCGCTCGTTCGGGGGAACTGTATCCGGATTTGTCCGACACAAGGTCCGTGGACTTCAACAGCCGGAAACAAAGCGTCAAAGCACTTCTGATTCTTGGCCGCAAACTCGAGAAGACACAAGGCTGCGAGGAGTTATCAGAGGTCCTGATGACCAGCGCAAAGGAAGCACTCCTGCCGGTCGCGACGGTCAGTGAACGCCTGATGATGGCCAAAATGCGGGGAGATTTCCTGGTGGCCGCGTCGCGTCGGGAAGAAGCGGCAGAAGAATTCCGCGAGGTGCTGAACCTGCTGCTGAGTCAACCTGATACGGCAGCAAGGCTGGACAGCATGGCCATCGAGGCATTACGCGAAACCCTGGATCAGGACAAAACAGAACTGCTGAACGAGCTCCGCAAGACAGGATTGGCTCCGTAGACAGAGTCGCGGTTCGCTCCGCCGAACCAGGCGTTCATCTCACACCTGCAGAGTCGCAGTTCGCTCCGCCGAACCATGCGCCCATCTCACGCTTGCGTCGTCCAAACATGGCAAACACGGGACCGCAAACACGGCACGGCACATGAAACATGGGGCCAGCTGCAAACTACGGCCGAAAGATGGGGCGTCGTTTCCGCCATCAACAAGAAACCAGGACCAGGAACGCAGAACCAATGCTCATTGAGCAATGTGTTGAACTGCGAAGCAGCGCCAGCAAATAGCCTCGGGCGGCCCCAATTACTCCCCAATTACTTGCTCACTACGCTGGAGGCAGCGTTGCCAGTTCTTTTCACGGCGCTTCTCGTTCTATACGCCGGGCGCTGTTCCCTTGGCGACGATTGTGTCAGCCCTCTGTTCTCGGCCCAAGGGGCCAATAACAAATCAGCCCAGGGCATCGCCCTGGGTTAGCAATCGAACAAGTCGATCAGTCCTGAAGGGACGGCACAACGATCGAGCACATCCGCGGGCATAAGACGGCTGCTTGGACTAACGACAGAGAGTGTGCAATTTTTTTTCTCGCCCCCAGTCGGCTCGTCCGACCGGAGCGTTCGATTGGCAGGCTAGATCGCGACAACCCGAATCTAAGTCTTCCAGATGGGCCTGCCCCGCCTGAAGCCGCGGTTCGCAGGCTAGCTTAGGAGCCTGATTCACCGGAGCCAAATCCCACAAACATCCCGGCCATGCAAGCACCCGCCTCGACGAACTGATACTGATCGCTCGATTACGCCCTTTCGTCCTGGCACGTTTCCGCCATCAACAACGAACTCAGACGAGAAACGAAGAACCAGGAACGAAGAACCAATACTCATTAAACAATGTGTTGAGCTGCGAAGCAGCGCCAGCAAATAGCCTCGGGCGTGAGCCCGAGGACAGCGTGATTGAAGGTCAATAAGCCGCGAAGCGGCGACAGCAAACCCCATTGAATCACCGCTCTGGTTTCCTGCGCGACCTCCGCACCTCGGCATCGCAAGAACACGGGGCCGAAGCCGCAAGAACACGGGAACACGGGGCCATCCATCTATAAACCCACGGCAAACCCCTCGCGCAACCCCAACCAAATCCCCAAAAACATCTACTTATGCAAACACCCGCCTCGCAGAACTGATGCTGATCGCTCGATCATGCCCTTTCGACATCGCATGCGCCGTCATCGAATTCGGACGCCCCACGCTGGACCTGAACCACTTGCGGAAATTCTTCACGCAGTCCACCCACAGCTCCGCCGAGATCTCCAGTCGCTCAAACAGAGGTTCCAGTTCCGCCGGCGTGGAGCCTCGCTTATCCGCTCGAATCTGTCGCGCGGTCCAGTCCAGCAACTGCAGGTACTCCGACAGACTCAGTGCGAGAAACCCTTTGTTCGATGCTCGCCGTTCCGTCTTCTTCGCTCGCACGGCCTGACGCTTCGGCTCCAGACCCACAGGAGCCAGCCAGCCGGCCGATGCACCATGCTCCGCGGCCGCATCAAACTTGTTCCGATCGGAAGCAGGCACATCGTTTCCGTCGGCGAACTTCGGCTCAGGCACAAACAATCGCTTGTCAGTCTCCTCGTCAATCGCCTCTCGCACCTCGCTGCTTGCAGCTTTCAGATCGGCGATGCGATCGAACACGCTCGTGAACTGGCTGGTTTCCAGAGTTTTCGCAATACCTGCTCGAATGGGATTCAGGTCCACGTACTGCATGCACGCCAGAATCGCCGCGTCATCCAGCAGCACCTGAGCCTTGAAGCGGCCTTCCCAGAAGCGGCCCGAACACTCGTCCTGTTTATTGGCTTCCTTCGCGACCTTCTCTGACAGAAAACGCATGAACCACGAGATGCTCGACAGCCGTTGACGCTTCTCTTTCAGGCCCTTCTTGTCCTTCCGAATCTCCTTGAGTTCCAGTTCCGTCGGCTCGGCCGGGCTACCGTCTTTGTTTTTGCGAACCGGGCAGAGCATCCACCATTTGAAGGCGATCTGTTCGTCAGACCATGTCTGCACGATGTCATGCCGAGATCTCAGGATGCAGTGAAAATGGTTGCTCATCACCGCATAGCCCAGCACCTCAATGCCCATGATCCCCGCCAGAAACTCCAGCCGCTGCCGAATCAACTCTCGGCGATGGTCATAGTTCTTCCCCGAGACACTGTCCTTCCCACAAAGAAACGCCCGCCGCACACAGCGATTGACACAATGGACAATCTGAATCTCCCCATCGCTCAACACATCCCGCCGATTCCTCCGAGCCATCGCCGCTGTCTCCTCAAATTGCTGCTCTGAAAACCGTCACCAAACTCTGAACCTGAAGGAACTCAAATCACTTGACGGAGTGTTGCACAACTCACAGACTGTGTCAAACGACAGACGGATGGCCCCAATTTTCCTTTGGCGTAGAGGGTTTCAAATCCGATGGTTGAGGCACTCTGGACGACGCCTGCACCGGTCATGAAGACCGGTGCACCGTAGGCAGAATACGCATACCGTTCGCCGACGGAGCCGCTGGTGTCGCAGATGGCGATGGTGTTCCAGTTGCCGTCCTGCATTGCGTAGCGGCGTTCATTGATGGTGCCGTTGTTGGCGGTCGAGCGATCGCGAATCACCAGGTCGTCGATGTACCGCAGGTCCCACACAAACTGACGTTCGGCCGTGGTGACGCTGCCCACGCGCTCTTCGACGCATTGCCAGCCGGGCGTGTAGTAGTAATGCCGGTCTTCCGTCACTGTATTGTTGACGTTTGTCTGGCGACCGATCCGGAAGCCGCGTCCATCGTAGAGATGCTCCACAAAGTTCAGCGGATGTGTGATCAGTTTGACCAGGCGATTCCACGCATCGTACTGGGCGGTGATCTGCTGTGGAGTTGTGCCGGTGTCTTCGGTAAATGCACTCCACTGGGCTTCGGTGAAGCTCGTCCACTGGCTTTCCGTAAACGGCACCCACGCCGGAGTGGTTCCCGTCACGGTGGCTCCGCCGTTCGGAATACCGATCATGTTCCCGGCCGGATCGTAAAAGGGCGTGTTCCATGCCGCTCCCGTCGAATTGCTGATGCTGGTGATTTCGTTGACTTTGTTGGCGGAGCGGGACTGCACCAGATCCCAGCTGCCGCTGCCGTCGTCGTCCTGCTTGAACGAACTCCAGTTGCCGGTGGCGTCCAGTCCCCATTGCTGCTGGAACGTGCTGCTGGTAATGGCCGTGTGTGTGCTGTTGAGAGTCCCTCGCTTCTGGTCTTTCAGACGCTGCAGGCCATCGTACAGATACAGCTCATCATAACCGGACAGCGGAGCAGCAGTTTGACCGGAGCTCTTGTTCCAGATGTCGTGCCCTGGCATCGCTACCGCCTCAAGCCTGCATCCTCGCTCTTCGCTCGGCGGCTTTCGTTGCTTGTCGCCGGCTGTTCCGTAATCCACGGACAGACCTCGACCGTCCGGGTACGTCATGCCGGTCATGCGAATCGTGTTGGACGATCCGCTGGCATAACTGTACTGGACTTTCGGCGTATTCATGAGATCCACGCTGCCCACATGGGTTAGTTCCGCGACGCTGCAGGCCGCGGTCGATTGCCGATTCAGGACCTTCACTGATGGGATGTCTTGAAAGGACGGTTTGTCGACCACAACGCTACCCTCTCGTTCTGAACGCAGTCTGTCGATACGGGTATGGGTGTGCAAGATCAGCTTAGGGGTGACGAGTCATTGGCTGGGGAAAAACACTGCAGGCGAGGGTGAGCCGGAACGAGGGGCGTTGGCCGAAAGAAGCGAGAGAAAGGTCAAAAGGAGGGCTGGCCTTTTCGTTCTTTTCGGCCGGGTGAACTCTTGAGGAGAATGAAAGATTGACTGCAAAATCGCAATCAGGGGACTGACGACGCCCCCGCTCGCCTGTAGCAAAAAGTTGGTGCTTCCGTCGGTACGGGACGGACGGAAGCGTGAACAAGTTTGGTGTGAGTCACGGGCGATGATGATCAATGCAGTGGACTGATGCGGTGCTGAGCTGGTCGTGCTGCGTGCACACCTGGGCTTCCGGCGCCTGCGGCACACGCACTTCGTACGTGCTACCCCAGTGTGATGCCAATGCTCAGGCGGGCCCGGAAACGCGCGAGGTCGATTGACCCGATTTGCTCTGCCTTATTCGCGTGAATTCGCGTCCATTCGCGGTTTCAAAACGTCATTCACGAGGGAATCGCATACCGGGAAGCTGACGCATCCCGCTCGCCGGGGGAACAAAACGCCGGTGTGGCATTGCCGGAAGCCAAATGGCTGCCCCTGCATTGCATCCCGTCGCATCCACGGGAGTCAAGTAACGGTCGCAATTGCGTTCAGTTGGTCAATGACACGAATCCTGCTAAACATCGCGTTCTATGATCAATTGGCCCCGTGGCTGGTACTCCTTCGCAACGTCGGCTGGCGCTGTGATTCATCGTTGAGGCAAGCAGTGACTATCTTCCAGAAAATCATCAACAAAGAGATCCCGGCAAACATCGTCTACGAGGATGATCTCTGCCTCGCGTTTCGGGACGTGAATCCTCAGGCTCCGGTCCATGTGCTGCTGATTCCGAAAAAGCCCGTCAACTCCTTGAATGAACTGACGCCGGAAGATGCTGCATTGTGTGGTCACCTCATGCTGAAGGTTCCGCAGCTCGCAGCAACACTTGGACTGGATGGTGGTTATCGAACCGTCGTCAACACAGGTGTTCATGGCGGACAATCTGTGTTCCATCTTCATATTCATATACTTGGTGGCCGTGCTTTGGCGTGGCCACCGGGCTAAATGCCTCCTTTCCCTCCGCCTCTAAATTCCCACCTTCCCAAAGAGAACGAAAATGAAACGACTCCTTCTGACAGCCACTCTGGCTCTGTGTTGCTGGTCGAAGCCAGCAGTTGTGATTGCTGACGATGGAACAGACACGCCAGGTGTGGCGATGGCAAACGCCGCCCTGAAACTGGCTGAGGTTCTGCCGGACGATCAGAAAAAGAAGCTCATGTACGGCTTCGATGACCCGGAGCGACTGAACTGGCACTTTATTCCGAAGGAGCGAAATGGTGTCGTGCTGTGGGACCTCTTTGGTGAACCTCGAAAGGCCGCTGAAGAACTCGTGAAGACCGGTCTGTCAGCCGCGGGCTATGCAAAGACGCTGCAGGTTCGAAGCCTCGAAGAAGTCCTGTACCTCTTTGAAGGTGGCGAAGAAGCTTACCGCCGTGATCGCCGACACCCTCACAAGTATCACCTTACCATCTTCGGAACTCCTGCCGCCAAAGGAACCTGGGGATGGCGTTTCGAAGGCCACCACATGTCGCTCAACTTCGTCATTCGGGACGGTGTTGTGGTGAGCAGTACTCCGGAAATGTTCGGAGCGAATCCTGCCTTGATCGACGCCGGCCCGGGACGATCACTTCGAGTCTTCGCGGCTCGTGAAGATCTCGGTCGCCAGATTCTGCTGGCCTGCAATGAAGACCAGAAGAAGCAGATGTGGATTTCCGACAAAGCCCCGGACGACATTCGAGGTGCTGCGGCTCCCCAGGCTGTCAGCGACGCGGCTGTCGGACTTCGCTTCGCAGATATGTCGCCAGACCAGAAGAAGCTGTTCCGAGAACTGCTTGGCGAATACCTGTCGGTGATGCCTGCTCAGGTCGTGAAAGACCGACTGAAGGCCATCGAAAAAGCGGGCATGGACAACATCCGAATGGGATGGTGGGGCGAGTCCGAAGTTAACAAGCGGCACCACTACGTGATTCAGGGACCGACGTTCATCATCGAGTACAACAATACTCAGAACGATGCCAATCATGTGCATTCCATCTGGCGAAGCCTTGAAGGTGACTTCGCCATTCCGGTTGCGAAGTAATCACTTGTTTGTCCCCGCGGTTCTTAGTTCTTGGTTCTTGGTTGGTGGTTCTTGGTTCAGCTCCCCTCCCGCGTTTCGGGAGGGGTCGGCCGATTAGGCCGGGGGAGGGATTTCTGCCTGAACTAACCGACACATCCTGGAGTTCGTCGGAACACTGGAAGAGGTATGGCTCAGAGTATTGAGAGTTTTCGGCTTCCGAACGGGTTGCTGGTGATTGTGGAGCCGATGCATGATGTTCAGTCAGCATCGATGTCTCTGCTGCTGCCGGCCGGAGGTGTCCGCGATGGACGCGGACGCTGTGGAACCGCAGCGATTCTGACGGAGATGTTGCCACGCGGCGCCGGCGGGCTCTCCGCCCGTGAACTCTGCGCCGCGATGGACAATCTGGGACTTCAGCGCAGTTACCAGGTGGGAAGTGCTCACATCACCTTTTCGGCCGCGACAACGGCCGACTGCCTGCTCAATGCTCTTCCGCTTGTCGGGAAGCTTGTGACCGAGCCGCACCTGGAGGACGACGAATTTGAACCTGCTCGTGATCTGGTTGAACAGGGTTTGTCATCTCTGGAAGATGAGCCTCGTCAGCGTCTCAGCAAGGTGCTTCGACAGTACAGCTACGCAGCTCCATGGGGAAACTCCGCCGAAGGTGAGCTGAGTGATCTTCCGGCGATCACGCCGGACCATATTCGCGAACATTTTCAGAACTTCGTTCGCCCCGGTGAAGCGATCCTGGGTATCGCCGGCAACGTTTCACCCACTGAGATTCGAAAACGGATCGAGGATGTCTTTGGAGGATGGCAGTCCAAACCACTTCCGTCGTTTTCGATTGAGACATGTCCGGAGTCACCGCTTCATCAAACTCACGAATCAGCTCAGACCCACATCGGTCTGTCGTGGGACACAGTGCCTTACCGCGATGAACGGTACTATGAAGCCTGGGCCGCCGTCAGCCTGCTGAGTGGCGGTATGAGTTCTCGGTTGTTCACGGAAGTGCGAGAAAAGCGAGGCCTCTGTTACGCAATCTCCGCGTCACTCAGCACACTTCGCGCAGAAGGTCGAGTGATGGCCTATGCCGGAACCACGACCGAACGTGCTCAGGAAACTCTGGATGTCACCGTCGCGGAAATCCTTCGGTTGCATGAAGGCATCACTGACGAAGAGCTCCAGAGGTGCAAAGCTCGTGCAAAAAGTTCATTGATCATGCAGCAGGAATCCACGTCGTCCCGTGCGTCCTCACTGGCACGCGACATGTATCTGCTGGATCGAGTTGTCACACTGGATGAGATTCAGCGGCGGATTGATTCACTGACTGTCGATCAGGTTCGGCAGTTCGTGATTGATCATCAGCCAAAGTCGATGGTCCTTGTGACGATTGGCCCCAACGCCCTGAACGGCGGCTGTCTGCCAGCGTGAAGACCTGTTTGAGTTGATTGTCCCGGAAACCAGTAACGACCATTCATAGCCCGAGCGCCATTCATGAAGTTCCAGCAGCGAGTCCTTTCCAACGGTTTGACACTGATCGCCGAGACAAATCCGGCGGTCTACAGCGTGGCAGCAGGATTCTTTGTGCGAACGGGTTCTCGCGACGAGACCGCAGAAGTGTCCGGTGTCAGCCACTACCTGGAACATATGGCGTTCAAAGGAGATGACAAGTTTTCGGCAGATGACATCAACCGTGTGTTCGATGAAATCGGCGCGAAGTACAACGCCTCAACAAGTGAAGAGGTGACCATGTACTACGCCGCGGTTCTGCCGGAGTACCTGGAGAAGGCTCTGGAACTGCTGTCGTCTCTGATGCAACCTTCATTGCGCCAGGACGATTTTGACATGGAAAAAAACGTCATCCTTGAGGAGATCAGCATGTACGAAGATCAGCCTTCGTTCACATGCTACGACAACGTGATGGCGACGTACTTCTCCGGCCATCCTCTGGGGCAGAGCATCCTTGGCAGCAATGAGAGTATCACAGCGCTGACTTCGGAGCAGATGCGTGCCTACCACCGTCAGCGCTATCACACCGGCAACATCATTCTGGCAGTTGCCGGGAACTGCGATTTCGACAACCTGTGTCAGCTTGCGGAGAAACACTGCAACAGGATTCCGAGTGGCACAACAGAACGCCGAATTCCAGAGTTCGTTTCGCGGCCAGCGACCCATCTGGTTACTCGAGAAGGCAGCCTGCAGCAGCACATTATGCAAATGGGGCCGGCACCCCGAGGACGTGATCCGCTGCGATTTGCCGCGGAACTTTTGTCGGTCGTTGTGGGCGACGATTCAGGCAGTCGGCTGTTTTGGGAACTCGTGGATCCGGGCCATGCGGAATCCTGCGACCTCAGTTTCACAGAGTACGACGGCGCTGGTGCGTGGATGAGTTATCTCAGCTGCAATCCGGAAGATGTGGCTGACAACCTTGCAAGATGCCAGAAGGTCTTTGACGAAGTCTTCCGTGATGGCATCCGACCTGAAGAGCTGGAACAGGCTCGCAACAAAGTTGCGTCAAGAATCGTTCTGCGAGGCGAACGTCCGATGGGGCGACTCTCGTCGCTTGGCGGAAACTGGCTGTACCGTCAGGAATACCGTTCGATCGCTGACGACCTGAAAGTCATTCGGAGCATCACTCTGGATGAAATTCAGCAGGTTCTGCGAAAGTACCCGCTGACAATGACCGCGACCGTCGGCGTAGGACCGCTCGACACACTGTAGTCGCACCGCGCGTTGTGCGCGGTGCGGACTTCATTGAGAATATGCCATCAGCGAATGCTCGCAGGTGACCGGCTTAGAACATTCCACCGATCATGTCGAGAATTGCGGACGCCGGAGCTTCGGTACCAGGCTGAGTCCAGATCCACATCGTTCGCACCAGTTCAATTCCGATCACAGCGCACAGCACTGAGAACACGGTTGAACAACCGATCAGGATCTTGATTCCGATGCCCCAGTCCACGTCAGCTCGTGAGCCGACACGGGCCGACGTCGGGAAGTTTCCAACCTGGGACTGGCCGGATTCGAAGTCGTCGTCGCCGAATTCTTCAGCGTCTGAAACGTCGTCCGTGTCCTCTTCGTAACCACCATCGTCATCAAAGGACTCGGCGTCGTCATACGATTCTTCAGCGTCGCCGGAGTCACTGTCATCCGCAAAGCCTTCATCTGCCAGTGCCGGAGCAGCGATTGTCCGTGAGTTATCGACGTCATCGTCTTCGAAAGTCAGAACGCTGGTGTTGGTTCCAACTTCTTCGTCGTCGTCCAGTCCGGCGAGTTCGAATTCACTGTCTTTGCCAACCACGGCGGCAGGAATTTCGAACTGCGTGGTCATCGCTGATGAATCTGACAGAGCCTTTGCCCGGGCCGCCGCAGGGATCGCCTGCATTGGCATCGTTCGGCTCATGTCCTGAACCGCAGGACCTTCGTCATCAAGGTCCAGAGAGATCCCGCTGTCACCTGCGTCCAGAGTGATCCCGCTGTCGTCGGCCCCAAGCTTCGCACCACTGTCGAAACTCTCAAGACTGATGCCGCTGTCATCGGCTTCCAGACTAATGCCGCTGTCCAGTTCCAGTGAGATGCCGCTTTCGTCCGAATTCAGGTTCAGACCGCTGCCGCGAACATCAAGACTGATCCCGCTGTCCGGGGAACCCGCACGAGTACTTGATCCTTTATTCAGCAGCTTCAGGTCGCTGTCATCAGGCATGATGTTCATCGCCATTGTGCGAGTCACATCCGCGGGAGCTTTTGGAGCAGGCGACGGATCTGCAAGGCGAATATCGCTGTCCGTACGATCAAGGCCCGTTGACAGTTTCACATCGCTGTCGCTGTCATCGAGCAGGATGTCGTCGGAACCCATCAGCTTCACATCACTGTCACTGTCGCTCTGACTGAGTTCCATCGCGCCTGTCGCTGCGAGATTCTCGGCCAGTCGCACATCACTGTCAGAATCAAACAGCTTCACGTCGGAATCGTCGTCGTCAACCAGACGCACATCGCTGTCTGAATCCGACTTCTTGCCGCTGATCAGGTCAATTTCCGCTTCGGTTCCAGCACCAACCAGTTTCACGTCGCTGTCGGAATCAGAAATCTTCAGGTCGCTGTCCCACCCGCTCAGATCAATCTCTGCGTCGGTCTCCAGCTTTGGTCCGGAGTCGCCTGAAAGTCGCACGTCGCTGCCAGACTGAGCCAGTTCCTTCACGCCGCCATCGTCAAATGGCGAGTCGTCGAAGAACAGACGAACGTCGCTGTCTGATGAAGACAGATCATCATCGCCGTCGTCCAGAACCGATGACGAGTCTCCGGTAATGATTGGAATGTCCGGAGATGAATCGGCCTGACGCGATCGGAGGTATTCTTCGATATCCTGCTCACGGAATTTCCAGCTGCCTCGGTCCGCGAAGCCACGAAGGTCACCCTGCTCGCGGGCACGCATCACCTGATCGGTGGACATACCCAGCATGCTTGCGGCTTCTTCAAGGCTCAAATACTTCTTTGCCATGACGTTCAGGTCTCCCGAGTGGGATAGAGGGTGCAGCGGAATCCTCAGGTCGATACAGGACATTGGCTCTTTGGAACCACTATCCTGCGCAAATTGACTGATCCGTCAAATTCTAAAACCGGCCCCAGGTGATGCAAGTTCTTTGTTCTGAACACGCAACGAGTTGAGACGGTTATGACGGCTACCATAACCCATTCGCCAAAGTCCATGCCCCCCGTCCGGGGCGGTTCCGCAGGACCAGAACAACCGTTTCTCTCGAAAAAATCACTCCAGCCCGCCAAAACTGCGTTCGCTCAGCGCAGTTCGACAAAGTTCGATTCGGCCAGCCAGGAACGAGCCCTTCAGGGAATTCCCCCGGCGGCAAATTGACTGAGACGCTTTCCTTTTCCTCGCTTATTTAGCCGGTACAGCCGTCAGGACTCATCGTCGCGGTTCGCTTCGCCGAACCGAGCGCGTTCTCCCGCGTCCCCAAGCGAAGTCAGATCTCCCCTGCCAGGCGACGCCACGCGATGGGGTTCCATGGAGTACGGCAATTGGCAGTTTCCGGTGCGTTGAGATGCCTGTTATCGATTTCGGAGTCGTTTGGGCAACTGCGTGGGGCGCCTGGTTCGCAGGAGCGAACCGCGACGATGGGTTCGTTAGTGCAGGAACAGACTGGCAATCTCGTAGAAAAGGACCACTCCCAGGACGTCCACCATGGCCGCGATCAGCGGGTTGGACATGATCGCCGGGTCCATGCCCAAACGGCGAAACAGCAGCGGCAGGAGCGTTCCGACGGACGTTCCCAGAGTCACCACGGTAATGACGGTCGTGGCAATGGCTGCAGATTCAGGAATTCCTCGGCCGAACCAAAGCCATGCCACGGCAAAGTCCAGCAGACCAAGACCGGAACCAAGAAACAGCCCAATTACGAATTCCCGAAAGACCAGCTGGCGGCTGATCCCGTCACCACCCTTCGGGTCATTGGGAGCCAGCGCGAACATGCGAATGAACAAAGTCGCGGACTGGGATCCGGCATTCCCGCCACTCGCCATTACCAGAGGCAGGAACAACATAATGAGCGAGGTCAGCCCGGCGGATGCCGGCAGGCTCTGCCCCGGGTCCGTCGTTTCGCGATAATGGTCGATGACGTGAGCATTCAGCAGGGCGACCACCGAAAGAAACAGCAGCCAAACGCCCCGCTTCCACAACACAATATGCAAAGGCGTGTCCTGGTACTCGTCTTCCAGTGGCGCAACTGCGCTTTGAAGATAAGCGTCCTCAGTTGCTTCTTCCTGAACGACGTCCAGAGCATCATCGTGCGTCACGATGCCAACAAGCCGGTCCTTCTCATCAACGATCGGAACTGCGATGAAGTTGTACCTCGCCAGTGTCTGAGCGACGGCCTCGCGAGAATCCGTGACCTTCAATCGAATCACGTCACGCTGCATGATGTCCGACAGACGGGCATCGGACCTGGCAATGATCAGCTTGCGCAACGAAATGAAGCCTTCCAGATGGCGATCTTCATTGAGAATGTAAACGTAGTAAATCGTTTCGCTGTTTGGAGCCTGCTGCCGAAGCCGGGCAATTGCATCATGGACAGAAATGTTCGCCGGCAACGACGCGTATTCGGTCGTCATGATCGCCCCGGCACTGTCTTCGTCATACGACAGCATTCGCCGAACTTCGTTCCGCTCGGCCTGAGCCAGCAACCTGAGAACATCTTCCTGCCGGGCTTCAGGAAGCCGAGACAACAGGTCGACTCTGTCGTCGGACGACATCTTCTCCAGTAACTGAGACAGCTTTGGTGCTTCCAGCATCTCGGCCAGATCAGTTTGGCGTCGAAGCGAAATGAACTCAAAGATCTCAGTACGATGGTTCAGATCGGCCTGATCGAGGATCATCCAGATCTGATCGTCGTTCAGCTCTTCCAGCATCTCTGCCACAGAAGCCGGATGCAGGACGTTACAAAGTGCCGCAAGTCCAGCAGTGTCCCCCTCCTGCAGCATCTGCTGCACGTCTGGAAGAATCAGCGTCTGCAAGGCGTCCGGCATGGGACTTCCCAACGGAATCTGACAGGAGACATTTGCGACGATTCAGATCGCCGCACCAATCCAAAAAAAATCCCTGCTGGGTTGTTCAGCAGGGATTTGATTCACGCTAACCTTGCAATGAAACCGCGGTTTCACGCGATGACAAGCATTATCGCTTTGAGAACTGGAAGCTTCGTCGAGCTTTCTTGAAGCCATACTTCTTTCGTTCAACCATTCGGTCGTCTCGAGTCAGCAGGCCGGCATTTGCAAGGTCATGATGCCAATTTGGGTTCAGTCCCTGAAGAGCACGAGCAACGCCCAGAACGATCGCTCCGGTCTGTCCCGTGATTCCGCCGCCCTGAACACGCACGGAGATATCAACCTGACCGACCTTTCCCACGACCTTCAATGGGAACATCACGCTGTCACGGTCTCGTTCAACGCGAAGATAATCTTCCATTGGACGACCATTGACAACGAAAGCACCTGAGCCTTCCTTTACGCGAACGCGAGCGACAGAAGTCTTACGACGTCCAGTTCCCATCGCGACGCCAAAACGGTCCACTTTTCCGCGGATGGTCGGCTGATAGTTTGGATCGGCAACCGCAGTTCCGGCTGAGCTTCCAAGAGACAGTTCTGGCAGCTGCGAAGATGGAACTTCAGGAGACGCAGCATCCGTGGCAAAAGTTGGGTCCGTGCTCATAGCAACTCAATGAACGAGAAAAACAGAAATCCTGACTGCAAGCACATGCTCACAGAAACAAATGTAAAATCAAATCAGGCCTTAACCTTGGCCTTTGGCATCAGATGAGCCGGGAACGGCTGTGGCTTCTGTGCCTGATGAGGATGCTCGGTGCCGCGGAAAACTCGCAGCTTCTTCAGCATGTGTCGGCCCAGCTTGTTCTTTGGAAGCATTCGGCGAACAGCTTCCTTGATCAGCATTTCCGGGCGATGTTCCCAGGTTTCGACAGCCGTACGAACCTTGCGACCTCCTGGGAAGCCGGTGTATCGGTCATATTCCTTCTTGGCCATCTTGGTGGTCAGGTAAGGAACCTTTGCATGCTCCATGGCGTTTCCAGAAAAGCGGATACGCTCACAGTTCGTCACAATCACATAGTCGCCAGTATCCACATGAGGAGTGTAACCAGCCTTGTGCTTGCCCATCAGAACGGTGGCAATCTGAGTGGCCAGTCGTCCAACAACCTGGTTATCAGCGTCGACGATAAACCAGTTCTGGTTCTCGACTTCTTCCTTCTTCGCCATCCATGTTTTGCCAATCGCCAGCATGGAAATCTCATCCCTTGCCCACTGGAATCTCAGTGGATCTGTTCAAAAGTTCAGAAACACAAGTCAGCCAAATTCACGCCAAAAACCTAAAAAGCGTCCAGCCTTTATCGGCGTCGGGCGGAAAGAAGTCGAGCAGTCTAGTGAGTTGATTTCCCACAATCAATGCTCTTGACGTGTTTTCACCGCCCGGATTCCTGCGATTGCAACGAATTCTACGGTCCGTCAGCAATTCCCTCAGGAAAACAGCAATTCCAGATCTTCCACCGACAGGTCTTTCAGAATATTGCTGGTGTCGTCCCCCTCCAGAATCGCATCCGCAAGCTCGCGTTTTTGCTTCTGAAGTTCGGCAATTTTCTCTTCGACAGTGTCCCGGCAGATCAATCGGTACGCAAAAACGGTCTTCGTCTGGCCCACTCGGTGAGCGCGGTCGATGGCCTGAGCCTCCACGGCCGGATTCCACCAGGGGTCCAGAAGAAAGACGTAATCTGCTGCCGTCAAATTCAACCCAAGCCCCCCAGCTTTCAAGCTGATCAGGAAGACCTGGCATGCTTCGTCTTCCTGGAACCGGGTAACGCGAGCCTTTCGGTCTCGAGTCTTTCCGTCCAGGTATTCGTACGTCACGCCCTGCTTGTCCAAGTGGTCCCTGACAATGCTGAGCATGCTTGTAAACTGAGAAAACACGAGGGCTTTGTGGCCTTCGGCAACCAGTTCCTGCAGGTGCGGAATCAGCACGTCCAGTTTTGCATATGGCTCGGATTCGTCTCCTCGCTTCAGCAGCGCTGGGTGGCAGGCGGCCTGGCGAAGTCGAAGCAGCGCTTCCAGAACGTGCATGCGAGTTCGAGCAATTCCCTGTTCCTGCACGAGTCCAAGCAAGGAATCGCGGTAGTGCAGACGAAGTTCGTCGTAAAGCCGACGCTGTTCTTCGTCCATGTCGCAAACAATCGTTTCTTCCAGTCGATCCGGAAGTTCCGCAGCCACTTGCTTCTTCGTTCGGCGAAGAATGAAAGGACGCAGCCCTTTCGCGACGAGTTCTCGCGATTCTTTGCTGTCCGGATCCGCAATATGGGTTCGAAACGCCGTACTGCGTCCCAACATCCCCGGATTCAGAAACTCAAAGATCGACCAGAGGTCTCCCGCGTTGTTTTCAATCGGAGTTCCCGACAGAGCAAGACGGAAGTTGGCCTTCAGCAGCCGAGAGGCACGGGCAATCTGCGACGACGGATTCTTGATTGTCTGTGCTTCATCAAGCACGACGTAATCAAAATCGATGTCTTTCAGCACTGCGATATCGCGACGAATGGTGCCGTAGGTGGTCAAAATCAGATTGTGACGACCAAACTCTGCTCGCAGGTTGGCTCGCTCCAATCCCGTGTATTCCATCACCTTCAGGCTCGGAGCAAAGCGAGCACACTCGCTGGCCCAGTTGAACATCAGCGATCGCGGAACAACGACCAGCGATGGCGGTGGAGTCTTCAGGTCCTCGAGACGCTTGAGCAGCATCGCAAGGAACTGAACGGTCTTACCGAGTCCCATGTCGTCCGCAAGACAGCCGCCAAAGTTAAAGTCGCTGAGGAACTTCAGCCACGACAGACCCTGACGCTGGTAACCACGAAGCTGCCCCATAAACGACGGAGGAACCGGGACGTCTTCCAGTCCCGCGAAGTTGCGGAATCGTTCCCGCATTGCTTCGAAGCCCGCATCAATGTCAACGTTTTCCTGTGTCGCCAGGAGGGCATCCAGCAGTGCAGCCTGAGAAGTCGAGAATCGCAGTCCTTCTTCCGTCGCTGTTCCCAGACCGGAGATCATGCCGATTTGTTCCAGCCACTCTTCGGGAAGAATGCCGAGCGACCCGTCATCAAGCCGAACGGTCGAATCGCCTCGCTCCAGTGCCCGCAGCAGTTCCGGGAACGAAACCGAACGGCCTTCGAAATCGACATCGGTATGAACATCGAACCAGTCGACATCTGAGCTGACTCGGAACCGAAGTCCGCCCGCCTGACGGACTTTGCTGCCGTCGGCGAACACGTTCCAGCCCGCATCAACCAGTTCTCGAACGGCACGGCCCAGATCCCGCCGAGCAATCTCGACGTTGACCGTTTGCTTCAGGTCGCCAAGTCGCCGACGGAAGCCCACCTGACGCAGTTTTTCCCAGCATCCGCCTTCAAACGAACGGTCTCGGATAATGCAACGATTGCTTTCTCGCTGCACAACGGCCCATCGAGCACTGCTGCCTGAAACCGGCGTTCCGAGGTACTCGAAGATGACTTCCGCGTTCAGCGAATCATTACGCCAGCGGTTCATCGGAGGCGCGGAAATTCGCAGGACAGGAGCCGGAGTCGTACGAACTTCCTCGAGCTGCAGCTCCTTCGGAAGATCGAGTCGTGGCAGTGACGGAATATCCAAAAGCCGGTCCACGAAGTCGTGCTGATCCGTCTCGGGAATGTGCAGCGCACCGCCGCTGGCGAGCATCTTCATCCATTCCGGAGCACCGAAATCTCGCAGCAGCGAAATGGAATCATTCGTGATGACGAAACCGCCTGGAACAACAAGCGGAACGTCAGCCAGTTCGAGCGTTTCTTCGTTTCGAACCAGCAATCCGGCGACTTTCCAGCCTTCCACTTCTGTATCGCGGCGAACCCGAATCGTCAGTTCCCATGGCTCAGATTCGTCCCATTCCAGAAGCTGCTCACCAGCCTCGTCACTGCCCAAAATTCGAAGGCGGCGACTGCGGCACATGTCCGGAAGAACCAGCTGCCCCAGCTCAAAAGGAACATAAAACCGGTGCGCGGATGTCCGCAGCTCGGCCTGCTGAGTTGACCAGTTATTGCGTTCTGGAATCGCTCCTGCCAGATATGACAAAAATGTCCGGTCGTCTTCATGCTCGATGTGATCCAGTTCGCCCGGACGGACCTTCAGAGGCTTGATCTTGCCCCATTGTCCCCCAGCACGACGCTGACGCTGTGACGCCTGAATGACCAGTTTTCCGGCTTCTTTGCTGGCTTCCAGGTCGACTTCGTAGAAGATCTGACGTTCTTCCGGGTCGGATTTTTTTCGGCCGTCCGGCGAGTCGTCCATGTTGTCGCGCAGTTCCGCGAGTCTAGCTTCCCAGGGACGCAGGGTTCGCTGAACCGGCTGAGTCTTTGCCTTTGGCCGGCTTCGAGGAATCCGTGAATCCCCTTCCGGATCGTTCCCGCCGGGCTCGAGATCATCGACCGCAATCGGCTGATAGGCCATCGGAGCAACAAACGGCGTAATCCTGCCAGGACGCAGGGTGGGGCTCACATAGCCAGCACTGTCAGTCGCCAGAACAGTCGCCCAAAGGTGTTTGCACACCTTGCTTTTGGCGTACTGCTCGCACGTGCAAAACAGCCCAATATCTTCAGGCGTGTAGCGCAGCTGAGTCTGGTATTCGGATCCGTCCTGCACAACTCCAAACACGTTTTCAGGAGTCACTCGAATCAGTGAGATTCGTTCGGCCTCAATGTAGGCAGCGCCACGATGCCGCAGGTCTGCCCGAAAACGTGTCTGCAATAACTCCGCAAGTGTCATATTCGATCAGGTGGTCTGGTCAGACAAAGACTGAACAGGAACCGTTCAGGAGCCAATCACCAGCTCTCAAACGTGAGGTATCCAGTCTTTGGGTTTGGTTCAGGTAACTCCGCATCATGCGGTGAAGCTGGCCCCACAGCTGGGCCGTGTCTTTCCCCCACGCAGCGTTTCGAAAGGATGCCGGACCAGCGACCTCCTGTCCCACCAGCCATTTCGACCTGCGCGCAGCGGACCGAGGAGGGTAATCGATCGAAGGGTTCCTGACCAGAACAGCCTGGCGAATTCGCGAACTCTGCGGAGAATGCGAATCGTTCAGCGCCCCAGAACTAACCTTCTTGTCGCACATGCGGGTAAACACGACTTTTCCCCGACCACCTGAGCTTGAGGCGCTAGCCGATTTCTTTTGCCTGCAACCCCTGAGCCCGAGGCACTAGCCGAACTGCCTTGAATATGTCCCAGAATTGTGTCGATCAGCACGGAAGTTTCGGCTAGCGCCTCAGGCTCAGGAAGCATCGACCTCACGATTCCAGATGCAGAGGCGTCAGTAATCCTGATTCTGTGTCGTACGTCGCAAAAGCTCGATTCACGAGGGCGTTGACGACTACAAAATAACGGCCGTCGGCAAGGGAGACTGGTTGTTTGCCGTCCCATGCGACCGTTTCTTCCGGAGAGACCAGAAGCCAGCGGTGGTAGTGCCCGGCAAACAGAATGCGGTCTGGCTGTGAGGAAAAGATCTGTGTCCGACGCTGAGCGGTTGTAGGAGAGCCTTCAAAAAACCAAAGGTCTTCCAGAGATTCCGGGTTGAGCCACGGTTCGATGTGGGCGAATTGGCAATCTTCGACTCGCAGTCGTGCCGTCAGTGACTGCATGTAGGCGACGCTCTCGGGAGCAAACCGATTTCCCAGTTCGCCTGCGTCAGGCTGACACAGACCAAAATCATGATTGCCCCAGACGCCCGACACCGAAGAACCGGCCAGCAGGCGACAGGTTTGATCGAGCCGATGCCCGAGCTCATAGATGTCGCCCAGCGTGATGATTCGGTCCACCTGAAGCAGTTGCAGCCTCTGAAGACACGCGTCCAGGTAGTCCGTCGCTTCATGGATGTCCGCGATGATTCCGAGCTTCATGCGTGTTCTCTGTCAAAGCCTGAGCCTGAGGCGCTAGCCGATTCTCTCCCTGCATCCCATTAGCCCGAGGCACTAGCCGAACTGCCTTGAACGTCCCAGAATTGTGCGTTCCGCAGATGAGGTTTCGGCTAGCGCCTCAGGCTCAGGAAGCTGTGGAAGCACTTTGATCGTCGAAGTGCACTGCGCCGTGGCTGAGTGTGATCGTGCGGGAAAATCTGGAGGCCAGCTCGTCGCTGTGAGTCACGCACATGAGTGCCGTTTGATTCTCTGCGGCCACTTCCAGAAGCAGGGTCCCGATGCCGGCAGCAGTTTCCGGATCCAGGTTGCCGGTGGGTTCGTCGGCAAGCAGCAACGAGGGCTGATGGACAAGCGCTCGGCACACGGCGACTCGCTGACGTTCACCACCGGAGAGTTTTCCGGGTCGATGATTGATTCGATGAGACAGCCCGACGCGATCCAGCAACTGAACAGCTCGCTCGCGCACATTTCCCGGCGACCCGAATCCTGCCAATGTCGGAAGCATGACGTTTTCAAGAACGCTGCACTGAGGAAGTAGCTGGTGGTCCTGGAACACGAAGCCAATGTGCTGGTTTCGGAATGATGCCAGCCTTGAACTTCCGAGCCGCCAGGGATTCTCCCCCAGGATTTCAATCAGCCCCGATGTTGGCTTGTCTAAAGTTCCCGCCAAATAAAGGAGCGTACTCTTGCCGCAACCCGAGGGTCCTCGAATCGCCACCGCGGTGCCGGACATCAACCGTATGTTCACATCACGGAGAATGGCCACCGGGCCGGCCGGTGTCTCAAACGTGCGAGTCACGTTGTGCATGTGAAGAACGATTGGCATCGAAAAATCCGTTGATCTGAAACACTGCGGCATGCAAGGCTCGGCGGACCGAACTGCGGCTTCACTGATCCATTGACGCTGTGAAGTGTAAGTGATTCTTCAGGCCGTTCCAGTCGCGTGGTGCCGCTTCACTGTGTAACCTTCCCTCCATTGAATTCCTGCCCATGACTTTTCCTGCCTTTGAACAGGAGCAGATTGGTGCCACAAACCAAGGCTGTTCATTCACGTCGATTTGCTGTTTCCACGCTGGCTGCCGGAGCGTTCAGCCATTGGATTGCTCCGGTCACATTTGGCCAGCCATCGCCGACCGTTTCTCGTTCACCTCTGGAACGTGCGAGGATCGGGGCCATTGGACTTCGGTATCAGGGCACGGTGATCACCGAGAAGGCCAGGGCTCACGGCGACATCGTGGCGCTGTGCGACGTGGATCGTCATGTCCGCGAACAGGCTCGTGCGTCGTTCGGGAGTACAGCGAAGATCTTTGAAGACTATCAGGAGCTCCTGAAACAGCAGGACGTTGACGTTGTGCTGATCGGAACACCGGACCACTGGCATTCCAAAATGGTGATCGATGCCTGTTTCGCCGGAAAGCATGTTTACTGCGAAAAGCCCTTGACGCTCACCATCGATGAAGGAAAGGTCGTCCGCAAAGCAACTCAGTCGGCGAAGGGAACCATCCAGGTAGGTTCATGGCAACGGAGTGATCACCGCTTTCGACTGGCCGTCGAAATGGTCCGATCCGGACGTATTGGGCAGCTGCAAACAGTGGAAGTGGTGCTGGGAAAGAACGAAGTCGGTGGCCCGTTTGAACAGTATCCGGTCCCGAAGCATTTCAACTGGAACCTGTGGCAGGGCCAAACACCCGACGTTCCGTATATCCCGGAACGATCGCATTACACATTTCGGTGGTGGCACGAATACTCGGGCGGTCAAATGACCGACTGGGGTGCTCACCATGTCGACATTGCTCAGTGGGCCATCAATTCATTGCCCGTGGAGATTTCCGGAACAGGCAAGTTTCCGGACGTCAAAGACGGATACAACGTACCGATCGATTTCAGTGCGACGGTGAAGTATGCGAATGGTGTCACCATGACGATCAGCGACACCGGGCGCAACGGCATTCTGTTCTCCGGAACCGGCGGGCGAATCTTCGTGAATCGTGGTTCAATCACGGGACAACCGGTGGATGCCCTGTCAACAATGCCGCTGCCTCGAGAACAGTTCGCGATCTACGGCAACGATAATCTCAGCAGACCTGAACGCTCCGGAAAACTGGATGCCATCATCAACCACATGGGCAATTTCTTTGACTGTATCGAATCTGGCAAGCCCACAATCTCAGACGTCGAGAGTCAACATCGCAGTGCTACGACGTGCCATCTGGCCAACATCGCAGTGAAGCTCGGCCGAACCGTAAAATGGGATCCTGAAAAAGAACAGTTCATCGATGACCGAGAAGCAACGGCCATGATGAGTCGTCCGCAGCGAAAGGGGTTTGAGGTCGCGTGAGTTTGTACCGGTAGGTGCCACTCGCCGAGTGGCACTTCGCAGCTTGCTGCGACCAGCGACCATCCGACATGCCAAATTCTAAATACTGGACGTGGTAAAGGCCGACAACGCAAGGCCCCTAAAGCAAGTGGGCATGGCATGTTGCTCAGGCCAGAATGGGGTTCGCCTGACGGCGAAAGTCCTTTCCGGCAGAAAGGACCTACATTCTGTAGGTGCCACTTGCCGAGTGGCACTTCGCAGCCTGCTGCGACCAGCGACCATCCGACATGCCAAATTCTAAATACTGAACGTGGTAAAGGCCGACAACGCAAGGCCCCTAAAGCAAGCGGGCATGGCATTTTGCTCAGGCCAGAATGGGGTTCGCCTGACGGCGAAAGTCCTTTCCGGCAGAAAGGATCTACATTCTGTGGGTGCCACTTGCCGAGTGGCACTTCGCAGCCTGCTGCGACCAGCGACCATTCGACGTACCACGTGCTAAGTGCTGAACGTGGTAAAGGCCGACAACGCAAGGCCCCTAAAGCAAGCGGGCATGGCATTTTGCTCAGGCCAGATTGGGGTTCGCCTGACGGCGAAAGTCCTTTCCGGCAGAAAGGACCTACTCGAATGCTCAGCGCATGAAAAAAGCCCGCCTGGTTGGGCGGGCTTTATTCACTCGTTGGTTGACTCAAGAGTCACTCAGTTCGTGACGGTCGCTGTTTCTTCGCCAATCAGAGGTTCCGTGATTGACTCGCTGGCGACTCGCAGACGCAGGTGCTGATTGCCGGCTCGCAGACACTTGCCGGAGATCGTGAACGTTGCAGTTTCACCAGCGGCAATTTCTGGCAGCGAGCGGAAGACCATCACACCGTTCTCAGCGATATATTCGGATGGACCTTCAGCACCGATCAGTTCGAAGCCAGCAGGAAGTTCACAGGAGAGACCAACAGCACTCGCTGCTCGTGAGCCAGTGTTCTTAATCGTGACCTGCCACTCGATCTCTTCGCCGGCTTTCACACTTGGCTGGCTCGCAGCAATCTTCAGATCCAGAGCTGCGGTGCCTTCAATTTGTGTCAGGCTTTCACACATCGTGACCTGACCGTGTTCTGAGATCACGCCGGCCTGATGCAGTGCTTCGCCCGTCTTTGTTGCCTTCAGAGTCAACTGGAACTCGCTGGATTCTTCCGGCTGCAGAGTCCCAACGAACCACTCAATCGAATGATCCGCCTTGGCGTACTTGCCGCCGCGATTCGCCGAGACAAACTCAAAGCCTTCAGGAATTCGGTACTTTGCTCGTACGTTCGCTGACTGAACGATGCCAGCATTGGAAACTGTCATCTTGTAATCCGCTGTTCGTCCGGACATCTGCTCCTCAGGGCCTGCGATCGCAATCTGCAGCTGAGGCTCAGCGACTTCGACAGAGGTTACGCTTTCATCGGTCAGGCCACCTTCCGCGACGGCTCGAACAGCAAGCTCCTGATCTCCGCCTTTGACAGCGGTCAGATTCAGTTTCGCCTGACGCGATTCGCCGGGATTCAAAGTGCCAATGTCAATCGTCAGCAGGCTTCCTGAGCGATGCTCAAGACCTTCCGGGATCGCAGCCTGAATGATCACGTTGCTGGCAATGCCGGTTCCTGGATTGCTGACACGAATGGAGTACGCAGCCTGCTGCCCAACTTCGACCTTCTCAGGCCCCGCGACAGCCACGCCGATCATTGGTTCCTGGACACTGAACGCTGCCGACGAGCTTCCGGTAAGTCGGACAAAAGCATCCAGTCGCACGTCGCCTCGCTGACGAGGAATGACGCGAAGTTTCACGGTGCGACTTTCGCCTGGCTTCAGTTCGCCAAAGGTCCAGGTCGGAACTTCCGTGCCGGACATTGGAGCCGGTGTGGCTTCCAGAACTTCAACTTCCGGCGGAATGACAGCTTCGGTCATGACACTGCGAACGGTTGACTTGCTGTTATTCTGAACCAGCAGATCAACCTCACATTCCTGTCCGACATTGAATTCACCGTGGCGAACCCACTGAACGGAAACGCCTGGAGACTGAGGACCAGCTTCTGCAACAGAACCACTCGCAGCAGCAGACTTTGATGCACTGCCCGGCAGAACTCGACTGGAACTGACCGGCATCGTGACGTTTGCACGCGGAGCGTTTGCAGCCGTCTTCGTGGCTGGGGCAGCAGGTGTGCCAGCGGCTGGCCCTGCAGGCTTCTTCTTTTCGGCGAGCACGGCTTTCTCAAAGTCACTCATATCGTCCGTTGATTCAGGAGCGGAGTGCTTGAGGTACGTATTGAATGGATTCTCTTTTTCGTCGGCTGCAGCTGCAGAATCCTTGCGGATCTGAGTAATCGTGCCCTTCTTTTCTTTTTCAGAGTGAGCTTCGAAACCCGCCTGACGAATTTGTCCCGCAGCATTCTTTGAAGCTGACGCATCAGCAACCGGAGACTTTGGAGTGCTCTTCGAAGCTGCGGCTGTTTTCGCCTTCGTCGTCGTCGATGCTGCTGGCTTGTCTGTGGCCCAGCTGAGGTCCGATTCGTCCTCTACAGATGCCTGCTGCGTGGAGCTTGTGGCTGTGGATTTTGGTGCCTTCGCCTTGGAAGCGACTGGCTTCGAGGATGTGATCTTCGATTTGCCAGGAGCCGCGCTGGCTTCTGCCGGACCTCGCTCTCTCATGCGGACTTGCTTCGCTGGAGCAGCAGATTCTTCGCTGGTAGCTTCAGTGGCTTCTTCCGCTTCCGGCTTGGCAGAGAAGTATTCGGTCGACTTCGAGCTGCTGCGTGCCGTTCGGGATGACGTCCGAGCATTCTGGCGGTCCCATTCAGCGAACGGATTTCCGTCCTGAGCGGCCACAGGGGCTGCCCCAAGCGCCATCAGGAAGAGTGCTTTCAGGTATGACCGTCGAATAGGCATAGAGACCTCCGGAACGTCAGGAATCGCAACGCGTGGGCAGCGCAAATCGTTCTGCGTGAACGCTGCACAGGAATTCATCGATCGTTCCGACTGTGAGGCTTGAATCGATTTGTCAGACGAAAGCGTTTGCGACGGTCGTGAGGACAATTCTTTCAGTCTCCCCTCACAAAACAGGCCAGCAGCGGCAGTTTCCGCGGAATTGCCAATGGCTTCGCCTTTTCTGCGGCGGACACGAGCCGATGTCCGATTACCAAATTTGAGAGCTAATGGATTGCGAGTTTTCCCTGCAAACCTCTACACTGCCTGTCCATTGGCGTTTTGCAAACACACGTCTCGCCAGTGCCCCTTGATCTCAACATCCAACCTGATCCCCTCCCTGCTGCTTCCCACCCCACAATCGCAAACAGAGTTGCCCAAAGGAGTCGAGTATGCTGGTCATTCCAGGTCGCTATGGCAAAGACACATGTGACGGATATTCGCGCCGAGCCGTTTTGCGAGTTGGCAGCTCTGCACTTGCGGGATTGAGTGCCGCGACGCTACTGGAAAAGGCGGCTGGTGCGGGCGAAGTCAGCGACGAAGAAGCACGCTACGGCGGCAAGGGCTTCGGTTCTGCCAAGAGCGTGATCCTTCTGTACTTGCAGGGTGGACCAAGTCACCTGGATCTCTGGGACCCAAAGACGAACGTCCCGGACAATGTTCGCAGCGTGTTCACGAACATTGATACGAAGATTCCCGGAGTTCAGTTTACGGAACTCCTTCCAAAGCTGTCACAGCAGATCCATCGCGCGACCCTCATCCGCTCATTGAGCTACACGCCGATTGGTTTGTTCAACCATACCGCCGCGATTTATCAGATGCTGACAGGCTACACGGCTGACAACGTCAGCCCGTCCGGTCAGCTGGAGCCACCAAGCCCAAAGGACTTCCCGAACTTCGGCTGCAACATCGTGAAGCTGAAGCCTCTGACCGCGCCAATGCTGCCGTTCGTCATGATGCCTCGCCCGCTCCAGGAAAGTAACGTCATTGGAAAAGCCGGCACTGCGGGCTTCCTCGGACGCGCGTTCGATCCGTACTACCTTTATCCAGCCGGCGACGATATGGATATGGCGAAGATGGAACGAATCCGAGTCGACGATTTGTCGCTTCGACAGGACGTTCCGCTCGATCGCCTTCAGCGCCGTGCGTCGTTGCGAGACACGGTCAGTGCCGGAATGAAGAGTCTCGATCGCGCTGTGAATCAGTATGCTCTGAATGAGTACTACGAGAAGGCTCTGAGCCTGGTGCTTTCCGGCAAGGCTCGTGAAGCCTTCAGTCTGTCTTCAGAGACTCAGGAGTTGCGCGACAAGTACGGCAACAACACGTTCGGCCAGAGCTGCCTGCTGGCTCGCCGTCTTGTCGAAGCCGGAACGCGAGTTGTCGAAGTCAACTGGCCAAAGGTTGCGAACAGTGACAACCATTCCTGGGACGTGCACACAGGCCTTAGCCAGCGCATGAAGACTCAGTCAGCACCGATGCTCGATTCAGCGATCTCAGCCTTGCTGGAAGACCTCGATGAACGTGGTCTGCTGAAGGACACTCTGGTTGTTGCGGTTGGTGAATTCGGACGCAGCCCCAAGCGAGGCGTCAGCACGTCCGGAAACAGCAACAGCGACGACGGTCGAGACCACTGGCCATACTGCTACACAGGCCTCGTGGCGGGCGCCGGAATTCGTCGTGGTTACGTCCATGGCAAGTCAGACGAAACCGGTTCGTCTCCAACGGAATCGCCGGTTCATCCAGGCGAACTGCTTGCGACGATTTACCATGCCGTCGGTCTCTACCCACGCCGAACGGTCTACAACCATCTGAATCAGCCACGAGAAATGGTGAAGTCTGACGCGGTGATGGAACTGTTCTCCTGACAGGACCGGTGCTCCGTCAGAACAACGAAGAGGGGTTCGTCATTCCCGCGCTGGCGGGAATGACCGGAACCCAGCTTTCAACGTTCTGGGTTCCCGCCTGCGCGGGAACGACGGCTAACCACAAATCGTTGATGGTTTGACGCCACACCTCTCTCCGTGTGGCCTGGCTTCCGCATTGTTCCCGGATCACGGAGCAGACCATGTCCGGACAGTCTTCACCACACAGTAGTCTTCTGTCTGCCCAGTTTGGGCCGTCGTCCGACCCTGTTATTCAGGTTGGACGGCGACGATGGATGCTGCAGGCGGGACTTTCCGGCATTGCAGGTCTCTCCCTGCCTCTCCTGCTGAAGGCTCGAGCGGAAGGGGCATCGAACAATCGCCCAGGTTCAGTTCGTTCCGTGATTCAAATCTGGCTTTCGGGTGGCCCGAGCCAGATTGATATGTGGGACATGAAGCCAGACATGCCCCCGGAGATTCGGGGCCCGTTTCAGCCAATTTTCACCTGTGTTCCTGGCGTGCAGATCTGCGAACACATGCCGCTGCAGGCAGCCATGATGGACAAGTTCACCCTTGTTCGATCGATGGATGCAAAGGCCAGCAATCATACGCCGATCACGTTTCAGGCCGCGAACCCCAAAGCCCAGCGTACCGAGATCGGCAGACAGGGCGGTGGCTACCCATCGATGGGATCCATCGCTGCGAAATTCCGCGGTCCAAATCGTTCGGGCATGCCGGCCTACGTGGCGTTGGCCAACAGCATGGTGGCCGACATCTACGGAGCTGGTGACCTTGGACAAGCCTACGAACCTTTGGACGGAGTTCGAATCAACGGCAAGTTCTCACTTCCCAAAGGCATCGAGCTGGCGCGACTGCAGGATCGCAATTCCCTGCGAACTGAACTCGATCGGTTTCGACGATCGATCGACTCTTCCGTCGGATTTCAGCAGCAGGATCGTTACACGCAGGAAGCCTATGATCTGGTTCTTGGCGGAGCCGCTCAGAAGGCTTTCGACCTGACACAGGAACCCGATGAAATTCGAAATCGCTACGGGCGAGATTCGATGGGAGAGAAGACTCTGCTGGCTCGGCGACTTGTCGAAGCGGGCGTGACATTCGTGACACTCAGCGATGCCTGGGGCCATTGGGATCATCATGGCGATGAAGTTCAGTGGGGCGGCATCGCCAAAGGCCTCACACCGATGCTGCCGGTGCTTGACCGTGGAATCACCGCACTCGTCAGTGACCTCGAAAACCGTGGACTGCTGGATTCGACCCTTGTCGTGGTCATCGGCGAATTCGGACGAAGCCCAGTCATGACAAAGACTGCCGGTCGCGACCATTGGCCGAATGTCATGTCCTTTACGCTCGCTGGTGGAGGATTTGGCGGCGGTCGTGTGATCGGTGCAACAGATCGGCGAGGCGGCGAGATCCATGAAACGCCACTTGGTCCGGGTGACCTCGCTGCCACCGTCTTCCGTCATCTGGAAATCGACCCGTCATCGCACTGGGTCAATCCCTCCGGCCGTCCCGTTCCGCTCGTCGAACAGGGCACCCCGCTGCAGAGTATTTAGTGCGTCTTCTCGCATTCAGGCTCGAGCCTTCGATGTTGCCGTAGTGGATCTTGCTAAAGATCCTTTACAAACACGAGTCGTTTTCCGATCACGGTCTCTCAAGACCGTCAAAGCCAGGCATCAGTTTCCAGAGCCTGCCGGATTCCACAGACCACCCACGTTGAACAGACTTGAGCACATGTTCAGGCTCCGATAAACAGGGAAAAGCGTTCGTGTTGGCTGAACAGGTGGTTGCCAGCGGGTAAGCTGTTCCCAAAAACAACCGGGGCAAGGTGCGCACGGTTTTTGGTCTGGCCCCTGCCCTCTGTGAGCCATCACGAAGCAAGATCGTATGTCGGAAACCAGTTCAACTGCACCCAGCGATGCCCTGAATCGACTCAAGATCCGTCGTGGCAATCAGCAAAGACCGCCTTCTGCCATTGGTCGACTGTTCCGCTTTGTTGTGGTTCTTGTTGTGCTGTTTGGCATGATCGGCGGCGCGGTTATTTATGGGCAGTCGAAGGGCTGGATTGCCAACTGGGATCGCCTGCTGGAGTCAGTACAGCCGAAGCAGGAAGTGCGAATCTCCATCGTCAGTGTGGAAACCGGTCGACAGGCCGACGCATCCGTCGTCGCGACAGGATTCATTGAATCACGCCAGCAGGCCAGAATCGGAGCGCGTGCCACGGGCCGGATCGAATCGGTTCATGTGGAAGAAGGCGCGAAGGTCAAGCTCGGCGACACCCTTGCTGTGCTTGAACACGCAGACCTGGATGCATCACTCTCTGCTGTGGAAGCAACAGCCGCACGGGCTCGAAGCGAACTGCAGGAACAGGAAGTTGAGATTCAGCGGACAAAGCGAGATCTCGATCGTGCAGAAAAGTCCTATGCCAACAAGACGATGACGATGGCCGAGTACGACACAGCTCGTTTTCAGCATGACGCAGCCGTCGCACGTAAAGACTCATTGGAAGCAGCCATCCGCCTTGCGGAAGCGAGGGTGCTGGAGGCAAAGCAGCTGCGAGAAAACATGTTCGTTCGCGCACCGTTCGCCGGGACAGTGATCTCCAAAGACGCGGAAGTGGGTGAATCCATCATGCCGGGTGGAATGGGTGAAGCATCGGGCCGAGGATCGGTCGTGACAATCGCGGATCTGGATCATCTGGAAGTTGACTGCGACGTCAAAGAAGACTTCATCTCCCGAGTCAAAGCTGATCAGGAAGTGGAGATCGCAGTGGATGCCGTGCCAGATCGTCGCTATCGCGGGAAAGTTCGCAAAGTGATTCCGATGGGTGATCGGGCACGAGCCACCGTGAAGGTCAAAGTGGAAATCCTCGACTCGGACGAAAATCTGTTCCCGGACATGAGCAGCACGGTCTACTTCCTGTCGGCCAAAGCTCCGGAAGCAGAAGTGAACCAGAAGCCTCGCATCTTCTGTTCGAATGAAGGAATCCGATCAGAAGGCGATGCAACGTTCGCCTGGACGCTGACCGATGACGAGCGACTGAAAAAGGTGGCCATCAAGACTGGTGAAAAGAAAGAAGACCGCACGGAGATTCTTGAAGGTCTTTCGGGCGGAGAAAAAGTTGTCGTCAGCGAACCAAAGGAATTCCGGGAAGGCCTGCTGGTCAAGACGGCTCAATAGTGACACAAAACAGCAAACACAGTAGTGCTTCGGAGAGCTTTGAAGTTTGGGTGTTGGACCTTGCGAAAGGTGCTGGAACGGTGGGATCTTTAGCAAGATCCACTACAGCAACATTCACTACCTCCAACCACAATCTTTGGGCTCGATGACGCAGTAGTTCCATCAAAGAAGGTTAAGACGTGGCCGACGATTTCATTGTTCGAGTGCAGGATGTCAGCAAAGTGTTCTATCGCGGCAGCATGGAAATCCCCGTGCTGGAGAACATCAACCTTCAATTGAAGAAGGGCGATTACCTCGCACTCATGGGGCCATCGGGCTCGGGTAAGACGACTCTGTTGAATTTGATCGCAGGGCTTGACCGCCCCTCGTCAGGTGTCGTGGATGTTTGCGACACGGATCTCGGCAAAGCCTCGGAAGGGACACTGGCAAAGTGGCGATCGGAACACGTCGGGTTCATCTTCCAGATGTATAACCTGATCCCCGTTCTGACAGCCTTCGAGAACGTGGAGCTGCCGCTGACACTGACGAACCTGTCCCGACGAGAACGGGCCGAACACGTCAAAACCGCGCTGGAAGTGGTTGGTCTTGGTTCACGCATGGATCACTATCCCCGACAGCTTTCCGGTGGACAGGAACAGCGCGTCGCGATTGCTCGCGCAATTGTGACCGACCCGGCTCTTCTGGTTGCGGACGAACCCACAGGAGACCTCGATGCAAAGTCCGCTGGTGAAATTCTCGATCTCATGCAACGTCTGAATACGGAGTTCGGCAAGACAATTGTGATGGTCACCCACGACCCCAATGCTGCAGCTCGAGCCAGCCGAATTCTTCACCTGGAGAAGGGTGTCCTTGTCGAAGACACGCACGTTGCAAAAGGAGCTGCTCGATGAATACTCTCAAGTACATCTGGCGCAACATTCGAAGGAACCCGGTACGCAGTGGTCTCACCATTTTGTCGGTCGGATTCAGCCTGGCTCTGATGACGGTGCTTTACGGTTTCCTGGCTTCGCAGGAGACCTATAAGAACTCGGCGGCGGAAGCCAACCGTATCGTTGTCATGAACATTCAGGGATTCAGCGGCGAGCTTCCGATCTCCGCTGTGGATGATGTCCGTTCCACGAAGTCAGTCGCTGCTGCTGTTCCGTTCGCCTGGTTTGGCGGCGCGTACGGCGACGAAGAAATGCCATTTGCTCAGTTCGCAACGGACCCGGAGCAGGTCTTTTCTGTATGGCCTGAATACACAATTCCGGCGGACCAGCTGAAAGCCTTCCAGGATGACCGCCAGGGCTGTGTGATCGACCGCCGCATTGCTGAGCGAAGAAATCTGAAAGTGGGCGACCGTCTCCCGCTGAAAGGGAACATCTACCCGCTCGACCTGGATCTGACCGTTCGCGGGATCTTTGATTCACCGAAGAACACAGACTCTGTGTTCTTTCACTGGAATTACCTGAACGAAGGATTGAAGCAGAAGAACTTTGCACGAGTCGACAACTCCGGGACCATCTTTGCTCGAATCGAATCGTCAGGACAAATCCCAACCGTCATTCAGGCGA
>JAEUII010000337.1 GCA_016795145.1 Planctomycetaceae bacterium
AATCGCCAGACGGAAGAATCGCTGAAGGTCTGGACTCGCCTTGAGCAGCAGTTTCCAGACGACAATCGCGTGGCCGAACAGATCGCGCTCTGGATGGCTCAGGATGGTCGCTGGACCGAAGCGCTCAGTCGTTTTCAGAAACTGTCAGAGATCGAAGACGATCCTGACAAGCAGGTGGGTTATCAGATTTCCGCGGCCAACATGCTGATTCAGCTCAAGCGCGAAACGGAAGCTCGCACTGTCCTCGAAAAGGTCTTGTCCAGTCTGGATCCGGAAAGCTGGCGATTTCGAGATGTGCGAGCACGGATTGAAACCCTTTATCGTTCCGCAGGGCAATTGCAGGAACTGGCCGACTATCTGGAAACATGGCTGCAGTCTCATCCGGATGACACGGATGCGATGTTGCGACTGGCGGGCATCTTTTCGGAGCTTCGGCAACCGGACGATTCGGAGAGATGGCTGGATCAGGCGATCCGAAAGGCTCCGTCCAGCATCGCTGTTCGGGAGTTCGCGATCCGACTCTTGCTGGCACAGAATCGTGTACTGGATGCCATTCGTCAGTATGAGCAGCTGGAACAGTTCGACAACGGAAATCTGGATCATCGAGAAGCGCATGGACTGCTTTATCTCCAGCGATCAGATCTGCAGAAAAGCGAGCAGCAGAATCAGGCCGCGAAAGTGTGGGAGTCCTTGCTGCAAACCGATTCAAAGGATCCCGTGCTGACCAGCCGCGTCGCTGGATTGATGCAAAGAGCCGGCATGATCGACCGGGCTGAGAAGCGTTATCGCCAGGCAATTGAACTGGCTCCGGACCAGGCACAGTATCGGGAATACCTTGGCGATCTGCTTCACCGCGAAGGAAAGACTCAGGAAGCGATAGAAGTGTGGCAGGGAATCGCCGCCCCTCCGCGCCGAACTGCGGAATCTCTGATTCGCCTTTCTGAAGTTCTGCGTCGTTTTGGTCACCTGAATGAAGCCGTCAGCGCGGCTCGTTCTGCGATTGAGATTTCTCCGTCCACCGACAGCAGCATCTTTCTCGCGGGCCTGCTTGCGGAGCTTGCGAAATCACACGCAGATGCTGGGCATACTGTGGAGTCCCAAACGGCGAGCGACGAAGCGCTGCGCGAACTTGATCGGGCGGCGGAAACGGCGGCGGAGAATGATCTCGCGTCTTTACTCTCCGCAAGAGTCTCCGTCCTCGAAACAACGGGGCGACTGCAGGTAGAAACAGAACATTTGGCGGAATCGCTTCGGAAACAAACCGTGACCGATGCAAAGTTATGGGAACGGCTGGCAACATTTTCTGAAGCACTCGGAGATTACGAACAGGCGACATCGGCGACGCTTCAGCAGCTGAAGTTTGACATCGAGTCCGCTTCTGCGCTGCAGCGGTTGACAGACCTCTATGAACGAACGGGCCGACTTGGGGATGCGATCGAAGCGATTGGTCGACTGGCAAAAGTTCAGCCTGGAAATCGGATTGAACTTCAACGACGAATTGCCCGGCTTCAATCGAAGCTGGGGCGACACGATGAGGCCATTGCAGCCGGCGAATTGCTGATCACGTTAAGCCCAGGGGATCCCGACAGTTATCGATTTCTCGCCGACCTTGCCTTTGCGGCAGGTCGATCCGGCATCGCAGTGGAAGCGCTCCGAAAAGGTGTTCGAGTCAGTCCGGGTGATCCAACAACTCTTAAAGCCCTCGGAAAACTGCTGGCGGATGAGTTCCAGACGGCCGAAGCCATCGAATGTTACTGGAAGGCGCTGGAAGCCTCCGGCGAATCTGATGGACAGTCTTCCCTGATATCGACCCTCAGTCAGCTGTACCTTCGATGTGACCGCTTTGATGAACTGATTGAGCGGCTTCAGCGACGAGGACGCGAGCAGGGACTTGAGACTGAAATGGCAGTCAGCCTCGCCGCGGCATGGAAAGAAGCGGGTGAGTTTCAGAAAGCTCGTGAGCAACTGGAACAGACGCTCGAAGACTCCGAGAACTCCGTCTCCGTCCTGATGGAACTGGCGAACATCGCAGCGCTGGAACATAACAGATCGGCTGAGCTGAACTATCGCACGCGGATCCTGCGAGGTTCACCCAGGGCAGACGATGCGATTGCGCTCATCCGGCTGGTGGCCGCGACATCGACTTCGGAAGAGACACGAGCAGAGTTGCAGGCGTGGCTCCGGGACAAAGCGAGTGATTCGGATTGTCGGCGCGTCCTTAACTCGCTCTTTGACGCGGAGATGAATGAACTTGCGGAGCTCTGCTGTGACCGTGTTCTACGCGCGGCACCTCAGGACTGGTTTGCCCTGTTGAAACGCGGTGAGTTGTTGCTTCGTCGCGGCGATACCGAGGGAGCGTATGCGAGTTTCCGGGAGCTGCTTGCACTTCCGCTGACCACAGATTCCACATCGCTCACCGTTCGAACGTTCAACAACGGCATGCCCCCGTTCGTGGATTCTCTGCATGAGTGTTTTGTGGATCAGTCCGAGATGACAGAACCTGAATCGTATGGCGATGCCTGTCGTTATGTCGCAGCGATTCTGGCAGGTTCTTCGCACTCGGAGGATACCCTCTCAACAGTCACGTCACAGGAATTTCAGGATCGAATCGGTATCCAGCCAATCATGGCTTTCATGCGAGCGAAGGAGAAAACGACGGGGCTGACCGATGCAGAGCGAACGACGATACTGAAGTCACTGCAGGGCCGTAACAATGCAGCAGCGGCAGCGTTGCGACTGCTCATGAATGCTCCGAGCAAGACGCCAAACGACTCTCAAGCGGGCCATGCCGAACAGCGCGAATCTGTCGACGACATGCTGAGCGTTCTTGAGGATGCTCGCAGCGGTCTCGAAATTGTCAGGCCGATGGTACAGGGCAATGCGGCCCGGATGGAGCAACTGAGATCAGTCGCCGCGGCAGCCATTGAAGACTCGACACCGAATGCGCCTGTTTCGGAAAAGCGGCAGACGGCTCTTCTGTCGGCAGCTGTCCTCCTGAAAGACGAATCGCTGCTGATTCAGACGCTGGAGACTGTCGCAAAGCAGCCGCCCGCAAACATTTCAGATCGCCCAGTCGCAATTCTACAGTCCCCCGGATCACCGTTTCTTGAGAATGCTCGACGCAACCCTCGTGTAGTCCGCAGTCTTGTCAGGATTCTCGGGAGCGTTCGGAGACAAACGGGCAAACCGTTTTCAGAAGGAATTCTTGCTGTTCCGCATCAGGGAGCCACGCTGGTCAGTTCTGCAGAATCGGATGCAGACGAAGGGGAACAACAGCTGTCGTTCCTGCTGCACGCTCTGCAGGTGGCAACACTTGACGATCTCGAAACACTGCAGCCTCGCCGATTGATTGATGACTGCTCTGCATTTGAAGCAGAGATCATTGATGCAGAACTGGCACGTCAGCAAGGCAATCGAACCGCCATGTTGATGCACATGATTGAAGCGGCAAAAGTTTCACCGGCGTCAATTCGTCTGCGACTCTGGATTGCAAAGCTTGCTGCCAGCGACGCAGCATCTACGGAAGCTCTGGCGTTGCTGTCGAACATTTCGACCACAGATCCGTCAGTGATTGTGCAGATCGAACAGACTCGTCTGAATATTGCTCGCGCCGCAGGTGAAACGGAGATTGCAAAGGACGCGGCGGCTCGCCTTGCCGGTCTGCCACTGCTCGTAACACAACGACTGGAACTGGTTCCGGCTCTCAAAGCACTGGGGCTCGACGCGGAAGCAGCAGCACTTGAAACTCGCATGGAACATGGAGAGGAATCGCGTCAAAGCATGCTGGCGAAACGCATGCAGACACTGATGGCAGCAGGCCAGACGGCGATGGCTGGCGAAGTCGCGTGGGAAATGCTGCGGCTTGCTTCCGGGGGGAGCTTATTCTCTGGCTATCGACAAAGTGATGATGAGGACGACGGGGGAGAACGTCTCCAGGCACTTCGACAGCTTGGAAAGCTTGGCCGCCTTCATGGCCTGATTCAGCGCTATCGGGAAATGGTGCGTGTCTCTCCGGACTCAATGCCGTTGCTTGAAGTGCTTGCAGAACTTGAAGAGGCGGCTGACGATTTTCAGAGTGCAGCGAAGACCCGCGATCAAATTGCCGTCCTGCAGAACAAGATTCCTCGTGGGCTGAGTGATCAGGCGACGGAGCTGGAGAACAAAGGGGACGTCAAAGCTGCCTGCCAGATCTATCTGCAGATCTGTCGAGAGACACCAGCCGCTTTCGCCGACGAAATGGAAACATACTACCAGGCATTTGAGAGAGCAGGTTTGCGGGGCGAGTTTCTAACGGCTGTTCTGGACCAGCCGGCTGAACACTGGGAAGAACACGGACGTCTGTTGATCAATGTCCTGTCGGATATTGTCAATCAGGGCGTCGACGCGAAGTTTGCCGTGGAAGCTCGCGATCGCCTGCTCAGTGCCGCGGGGACTCGCCGACAAACGATCGCTTCGTTTTTGGCAAGGGGCTCCATCGGAAACGAAGCGGACTATCTGCCGGCACTGGCCGCCGAGTTTGAACATGGTGAGACGGGGACCCGTTTGACCGCGTTCAGTGAATTCCTCACGCTGCTGGAGTACTTCAAACAACCGTCAAGCCTTGTGGCCGCTCGGGATCAGATTGCGAGTGACCAAACAAATGCCGACAGGGCTTTGAGTCGGCTTGCCGTTGCGCTCGTTATCGCCGCAAGATTGAATGAAGCGCAAAGAGTGAATGAACTCGCCGACGCGATTGAGGCGATGCTTCGGACGACTCAGGCGGATGAAGCGGCGGAGCTTGATGGATTCGACATCGTTCTTCGTGCCACTGAAGCTCTGAAGTCATCACAGGAATTGAGACCGGTTCGACGAAAGCTGTTGGAAGCAGTTTACCGAACGATGCCGGAAGATGATGGCCGCGTCGAAACGAGCGTCGCGCAGTTGCTGGAAGTCTATCGTGAAATCAACCTGCTCGACGAAGCAACGAAACTGACATCGGTGCGTTTGCAGACACTGCTGTCAAAATCCAGCACGTCGACGAATTCTGTCCGCCACATCCTGCAGGCCGCCGAACAGGTGCAGCATTCCGGGTTTCCGATTGAGGCGTGGCAGTTGCTCAACAGTGTCACGACGTCCGAACTGGAAGCGTTCACGAGCGGACTGGAAGCCGACAAAGCCACAGCGTTTCAGTCTCGATACAACGCCGCGCGGCGATGGTCCGAACAGAAGATGACAGGAGAACCGATTGCTCGCTGGCTGATTCAGCAATTGAGCAACCGTGGCCCGGAAGTTGATTCGATGATGGATGTGGACGGCGACCTTTTGCTTGAATTGCAGGAATCTGTTGCAGACACAGGTGATGTCTACCCGGGTTCCAAAGAACTGCGGCTTGATTCGCCCGTGTTGCGAGTCCTGCCGAAAGCGATTCAGACCGATCCTTCACTGTCGGAAACACTAGCTGTCGCGGTGAAGGATCTTTCCGTTCGAAGGAGCACCAGCGTCATTCAACTGTCGCTTGGAATCCTTGTCAGTGATCTGATCGATCTGCCCGAAACACGCGACCAGCTTATTGAGCAGCTTGATTCACTTTTGAAGTCCGACAGGGTGTCTGCAGCGGACGAGGGTTTGACTGGTCCGCTTTCAAATTCCCCGATGCTGTCGCTGCGAAAGTCAGAGGCGGCAGCGCTGATCGTGGTGACACGATGGCTTGCAACACACCACCATCTGAGAACCGACATGGCTGTTCAGTGGACTCACACTGCGCTGCAGAGAGCCGCCCGCAGCAGGTCGCGCATTGTCAGACTGGCGATTGGCCGTGAGGCTGAGCTGCTGTCCGGCTTTCTTGGAGACGAAAAGACGCAGAGCGAAGTCACATCATATTACGCTCAGCTCAGGGACACTGATCCCGCGAAGCCGGAAGTTGAAGGCTCATCAGCATCGCCCAAATTTGATCTTCGCCGTGCGATTCTGGAGTTGTGCAGTCCCAACTGAGCTTCAAAGTGACTCGACGCGCAGCAGTGCAGCATGGCTTGCCGCCGCGATGAAAACAGTGCAGACTAGTGGTATCCAGTCTCTGGCCCCCAGCTGGTCTCGTCACCCACTCATGAAGAGGATCGCTTTATGCAAGCCTTCACCAGACCGTTTCGCCTTCCGGTCCTTGTACTTTTGATTGTGTCAGTACAGTGTGGGGTTTTGTTTGGATTGCAGGAGAACCAGGACTCAAAGCCAGAAGGCCAGCAGCGCTGGTCTTATGATGACGCAGAGAAGCAGTTGCTGCTGTATCCACGCGATGTCTTTCTGCAATACGTGACTCTGAAACTGGCACAGCGTGAAGGGCTGAGCGTTTCGCACCTGCCGATGCTTCAGGCGAGGACTCGAAGACAGGAGTTCCAGGATCGAAACAGCGGTGTGGACTTATTCAGCCTCTTTTCAGGTTCACTGGCTGTTCAGGAGAGCCTCCAGCTGGATGCGATGATGCCGGGTGCCCGGCCTCAGCAGCCAGATACGTCTTCGGATCAGAACGCCGACAGCGTTTCGATTCAGTCACTTGTTGGTCCCACGGTAAAGAGTCATCCGTGGAAGGAAATGCTGGGCGAGCAGTCGCCGAAAGTGAACGGACTTGTCAACTTCATTCCAGCAGATCAGTACTACATTGGGTTTCGTTCGGTGACTCGAATGCTGGAGGTTATCGATGGCGGTGATTTGTTTGCGAAGCATCTCTACACGCAGAGTGATGCCGGTACTTTTGTCCGGGATACCGAAGACCGGCTGAGAACACAGCTGGTGATTGACACGAATCCTCTGGCCCGGCCCTTCTACGATCTGGTTGTGAAGGAACTGGCGATTACCGGAAGTGACCCCTTCGTAGCCGAAGGCAGCGACGTCACTCTGTTGTTTCAGTTTGAGCAGCCTGCCGTCTTTCAGACTCAAATGGAGCAGTACCTGAAGAAGGCTGAACAGTCGAGCCCTGACGTTCGCCGAACGGAACTGACGATTCTGGGCACAGATGTCACGCACGTGGCATCGCCGGATCGACGAGTCCACGTGTATTCCTGCTATCCCGCTGCGGGCATTCATGTTCGCAGCAACTCTCAGGTCGCACTCGAACGTTGTCTGAAGTTGATCTCAAACAAGCCGGACGGTTCTGAGAGCCTTGGTGCCACCGATGAGTTTCGCTACATCCGCACATTGATTCCAGCCGGTGACGAGAATGAAGACGGATTGATTTACCTGTCGGACCCATTCATTCGCAGGCTGATGGGGCCAGAACTCAAGCTCACTGAATATCGCCGACTTCGCTGTGCGACTGTGCTGCGAATGATGGGGCATGGAGCCGCACTCTTCCGAGGAGAAAATGGGCGCTGGCCAAAATCGCTGACGGAATTGGAAGAAGCGGAGTGCCTTCCGACAGGGTTTGGAGGCGCGGCGATCGCATGCCCGTGTGGAGGAAAGCTCGAACTCTCAGAGGATGGGCACCACGGAGTCTGTTCGCACCATGGCCATGCAGATGCTCTTGTTCCGTGTTGCGAAAACCCCGTCGCAAAGGTGACGCCACGGGAGTCGGAAGCCTATCAGCAGTTTGTTCGTGAATATGAACAGTACTGGCAGACATTCTTCGACCCGATTGCCATTCGAGTCCGTGCGACTCCGGATAAGTACCGTCTCGAGACGATCGTCCTGCCATTGATCAACAACTCGATGTACCAGAACATGGCAATGACCATGCAGGGGGAAACGTTTGATCTTTCCGGCGGCAGCGCTGCGGATTCGATCATGTCCCTGTCGTTTGCCGTTGCCAAGGAGAGACTTCTGGGCGTATCCGGCTGGGAACCGCCGGAGCCGAAAGAGGCAAGCAGCACACCGGAGAGTGACGAAGCGGAACTGCGAACATTTTCACAGAGCCGCAATAACCTTAAACAGATCATTCTTGCATTTCACAACTACCATGACACCTATAACCACTTCCCTGGTCTTGTTCCGGAAGGGTCGATCCATCCGGGACTGAGCTGGCGAGTCCAGATTTTGCCGTATGTAGAAGAATACGAACTCTTTTCACAGTTTCATCTGGATGAACCCTGGGACAGCGAGCACAACAAAACCCTTATCGAAAAGATGCCCAGCGTGTATCGTCCGCCGGGAGCAAAACTGAAGCCCGGCCATACGACCTACCGTGGCGTTGCCGGCGATCATTCGATCTTTGCGAACAGGAAGGTGGCGTTCCGTGATATCACAGACGGGACATCCAATACGGTCGCTCTCATGGATGCCAGTGTCGATGACTCCGTGATCTGGACAAAGCCCGACGAGATTCCTGCTGATCCGGCAAAGATCATCAAAGCTCTTCAGAGCCGATTCAAGCTGGCGACACCGATTGCATTTGTCGATGGCAGTGTTCGAGGACTCAACAAAGAGATCAGCCCGAAGACGGCCGAACTGCTCTTCAACATCCATGATGGCGAGGTACTGGAACCGAACTATGAAGTTTATGTTCCCGGAACCGTCAACTCGATGGAAGGCGATGTCTTTGGAATTCAACGTTTGACCGGGAATCGCCTGACAGAATTTGACGTGTACCAGTTTGTGACCAAAGGCGTCGGAAGTTCTGTCGGGCTACACGTCTGTGACAGTGATCCGACGTTTGATCTGCAGTTGACACAATTGCTTTCCCGGCTGTTTGACGATTCAAGTGTGTTCGACAACGAAGCCATCTGGATCGGCTTTGCAATTGCTTCCGTCACGGCGCCGGTTTACGTGAACGTGCCGGTAGCAGACGCTGCCATCGTTGATGATTTCCTGGCGAAGCTGTCTGAGGGCTTAGCGATAACGGCAAGAGAGCGGATGGAGTTTGGTTTCTTCGCACTTCAGAAGGACTTCTATGAGCTTCCGGTGAGTGACAGCCTGGTTCGCAGCTTTGTCCTGTCCTTTGGCCCAGTCCGCTGGAGGTTCTTCTATGGACGCGTAGGTAATCAGCTGATCGTTGCGAGTAAGCTTCAGACGATCGAGAAATTGGTGGCAGTGGAGAAGAATGCTGGCGAAGGAAGAGGCATTCAGGATGGAGGTGAAAAGTCACACGCACAGCTCACGATTCATCGCGAGCAGTGGAAGTCGATACTTCCGTCCATTCGATTGTCATGGGATGAAGGGGCACGAAATGCATGCCTCGATAATCTCGGGCCAATGACCAGTGCTGCTCGAGTTCTTGGAATGAAAGACCAGCATCCGGAGCACGAAGCCATTCGCGAACAGGCAACATCACTTTATGGCGGGAAGCACTTCTGTCCGTGTGGCGGCCATTATGAACTGGACGAGCATGGTCAAATGACCTGCTCGGTTCACGGTAACGCGGGGAAGCCAATGCAGCCTGGTCCGCATGCGGAAAATGCGGCATCACAGAAAATGCTGGACTCATTCCGCGAGATCAACGTCCGTCTGTCGTTCCTTGAAGACGGACTTCATGCAGTGCTCGAGATTGATCGTACCCCGCCAAAGTAGCACCCGGATCAGCATTTTGGCGGCAAATCCTGCTGCTTTGGACTTGGGGGATGTCAGGTGATGAAAGCCGAAATCCAAATCCGAATCAGTTTGAAGGAAATCCCCATGGGTAACGGTGGGGAATCGACGAAAACGAATAATGCCCAGGTGATAGTCCTCTGATCACCTTGATCAATTTGAAGAGGATGCATAGATTTCTGGGATCAGTTGGGTGATCTGACTGGTGTGGGTGCTGTCTTCAGAGTTCTCGGTGTTCTACTTGAGTATCCCTGCAGTTCCCGAATGAGCGGCGCGAAGATGCTTTGGCATCAAACCGCGTCCCTCCAATTTGTGTTCTAACGGCTGCCGTTGGGGCAGCGATGGTGTTTTGGGAGCTGCAAGGCTCAGGGTTTGTGTGATGAGTAAGAACATTTTTGTTGGTAGCCTTGCATGGGGCACCACGTCCGAGGGACTTGAGAAGGCGTTTGCACAGTATGGCACTGTCACGTCGGCGAAAGTTGTCACAGATCGTGAAACCGGACGATCCAAGGGATTCGGCTTTGTAGAAATGGCCACCGGAGGAGACGAAGCCATTCGTGCTCTGAATGGTGCCAGTCTGGATGGCCGCAACATCGTCGTCAATGAAGCTCGACCACGCGAAAGCCGTGGTGGTGGCGGCGGCGGTTACGGTGGTGGTGGCTATGGTGGCGGCGGTGGTGGTGGGTACGGCGACCGAGGTGACCGCGGTGATCGGGGTGACCGAGGCGGCCGCGATCGACGCTACTAACACTGCATCCACGCAGTTCCGATAGAAGACAAGAACGAAACGCCGGTGAGCAAAACTCACCGGCGTTTTTTCGTTTCACAGTCGTGACCACCTTCGTATCGATGGCGAATCACTAAGCGAGTTCCCACCGGTCGAGTTTTCGGTGAATGATCCATTGAAGCACAGCACCTGCGGCTGCGACGACGATGCCCGAGATGATCGGAGCAATCAAACTCTCTTTCGGTGATACCGACGTACCCGATGAGACTGCGGCCAGAACGATGATCAGCATGCCGGTAAGACTGCCAATCGAAGAGTGCAGCCAGAGCCTCTTTCCGATGACAGACAGCAGCAGCCAGCCATGAACCCATGCGAAGGCACCTGAGGCCCCGATGATCGAAAGGACAAGCGTGATCACACCTGGATACTGGGACTCCGCGTAACAGGGACCAATGAGAATCGCCAGCCAGAAGATTCCAAAGTAGTACTTGAGATCGTGGAAGATCGCCATTCGTAGGGTCCAGAAGAACTCCGATCTGCCGAACGGTCTCAGAAATTCCCCCGAGACCATACTGCGTCGAAGGAGCCACTGGATTGCTGCCATCGACATCAGGAAGACAAGCGCCCAGCTTGCGAAGGGAATGAGCAACGGTATCAACTGGCTTCGCTGGACTTTGAAATTCAGGCTCACCGCTCGCGCACCAACACTTGCTGACGCCACGATCATGACGAGCACGATCAGCATCACCAACACCTGAATCCCGGTGCCCGGCGCGGCTGCTCGATACATCGCGACCTTGTCATTGCGGTCCATGGTCGCGATCACTTTGTCAACGCCCTGTTCACGCCGTTTCATCTGGAAACGCCCGAAGAATCCCACGTTCGCTGGCTTGAGGTTTTGACCAAACGTATTCGTATTGGTCATCTCGAGCCCGGGGATGCCGCCGATTCCGGATTCAGCAACGATTCGACTGAGAGAGGAAACTCGAATGAGCTTCCAGGCAAAACTCAGGATGCTCAAACCGAGAACAACGGAAAGAATCGACCGATGATCGCCCATGAGGAATCCCTCGGCACTGGAGGGGGACAGGACAAACAGGCCAATGATGCCGAGGGTGATAACAACATCGAATTTCTGCATCCAGCGAGTGATCTGTCGACGTACCTC
The DNA here is from genome assembly GCA_016795145.1 of Planctomycetaceae bacterium. Classification (GTDB taxonomy): domain Bacteria; phylum Planctomycetota; class Planctomycetia; order Planctomycetales; family Planctomycetaceae; genus SXXK01. The sequence continues at coordinate 11,385 of JAEUII010000337.1, forward strand.
TGTGAGATCGTATCCCGGTACACCATTCGCCGCACTTGTTGTTGCCAGCAGCCCAATCAGGATCGCGGACACAGGATTGACACCATAGTAAGTCGCAACCCCGACGTAGAGAACGATCATGATTGTGACGACAAGAACTGGCCAGAACAGGTGAGGCGTGCGATACCGCGGCATCAGCATCGCGTGCGGCAGAGACATCATGAGCGATGACTGCACCCAGAATACGAGCGGGAAGAACATGCAGACCAGTGCAAGAAAACCGCACACATGAATACGACGAGTCCAGTAGACGCCTCGCTGAATCGTCAGCCCGGGAAGGCTGGCACGCAGTGAGTCCAGCTGCCGCTCGGTCGATGGCGAATCGAAACTGGCCAGATAGATTGCTTTGAGTGAGGGGTGCTCCTCAAGTGCGGCAATCTGTTTTTGTGACGGCTCGAAATCGGCATAGGTTCGCAGAATCAGTGTCTCGAGTTGCGGGCACTGTGTCCCGAGCGTCGACAACCAGTCGACCTGAAACGTGGAGACATCAGCCGACAGCACCTTCAATCGAGACATCTTCGGAATCGAACCGCTGGACGTACCGGAAAGTCCCTGTGCGTAAAGTTCTTCCAGGTGAGGCAATCTCAACAAACGCTCTGCGTCATTCCTGTCGGCCAGTGAATTTGCTACCAGCGTTAATGAACGCAGTTTTGGCAGCCTGTTCAGGTCATCAATGTTCGTGGAAGACAAGACCGTCCCGGGACGAAGAATGAGTCCTTCCAGATCGGGCATCTGCTGGAGTACGTTCAGAGCTTCCGACTGAGAAGAGCCTGAGGGGACGCCCCGTGGAAACAGAATGTTGTCTGGAATGTTCGTCGTGTTGAAGCCAGCAATCGTGCTCAACTGATCGTTCAGCATCAGGGGAGTCCAGGCCTGAATGCTGTCGATCGTGGTCTCCGGCATGGAGGCCGCTGGACTGCACTCGGCAAATCGATTCAGCTGCGGATTCAGCACAGCATTCGTGAGCAGGATTCCCTGAAAACTCCCGATGCACAGCATCAGCCAGACCCAGGGGCGAGTCATCATGGCTTTGAAGACGGACCAGTATCGCATGGCAGTTTTGCCTTGAGAATGTGCGGAACGAGGGCCCTCCCCCGAACTCGCTGACGCTTGTTCGACCCCTCCCAAACCTTCGGTTTGGAAGGGGATGTTTTTGAAAGGTGCAGGGCTGGCGGGGCTGGAATCGAATCAGTTGGAGTGCGACGTCGGTTGGGCGTGCATTTCGAGGAAGATCTCTTCGAGGTTCAGGTCTTCGACTGCGATTTGAGCGGACCAGCGGTCCTGAAGTTCATCAACCAGCGCTGTGCTGGCAGACGGAACCGTGACGATGGCGTTGCGTCCGTGGACTTCCGTTCGAAGTGCCCCCTGGACGGAGAATGACTGCGGGAGGTCTGACGCTGTTTCAAGCCTCAGTCGTTTTACCTGATCCTTCAGAGTATCCAGTTCATCGTGGAACAGAATGACGCCTTCTTTCATCAGAGCCACATGCGAAGCAACTCGTTCGAGGTCCGATGTAATGTGTGTCGAAAACAAGACGGTGTGTCGTTCGTCAGAAGCCATCTCCAGGATGGACTCGAGAAACCAGCGTCGGGCGACCGGGTCAAGACTGGCAACCGGTTCGTCAAGAATCAGCAGCTCTGGTCGATGCCCCAGCGCGAGCACCAGAGCAAGCTTTTGCTTTTGGCCAACAGACAGAGGCCCGAAGCGATCGGACAATGGAAGCTCCCAGCGCCGCAAGAGTTCGTCTGACCAGGCATTGTCCCAGTTTGTATAGAATGCGGAGACATAGTTCACGATTTGTCGAACCGTCATCCACGGATACAGACTGACTTCCTGCGGCACGTAACCCAGTCGCATCTTCTGCTGATCTTCCAGGTCCCATGCGTCTTTGCCCAGCACTGTGACGCTTCCTGATGTTGGGCGCAGCAGCCCCAGCAGGCACTTAATCAGAGTACTCTTGCCGGCGCCGTTGAGACCCAGAAGGCCCGTGATCTGGCCACGAGGAATCTTCAGGGTGACATCGTTGAGAACGACCTTTCTTCCAAATTGCTTTCGCAGATGGCTGACATCAATGGCGAACTCAGTCATGACGATGTTCCTGAAGTGAAGACGTAAAGACTTCCTGAATCTGTGAATCTGTGAGCCCCAGCTGCAGGCCTCGAACCACCGCCTGGTCGGTCAGAGGTTTCAACTGGGCCTGACGCTCAATCGTCGATCCTTCGTTTCGCGGAACTGCAACGACCATCCCTTTGCCGCGGGAGCGTTCCAGCAGACCAGTCATTTCCAGCTTCGCCCAGGCCTTTGAAACCGTCATCATGTTGATGCCGAGTTCCGAGGCCATGTCGCGAACACTGGGCAGCGTGTCGCCCGGTACCAGCCGGCCTCCAGCGATCATGGCTTCCACCTGATCGATCAACTGGCGGTAGATCGGTACGCCGGACGACGGGTGCACTGAAAATGTGAGTGATGGCTTTTGCATAAGTGTATTACTACTGTAATGCAGTATCGCCACTGGACAACGGAGATTTGAACAATTCATTGAATTTTGCTGAAAACGCTCCAACCAGAATGACCGTCACAAGCTGACCGGGAACCGTCCTGTTTCGGAGTAGCAACATCCCTCACCAACTGACAAAACTGAATTCGATGACTTTATGGAACAGTCAATGTCGAACGACTGCGTCAATTGTTGAGTCTTCGAACCGCCTGTGTTGACTTTGTGAAGTAGGGTTCCGGCAGGCCTCAGGTCATTGCCTTCGCGCCGAGACTGTTCTCATTGCGTGGTGATTTGAGGCTTGAGAGTCAGACGTTATTGGCCTGTGAGCCACTTGAAGATGACGCCGGAGATAGGAATGACAGTTCAGACTCAGGATCCACGATCTGTTCCCGCAGCAAGTCCTCGCATCAGCAGTCGTCCCGACGGCGCGCCGATCAAGACGACTTCGGCACCACTTGGCCGTGAACTGACGGCCATGGGAATTTTGACCGCACTTCGTCGCCGCTGGATTCCTGCTTTGGCCATTGGTATCCCCGCTGCTCTGCTGGTGACAGCCGCGTTGTGGGAACTGATTCCTGCTCAGTTCGAAACGTCAGTCATCATGAAGATCGAAGAGCGAGATCCTCGCCTGGTCTTCCAGGAAGTTCAGCAGGACCATGATTACCTCGCGTATCGCAAGTCGCAGGTGAATTACTTTATGAGCCGCCAGGTTCTGACGGCTGCTCTTCGCAATCCGCAGGTTGCAGAATGTCCGACACTGAAGAGCGTCACTTACCCGGTTGAATGGCTGATGACGAAGCTGAAGGATGATGAGAACATCAGTCCTCAGTTCATGCGAATCAGCATGGAAGGTCAGTATCCACGTGACCTCGCTTTGATCCTGAATGCGATCAAAGACTCATACCTCGACCAAACCGTCTACATGACGAAGAACGAGAAGATCGAAGAACTTCGTCGTCTTGAAAACCAGTTTGATGAAGTCAATCGCAAGGTCGAAGCCGCTCAGGCACGCATCGATAAGCTGGCTGAAAACCTGGGCACCGGTGACCCAAAGACCGCCATCATTCAGCAGAACCTGATTCAGGACGAACTCGATGACCTCGCCGGTCGTCTTCGCGAAGTGAATACTCAGGTTCGCTATCAGGAAGCAGCTCGTGCTTCTCTGCAGCAGCTGGGCATGCAGCCAAATCAGGCCAATGCCGACGGACTGCTTGGACTGGTCGCACCAGCCGCACCTGCAGCCGGAGCAAATCCGGCGGAAGCCATGCAGCGAGAACTGCTGATGATTCGCCTGAAAATCTCTCAATTCGAATCTCAGATTCGCAACCCAAATCACCCGGATTTGCTGGCTCTGAAGAAGCAGGAACAGCAGTTATCGATTCTGGTCAATGGTGGCAATCCAGCCGTTCCGGGCGCGACTCCGCTGTCTCGCCTCGACGCACTCAAGCGAACTCAGGAACAACTGTCGGCCGAAATCGAACTTCAGAAACAGCGACTTGCGGAATTCAACGCTCGCACGATCGAACTTGAATCCGAAAAACGCAAGATCGAAGCGGACATCAAGCTGCGAGACACTCTGCTGGATCAGAGGAACCAGCGTCAGGTGGAACTGAATGCTCCCGACCGAATCTCAACGGTTCAGGAAGCCAACATTCCGGAAGAACCACAGATGAAGAAGAAGGTTCAGTTTGCTCTCGTGGGCGGACTGGCGACCTTTGGATTCATTGTCTGCGGCTTCACTCTGTTTGAATGGTTCTCCTACCGAGTCGGTTCGGCAACAGACGTCTCCGGTGAAGTTGGTCTTCGACTGGTCGGAACGATTCCATCACCGGACAAAGGCGGTCTGCTGGGTCTCGGCATCTTCGCGGGCAAAGTCGATTACGACGAATGGAATCGCGCTGTGACAGAATCGATGGACGTGGTTCGTACCTTCCTGATGCGACATATTGATCCGTCTCGTCCTGCATCGATTCTGGTCACGAGTGCATCGGCGAACGAAGGCAAGACGACTGTTTCCTGTCAGCTGGCTGCCAGCCTGGCTCGAACCGGCAAACGAGTCGCTCTGGTGGACTGCGACCTGCGACGACCTTCCGCGCACTTGATGGTGGATGGCCGACAGGGACCGGGCCTGAGCGATTTCATCCGTGGCGAAGCAACGCTTGACGATATTCGTCAGCAGACACAGGCACCGGGTCTGACATTCATCGGAGCTGGTCAGGTGGATCAGCGAACGCTGCAGCTGCTGGCCGTTGACGGCGGACGTGCTCTGATTCAGCAGCTGAAGTCTCACTTCGACTTTGTCATCATCGACACAAGTCCGATGCTGTTCGTTGCGGAACCTTCGATGCTGGCACAAAACGCCGACATCGTGATGCTGTCGACTCGCAAAGACTACAGTCGAGTCCCATACGTGATTCAGGCGCGTGATTCACTGCGAAGTCTGCATGTGCCACTTCTGGGAGCCATCATGGTGGGAGCGGATTCCGACTTCCAGCGTGAGACTTACGGCTACCAGCAGGAAGTCGTGCGAATGTCTCAGGTCTGATCCAGGCACACAACACAGCGAGCGATGTTCGTACGAAGAGGCCAGTCGCAGCTTCGAAGGAACATCGCTCTTTCCACGTACTGCCCCTGTCACTGATTCACACACCCTGATCGAACCATGAACCCAACGGCTGCTCAACTGGATGGCGCTTTTACGGTCGATGTGGAAGACTATTTCCACGTGTCGGCCTTTGCATCAGTCATTCGTCCGGACGACTGGGATCAGTATGAATGCCGAGTCGAAAAGAGTACTCGCCAGATTCTGGAACTTGCGGCACGCTATTCGACCCGCGGAACCTTCTTCATTCTGGGCTGGGTTGCGGAACGATACCCAGGACTTGTCCGCGAAATTCAGTCTGCAGGTCACGAGATCGGATGTCATAGCTACTGGCATCAACTGGTTTATGAACTCGGTCCGCGACGTTTTCGCGAAGACCTTGTGAAGGCACGCGACACTCTTCAGGCCATCACAGGGGAACCCGTTCGTCTGTATCGGGCTCCAAGCTTTTCGATTACTCAGCAGTCACTCTGGGCGCTCGATATTCTGGTTCAGGAAGGATTCGAACTGGATTCCAGCATCTATCCGATTCGCCATGACCGTTATGGCATTCCGGGCTCAGCACGAGTCCCGCATGAACTGAGCACTCCGTCGGGACCAATCCTGGAGTTTCCTGGTATGACATGCAGCGTTGCAGGAATGACGGTTCCTGTGGGCGGTGGTGGCTACCTTCGACTGTTCCCATGGTTCATGACTCAGCACCTGCTTCACCAGATTCGTCTCGAAGGCCGACCATTGAATGTCTACCTGCATCCCTGGGAAGTCGATACCGACCAGCCTCGCATCAAGGCGTCTCTAAAATCCAGGTTCCGACACTACCAGAATCTGTCAACGATGGCTCCAAAGCTTGGACGACTCTTGACGTCCTTCAAGCTTGGCACGATGAGCGAAGTGTTGTTGCAGCACGAAGCACTGACTCCCGGGCTGAGAACAAACCTGAGCAAGGCGAGTCCCGCGGAAGGCAACAGTCAATCCAGCCTCAGCGATCCGTCATTGAAAGCGGTTGCAGGGAGGATCGACTGAGATGATCATGGAACGACGCTCCGGAACTCGACCCCGAGTCCTTTATGTGACGCATCGAGTTCCCTTTCCGCCGGACCGAGGCGACCGAATCCGCACGTGGAATGTGCTGAAGTTCCTTGCTGCGCGAGCGGATGTGGATCTTGCCTGTCTTGCGGATGAACCTGTCAGCCAACAACAGCTTGCCGAGCTGACTCGCGTCTCTGCACGACTCGCAGTTGTTCCTCACAGCGGCAAAGGCCGATATGTTCGAGGCCTGCTGTCGATGATGACAGGTCGTTCCATCACTGCGGGATTGTTTCACAGCGCCGAACTGGAACAGATCCTGATGAAGTGGCGCTATGAGCAGACCTGGGACGCCGTCATCGCGTCATCGTCCGGCGTTGCTCAATATCTGTTCGAACCATTCGTCAACCCCGGCGCGCGTCGGTGGGTTGACCTGATCGACGTGGACAGCCAGAAGTGGCAGGACTATTCGCGAGCCGCCCGGTTCCCGATGAATCTTGTGTACCGCACAGAAGCCTGGCAGCTTCGGTCGCTGGAAAAACAACTGGCTCGATCGTGCAACCGTCTGCTCGTCGTGAGTGATGCCGAGCGTGAGCTATTTCGGTCATTCTGCCCAACAGACAAGATCGAGGCGATTGGGAACGGTGTTGACGCCGTCCATTTCGCGGGTTGTCCGCTCACTCCGATTGTGCCAAGGTCCTGCACATTCGTTGGAGTCATGAACTACAAGCCGAACGCTGATGCCGTCCTCTGGTTTGCTGACAACGTCTGGCCAGTTCTTCGAGAACGCTACCCGGATGCTCAGTTCCGCATCGTTGGAAAATCACCGACTGAAGAAGTGATGGCCCTGGGGCAACGCCCCGGTATTCATGTGACGGGATCTGTTCCCGACGTGAGATCGTGGCTGCATAGTTCATCCTGCGTTGTCGTGCCACTGCACATTGCTCGCGGTGTTCAGAACAAAGTCCTTGAAGCGATGGCGGCCGGACGTCCGGTCGTCTGCTCACCAGCACCGCTCAAAGGACTGCAGGCGGAACCGGGACTACACCTGCTGAAAGCCGATCAAGTTAACGAGTGGGTCCGGCAGATCAGTCGTTTGTTTGAAGATACCGCACTGCAGCAGGAAATCGGCATGGCCGCCGCTGCGTTCGTGCAGCTGCATCATTCATGGAACCAGTGTCTGATGCCACTGGAAGAGTTCCTCGCCTCCGATCAGGCGGCCGTGGAACCAGAAAGGCAGGTCGCGACATGAAGGGCCTTATCTTTACGTGGATCCTGACACTGCTGGGAGTCAGTGGGTCGTTTATTCGACCATACTACGGATTCCTTGCGTATGTCGCACTCGCGATCCTTCGTCCTGATTCGCTGTGGAGCAGTCACATTCAGGGCGGACGCTTCAGTCTGATCGTCGCCGGGGCGATGCTTCTGAACTGGGTCGTTCGTTGCTGCGGCAACTGGAAGCTGGGACCGGCGCGAGGCATCGTGCTGCTGTTCACGGGCTCCTGGGTCTGGTCCGTCTTTCTCGCGCTTCAGGCCGATAGTCCTCAGCACGCCTGGTACTACGTCGAACAACAGGCCAAGATTCTTTTGCCGTTTCTGGTTGGCATCACTACCGTTCAAAACGTGCGTGACCTTCGAAGTCTGGCGTGGACGATTGTCATCTGCGAAGGCTACGTCGCGTTCGAAATGAACATGTGGTACTTCAGCGGCTACAACTATCTCTGGCACATCGGCTTCGGCGGCGTCGACAACAACTCCGCAGCCATCGGACTCGTCACTGCACTTGGAGTGGCCTTCTTCCTGTTTCTGAATGAAGAGGCTTACTGGAAGAAGATCGTGCTGGCTGGCTGTGCCGCCTTCATGGGACACGCCATTCTGTTCTCCTTCTCCCGCGGAGCGATGCTGGCCACGGTGATCTTCGCTGTCATCTCGTTCTTCATCATCAAGAAGTCGCTCGTTCACTATTCGATCTTCGGAGCCGGTTTGATCATGGCTCTGATTCTCGCCGGACCTCAGGTGCGCGATCGTTTCTTCGAGACGTTTGAAAAGAAGAATGGTGTTCGCGAAGCCTCGGCCCAAAGCCGACTGGATCTTTGGAAACACTGCGGCATCCTGCTGATGCGAAATCCGATTCTGGGTTGCGGGCCGGACCACTGGCCTCTGCATTCTCATGAGTTCGGCTGGCCCAAAGGCAAAGAAGCTCACAGTCTCTGGGTTCAGACAGCCGTGGAACTTGGCATCCCTGGAATCATGATGTTCATGGGCTTCTACGTGGTCTGTATCTGGCGCTGCTGGCTCCTGCTGAAGCGACTGCGAGGCTCGGAAGATCCCTGGTTCGCCGACTCTGCGCGGATGACGGTCGCGGCACTTGTTGGCTTCATGGTCGCAGCCCAGTTCGTCTCGCTGGAAGCTTTGGAGATTCCTTACTACGTGGCTCTTCTGGGTGCCGGAACGCTGGTTGTCCAGGGACGATCGATGTACGGCCAACTGTTCGAAGCAGGACTGCTCGACAAGGACCAGAACATCGAATGGACTGGCGTCGAGACGGCCGTCGCGACCACCGTTGCTCCGCAAAAAGCAGCGGCAGCCGCAGTCGTCGAGCCTGAGTGGCAGCCGATGAATGCTCCGGTGTACCGCGAATGGACACCGTCGTATCTGAACGCTGGCTCAACCCGTGAGTCTGCTGAGTTCTACACCGGACCTGCACCGGCTGCGGCCGTAGCTGTGGCTGTTGCCGAACCGATGACACAGGCACGCGACTGGCGCGACAAGATTGACGAACACTCTGATTCTGAATCATTGATCATGAACTAACGCCCCTCCTCTTCCCCACCGGGTTCATCCCGGTGGAAACAGGCTTCTGCACTACAGCCGCGTGTTCATCGAAACCGTGGTAGAGCAAAAACCGTGGACCACCGGGATGAACCCGGTGGGGGCGGATGTTCGGACACGAGCTTGGATCATCGACATGAAATTCATCTACCTTGGCATGTGTGCACTGGCGATTGCCGCGACCTGGAAGTTCTCCAGCGAAATGTCGCACGCGCTGGCTTCGACGAAAGACAGCAGCCAGGAAGCCATCGCACGGTTCTCGGCCAGCGAAGGGGCGGACGTCACGCCGGAACCACCAGCCGCCGTCAAAACACCAGTGCCGGAGCAACCTGTCGGCCAACAATCCGATGCAGAGGCGACGGAAACTGTCGACGAAGCCATCGCGGAAGAAATTGTCGATTCAGAAGTGACTGCAGAGAAACCGGTTCCGCAGATCTTCCGAAAGCCAATCACTCGCCATGAGGCACCACTACATGACACGATGATCACGCCTGGCAACTTCACTTATCTCGGCGCGTTTCGACCTCCGCATCATCAGGCCCGCGAAACGTCGTTTGCCTATGGCGGTTGGGCACTGGCTTATCGGCCTGATGGCGACGCATCCGGAACCGACGACGGCTATCCCGGATCGCTTTACATCGTGGGGCATGCAAGCCAGCAGATGGTCGCGGAGATTTCGATTCCGGAACCAGTCAACCTGGCGATTCGCCACGCAGATCATCTTCCCGTTGCGAAGGTGGTGCAGGATTTTCAGGATGTCTCCGACGGGATTCTGGGACAAATGACCGCGGGTTCGTCCGAACCTTTCATGATCGGCGGCATGTGTGTGTCGAACAATCAGCTGCACTGGACGACCTACAAGTTCTACAACGTCGAGAACCTGGACTATCCGTCGCATGGACGATCTGGTCTTCAGCTTCAGTCGTCCATCGCTGAAGGCCTGTGGCATCTGGGACCGCTCGGTTCCAGTTCACCCGAATGGAACTCCTACAAGAACGCTGGCTACGTTCTGGAGATTCCGGAATCAGAACGTCACTGGTTCGGCGGCCACAGCCTGATGTCGGGGCTGCAGATCAGCACCGGGCTGCAGGCGTCCAGCCAGGGCCCCGCGCTGTATTCGTATGCACCGCCTGAAGCCGGGTACCTTCCGAATCGATCACTGTCAGCAACTCCTCTGGCCTGGTACTCGATGAACGATCCGCTCGAGCGACATCATCCGGCCGATCGCTGGTCTGGCGCGGCATGGCTGACACTGGGAAACAAGCAGGCTGTGATCGTCGTGGGACGAAAGTCGCTTGGCGAATTTTATTACGGCGAGCCTCGTCCCGGTGACTGCAGCGAAGACAAAGGTTACCACGGTGCTCCGTATGAAGTTGAGATCGCGTTCTACTCACCCGCCAGCCTGATTCATGCGGCGAACGGCAAGCTTCCCGCGATGGGCTTGCGGCCATGGCTGCGCTGGGGTGGCACATCACCGGGCGGCGGAGTCAAGCAGTACTTCTTTGACACCTGCCACCAGTACACCGGCGGCGTGGCGTATGACCGCGAACGCAACATTCTGTACGTGGCACAAGTGGATGCGGCGAAAACGTCTGACAATGAATGGGACGTGCTGCCTGTGATTCACGCGTTCAGGATCTCAGAATAGCCAGCGGAATTACGCTGAATCGGCAGTTCTTTGGTGCACGGTTCGCAGGTTCCTTGCCATTAGATCCGACAGAGAACCGGCCTTCAAATTTCGCTGTATTTCTGTCACCATTCCGCTGCCGCTGGATACGACCACTCACGGATGGGACTCATGAAAATCGCAGGGAAGCGAATGCCGTCAGAATCTCTTCTGCGCCGATTGCAGGCGGAGGGATTTGGCACGCGGGCGGAACTGGAAGCCTGTGCTCCGTTCGTTCGCAATCTCGCTCAGGACCTGCCCGACTTTGACAGCGTGTGGCTTGATGCCATGGTTCAGCTGCAGATCCTGACACCATGGCAGGCCGACCAGCTGCTTGATCATCCCGAAGAGCCGTTGACTGTTGGTCCGTGTCTTCGCCACACGAAACTCGGATCAGCAACACACCTCGCGTTTCATCGTCAGCAGAAGAAATTCGTCGTCCTGCGATCGCTGCGGTTCGGGACACCGTCTGCTCCGGAAACGATGTCCGCCAGAGCCAGCGAACTGAGAGCACTCCTGGACCGACAGAAGGGCAGCAAACCTCACGCCGTGCTCCTTCCTTCCGATGTCGCGACGCTTTCTGATGGAACACCGGCACTGATCGCACCATACGTTCCCGGATGGACTTTGCACGAACTGCTGATTCGCGGCGGGCGACTTCCCTGGCCTGTCGTCGCGGAGATTGGGCGAGAACTTCTGGAAGCGCTGGTCTGGTACGAAGGCGTTCGACTGATTCACGGCGATATCGTTTCATCGAACGTGATACTCAGTCCGAACGGTCAGGTGTCGCTCGTCGATCCTTTTGCAAGACGACTCGAATCACCTCATGCCGCACTCCGCAGTGATCTGACACTTCGCCAATGCGAAGGACTCGCGCCAGAACTGTTCGGAACCGGGCGTCCGGCCGATATGCGAAGTGAGATCTATGCTCTGGGTTGTTTGCTGTGGAATTTGCTGACCAGCCGTCCTGTCGTCCTGAATGCCGATCCGGTTGCTCGCATGATGAGGCTGCGAGAACAGGATGTGGTCGATGTTCGGACATTCGTTCCTGACTGTCCCGACTGGATGGCTCGCCTGATTCAGTCGATGACTCGCCGCACTCCCGAGCTGCGTCCCGCAACGGCCGCGGAGATCGCAAAAGCATGGAAAGCCGAATCGGGCGAACGCAGAACTCGCTGCCGTCGTCTGGCCGCGGAGATGCCCGACGTCACGCTGCGCCGTGAGCCAAGACTGACGGTTGTTCGAAAACAGAAGAGTGTTCTCTGGCCAATGTCTGCATGTCTTCTGCTCGCGGCGATGACCATCGTCCTGGTCAGGCCGAACATGGTTCCGCTTCCGTTGCGATTTCAGCCATGGGCGGATTCCGCATCAGCACCGGACACCGCCGCGAACACAACGTCTGTCGCGCCGGCATTGCAGGGACCGCAGCCTCTGCCGAGTCCCGATGCGGAAGGCACGGTTCATCTTCAGACAGGCGTGACTTACATCGCCAGCCGAATCGATGCCGCAACGACGCTCAAAATCATTGCTTCACCTTTCACGGACGAAACGACCACACAGACCAATGTTGCCACGGTGATTGTTCCCCCCGGCAAGCAGTGGATTCTGAATGCTCCTGTGGTGGAACTGAGCGGACTGCGAGTCCTTCGGGAGAACGAACCCGCTGGTAGCGAGACTGAAGAACCGTCAACCTCAGAATCCTCAACGGCAACGCCCACTCCTCGTCAGCTCGTCGCCATTCAATGCGGCTCGCTCTCAATTCACTCGACGGAGATTCAGTCGCCATCAGATATCGACAGCTTTGTCGGTGTCGCCTGGTTTCAAAAGAAAGGAACCGCCGGCGTCGTTGTGTTGCAGGACTGTGTCTTTTCCGGCGGAGGCTACGGGCTCTCATTGAATCATCCTCCTGAACGACTTGAGCTCAACAACGTTCTGCTTAGCAACCGAGGAAGCGGATTGTTGTGCGAGTTTGCTGCTCAGGATCAGCCGATCTGGCAATTTCAGATTCAGAACGTGACCCAGCGATTCGGTTTCAGCCTGGCCGATGTTGTCGTTCACGCCGATGGCCCTTCCAAACTGCAGCTGACGATGACGGGACGTGATTCGGTATTGCAGCCGCGGATGTCGGTCGTCCGAGTACATCCGGGACAGGAATGGACAGGCAGTGCGATGGACATTCGGTTTCTGGCAGAATCGTCCGGAAATCCGGTGATCCTTCCGCCGTCGACGGAGCCTGTTGTGTACGTCGACAAGACTCTTGGGCAGCCGGTCGCACTGGCGGATGAACAGATCCCGGAATGTCAGTTGCTGTTTGCGGAACTCGACTTTGACACGGAGTCTTCTTCACCCGATAGTGTCGCAACGCCTTCGTGGACAGGCGCTGTGTTGCGAGGGTTTGAAGGACCAAGCCTGACAACAGCACTTCCCGGGATCATCCCGGAAAGACTGCCACGCTGACGCGATGCGAATCTGGTTCGTTCTCTGTGTCATGTGACATGCCTGACGATCAAACTTTGCTGACTCGGCATCCCTCCGGCCTTCGCATGGAACGCATTGCCTGCCCGCTCTTCGGCTGCGCGGACACGACGGTCGAAGTCACAACGGACGATCTACTCTGTGGGATTCCTGGCAGCTTCACGATCGAGCGATGTGCTCAGTGCAAACACCGCTTCATGAATCCTCGCCCGATGATCGATTGCATGGGGGACTGTTACCCGAAGGATTATGGTCCTCATCAAACGGCCGTTACAAACACAACGCCGCCGACTGAACACGCTGAGACTATATCCGACCGGTCCGCCCCTGCCGCAACAAAACCAGATCGACCTTGGTATCTGCGAGTCCTGCCGCTGCGACATATTCCGGGCATTCGCAGTCTATACTTCGGACTGCTGAATGATCGAAGTCAGCCACTTCCGGAGAAAGACCAGCTGCGGACACAGTGTCAGAGCGGCCCAGCACCGCTCAAAGCCCTGGAACTCGGCTGCGCGACTGGGCTGTATCTTCAGCGTCTTCAGGAGGATGGCTGGACGGTGAGCGGCGTTGAGCCAGGAGAAGCCGCTGCGGCCATGGCGAAAGCAGCGGGCTTCAACGTGTGCTGCGGAACTCTGGACTCATGCACTCAGGAACCAGCATCGTTCGAGTTTGCAGCCGCCTGGATGGTGCTGGAACACGTGCCGGATCCTCGACATGTTCTGACGCAGATTCATCAGCTTTTGAAGCCAGGCGGTGTTCTGTTCTTTAGTATTCCAAACGCGGGCTGCTGGGAACCAAGAGTCTTCAGAAGCCGCTGGTACGCATGGGAACCGCCGCGCCACCTTCATCACTTTACGCCAGCATCGATCCGACAACTGCTCTCGGAATGTGGCTACGTTGATATTCGCATCACGTACCAGCGCAACGTCTCCTATATCATTGGCAGTCTGGGGCTCAGCATTTTGACGCGCTGGCCCAGCAGTCGCCTCGGATGCTGGCTTCGAGACTATCCCGGGCGACCAAAACTGATGCTGCAACTGCTGCTCGCCCCGGCCGCTCATATCCTGGCGTGGATCCACCAAGGCGGCCGACTGACGATCTCAGCCCAAAGACGCCGTTGACATTGGTCACTTCAACTGAGCCTGAGGCGCTAGCCGAGCGTGTCCTACTCTTCAGGCATTGCCGAGTCCAGGTGCACTGAAACCACCTCGCTTTCACGCAGGCTTCCGGCCGCTGCGCGACACAGGCTGCGCCTGTGCTATCCGGACATTGTAGAGCGATTCACCCGCAGCTAGCGCTTTGCGGCTCACGAAATCAACAGTCTGCAAGTACCGGAGCGAGCGCCAGCAAGCTCGGGGGAGCCGAGCCTTCAGTGCCGTTGCCTCACACCTCAATCATGACGCGGCCGTCTTCCACCACGGCTTCATACCGTGTCTGGCAGATGCGTGCATTCAAACAGTGTTGGCCGCTGGAGACCTGAAACTGCCAGCCGTGCCATGGACACGTCACCACATCGCCGCGCAGACTTCCTTTCCCGAGTGGCCCGCCGGCGTGAGGGCAAATGCCGTCAAGCACATGGACCGTACCGTCCACGTTGAACACAGCAAAGATCTTCCCTTCCGCGACAACTTCCGCAGATTGACCCGGAGGAAGATCTGTGAGGTTTATCAGGGAGATTCTGGACATGATCGCGTGCCTCTGCGTCCCCGAGGACGTGCATGGTGGATGAGCGCTGAGTGATCCGCAGTGTCATTTCGATCCGAAGTGGAAAAAAGGCACGGGCTGGATCCCAACGCCATTTGCTCAAAAGCAAAAACAAAAACTGACTCGACAGTTGAATTTACTAATGCGTCATCTTATACCGCCTTACATGTGGTTGTAGATGGCTCCTGTTTTCGTTCCCGAACCTGCCTGACACCATGTTTCACTCGAGAAGTGGAGCAGGAGCCATCTTTTCACTTCGAACGCCAAAGGGGCAAGTTCCAGGCACCTTCTAAACGTCGGTGACTCAGGCTTGCACATTCCTTCGGCGTCCGGGACATTGTTTGGCGGAGGCTCTGGTGTTTTCGCCAATAAGACCTGTTCGTGTTCAGTTTCCCAAAGGAGCGTTCAATGCTGCGAAGAAGTTCTACAACTGGTCTGGCGACTCTTTGGATGTCAACCCTCTCTCTGTTTGCCGTCGCCGGTTCTCCGCTGATGGCCGACGATGCGGAGGCTCCGAAGTTTGGAAAGACCTACCCGTCCGATGCAATCCGATTCGTCACGGCGACCAGTGAGGACCGGGCTGCCACAACCATGCTGTTCGACAACTTTGTACTGGCGACGGAAACCGGACGCGGACAAGTGGTTGAAGCAAAGACTCGGACACTGACGTTCGGCAACGTGATCGAAGCGAAGTCCGATGTCTCTGTGAACCTGGACCTTCGTGGCTTTGTTTCCACGGTCGCAAACGGCAGTGCCGCACTGATTGTGATGGCCGGAGGAGAAACAACAGCCGTCGATCTCCAGAAGGCGATTGAGTCCGAAAAGGCGATTGAAGAAGCTGATCCAGTCCGCAAATCGGCAACTGAAAAGGCGACTGCCGCTGGTTTCACCGTCAGTGCTCAGCCAAAGGGTAGCGACGATTTCTACGCCCGTGTTCCAGTGAAGATTGCCGAAGGTCAGCCACTTCAGGTCACTGTCGTGCTGATTGTCGATCGACAGCCTACAGCAGACTCTCAGGCCCTGATCACGATTGACTCCATCGACCTTACTGTCAAAGCCGTGACAAAGTCTGACAAGGCAGAAAAGAAGTCGGCGAAGTCAGAAAAGGCCACCGAGAAGGCCACGGATAAAGCGGACAGCAAGGAAACGAAGGAAGCAAAGGCTGAAAAGAAGACGGAAGCTCGCGAAGCGTCTGCGAAGAAAGAGCAGCCTGCTAAAAAAGAAGCCGCTGACAAGGATTCTGAAAAGGCAGCGGCTAAGGCCGAGAAGGCCGACAAGCCAGCAAAAGCGGAATCGACAAAGACGGATTCTGCCAAAGAGTAACTCGATCGCGGCACAGGCTGCACCGCACCAATGCGTCTTACAACCGACCGTCCTGGCATTCACTGTGTCAGGACGGTTTTGTTTTTGACTGTATTCCTTCCGGCGTTAACTCACGACTGATCCTGGATCAGCCTTCGAAGAGCAGGATCTTCCAGGCTGGTGACTCGCATGCTGCTTCTCGTGAAATCACCCCAGTCGGTATGACGATTCGGAACCGACACGACAAACGCCCCTGCCTCTGCCGCCGCACGAGTTCCCGTTTCGCTGTCTTCCAGAACCAGCATATTTTCCGGATTCACACTCAGTTTCTCAGCAGCCTTCAGGTAAATCTCCGGATTTGGTTTTCCGTGCGTCACATCCTCAGCCGTCAGAGTGAATCGAAATCCTGAGAGTAACTGCAGTCGTCCAAGCAGTGCTTCCATATAGGTTCGCGGTGAAGATGTCGCCACAGCTCTCGGTAACTGCTTTGCATCAATCAGTTGCAGCAAACTGATCAGCCCAGGCATCGGCCCAAGATGGTGCACCGCGATCGCTTCAAACAGCGACTTAGTTTCCATCATCAGCTCTTCGATGGTGTCCGGAAATCCTGTCATCTCGCGGAATACCGTAAATGCCTCAATCGGGCGTCGCCCCAGCATTCCTCGGCGCAGTGCATCAGTCATTTCCATGCCGCGGCGAGCCATCAGCTGTTGGCCAGCAAGCTCGAAGATGTCTTCCGTGTTCAGCATGAGGCCATCAAGATCGAACACGACGGCCTGAATTCGCGGTAGTTGAGTCATGCAGCGGATTCTGACCATGTGGCTTTCGAGGTCAAGAATTGACGACCGCGGCTCTTGTGATTTTCTCACCCGAGTGCCATCATCGCCTCAGAAAACTTTACAAGGCGACTGCACGAACAACAGTGCACGACCGCATCGAACAGTGCTGGACAAACGACATGGGAATTAGCGTTGCAGAAGCGATTTCGCTGGTCCGATCAACCATTGAGACCGGTCGGGAAATGGAATGTCCTTTGCCCGAGGCACTGCATCGAACGCTGTGCAGCGACCTTTTGGTTCCCCACGCGTCGCCCCCCTTCGACAAGGCGCTGATGGACGGATTTGCCGTCATGTCGGCCAGCCAGCGCGAATCAGGATCAGCCTCAGCCGATCCGATTGAACTCAATGTCATCGAAACGGTTGTTGCGGGACAAGTCCCCAGGCTTCCGTTGACGGTCAATGTCGCTACTCGAATCATGACAGGAGCCATGTTGCCAAAGGGCTGTGACTGTGTCGTGCCCATTGAACGCGTGACGTTCAATGAGTCGCTCGCCAAAGTCCAAATTGCTCCCGCAGACCTGCGCCCGGGTGCCAATCTGATGCGTTCAGGAGAAGCCGCAAAGCCGGGCGACCTGCTGCTCGCAAAGGGGACACGGCTGACGCCTCAACGGGTTGCCGCCCTGGCAGAGTTCGGATTCGCCAGCGTTTGTACTGCGGCGACTCCTCATGTCAGCATCATGACTACCGGCGATGAACTTCTGGATTATTCACAGCCGCTGCAGGAAGGAAAGATCCGCAACTCGAATGAGCCCATGCTGGCAGCTCAGGCTCGAACCTGTGATGCTCAGGTCCACCTGCTGGGAATGGTTCGCGATACCGCGGCCGATCTTGATGCAGCCATTGCAAAGGGCCTCGAGTCCGACGTGCTGATACTCACAGGCGGCGTCTCCGCCGGAATGCTGGACCTGGTGCCCCAACGACTTGTCCACGCGGGAGTCCAGAGAGTGTTTCATGGTGTGGAGATGAAACCGGGCAAGCCCGTGTGGTTTGGTGTCCGACGAACGGACACCAAATCCTGCTATGTGTTTGGTCTTCCGGGCAACCCAGTCAGCAGTCTGGTCTGTTTTGAACTCTTCGTGCGACCGGCTCTCCGACAATTGATCGGAGCCGATCCTGCCCCACAACTTTCTGCGGTGCTGACTCAGCCATTTCAAGTGAAAGGCAATCGCCCGGTTTATCACCCCGTTCAATTGCGATTCGAAGGTGCCACGCTGACCGCGACCGCTGTTCCCTGGTCTGGCTCTGCGGACCTTAAAGCGACAACTCTGGCAGACGGCATGGCGCTCCTGCTGCCGGAACACGGCGCTTATGCGGCAGGCGAACAGGTTCCAGTTTGGATCTGGGGACAGAGTTAGATGGCTGGACGTGGAGGGAAGGGACTGAAAGGACTGAAGGGACAGAAGTTTGCATTCAACCAAGAACCTGGAACCAGGAACGAGGAACCAAGAACGTGGAACTGCCCTAACAACAACCATCCATCAACCCACGCATGTAGCCCCAGGCAAACAGTCGACCTAGCGTCGTATAGCCGGGTTCGCCGTCATCTTCACCATCAAGCTGCGGAACATGATCAGGTCGCATCGTGCCGCGGAAACCAATCTCGCGATAGGCTCGCATGGCAGCTGCCATGTCTGTCGGGCCGTTGTCATGACAGGTCTCAGCAAATGACTCCGGCGTGCCCCTCACATCGCGAAAATGAACGTAGCTAATGTGTGGCCCAAGGCGACGAATGGTTGCCGGGATGTCCACATTCATCGTCGCAAACGATCCCTGACAAAAGCAGATCGTGTTCAATGAACTTGGAACCAGCTTCATCAGCCGTTCGAAGTTCTCCACGCAGTGCATGATCCGGGGCTTGCCGAGCAAACTCTGGAGCGGTGGATCATCCGGATGCATGGCCAGCGTCACTCCACATCTTTCAGCTTCCGGCAGCAGTTCATTCAGAAATCGCTCCAGATAACTCCAGAGCTGTTCCGGCGTTCGACTGCGAGCCAGTTCCTCGGAATTCACATCCTTCGGCTGATGTCCCAGCAACACTGCTTGCTCCACATCGGCCAGATGGAAGGCTGTGACTTTCGCACCACCCCGTTCCGGGGCATCCAGGCGAGTTCGGCACCAGTCAGTGCCGGCCATGAAGTTATAGCACAGCAGGCGAATGTCATTCTCGGCCATCTGCCGCAACAGAACCTTCATCGCCTCAAGGTCCGTTCCGTCGTCGACTCCCAGCTTGATACGTTCGATCGGCAGGTACCCTTCCACCACAGTAATGCGCATGCCAAACGAATTGATCCGCTGAACGGCATTTCGCAGGACAGCCGGATCGCTGCCCGGATAACGATGAACGATATCCGTGACGCCGCTTTGAGCAGCCAGGTGCAGATTGTGATCGCTTAACGGTGTCAGAACGGTCCCAAGTCGCACGAGCCACATCTCCAGTTCAGGTGAGTCCAACCGGCTGCAAAGGACAGCGCGAAGCGACAAACGTATGAGTTTCCCCGTTGCCTTCAAAGCAAACTGTCACCGTCGCACGGTGAGAAGCTCCGGATGTTTCTGTCACGGTTCCTCGTCCATAGCGAGGATGTCGAACCTGCATTCCCTTTTGAAAGGCGAACGGCGCCGGTGAATCATCCGTCGCGTCCGGTTCCAGCGCGCGGCGAGCCAGCTCGGCTCCGGTCATGATCAGTGGACGCTGGCGGTTGCTCTGAGCGGCCTCGAAGCGCCGTCGCGCCTGTTCGATTCGCTGATCGAGCATTGCTTCGGTGATAGCCGGAGCTGTCTGCCGGCCTGCTTCTCGCTGCACGACTCCATTCAGCTCGGGAACGAACGGGCTGGAGATCGTCGCCCGGCGAGCACCCCGAAAGATCCGTTCTGCCGTCTGAGTCAGCACCAGCTGTTCCATCGCTCGCGTGATGCCAACGAACAGCAACCGCCGCTCTTCTTCAAACGAACCGGGATCACCATCGCGAACAGCACGCTCATGAGGAATCAGTCCGGATTCCAGCCCGATGATGTACACACAGGGAAACTCCAGCCCCTTGGATGCGTGCAGTGTCATCAGCGTCACCGCGCCTTTTTGCGGGTCAATACTGTCCGCTTCACTGCTGAGCGTCGCAAGTTCCAGAAATCCCTGAAGCGACGGCGGATCTTCCACGCCGGAATTCATCACGGACGTGTTTGGCAATTCTGAGTCGGAATCGGAATCCGCAGCCCCGGTCCCTGCAGACATTCGCTCTTCGGCCGCACTGTCATACTGTCGTGCTGCAGAAACAAGTTCGTAGACGTTCGCCGCTCGGTCAACGTCGATCTCGTCGCCGCCTTCCTGCCAGAGGCTCAGGTAATCGATCTCGGAGATCAGACGTTCAATCAGCGGAGCGACGTGGCCCTGAGCTGACTGCTCATGCAGCTTCAGGATTAAGTCCACGAAGCTGCCAAGTGCTTTCTTTGCACGTGCCGACAGGCCCGTCACTTCCTTATTGCGAGCCGCCGCATCAAACACGCTGATACTGTGCTTCGCGGCAAAGTTGCGAAGGCGAAGCAGGGTTGTATTGCCAATCCCGCGCGCTGGCCGATTGATGATTCGCTCCAGCGCAGAATCATCCGACTGATTTTCGATCAGACGCAGATAAGCGACCAGATCCCGCACTTCGGCTCGTTCGAAAAACGAATACCCCGAAGCGACCTGGTATGGAATCTGATGCCGCGACAGAGCTGTTTCGATCGGTCGCGAAAGAGCATTCACGCGGTAAAAGATCGCGAAGTCATTCCATTTGCGTTTCCCGCTGGCAACCTGAGCTGCGATGTCGGCTGCAACGCCATCGGCCTCTGCTTCCCCATGTTCAAAAATCTGCAGTCGGACCGGATCACCTTCGGCATTCTCTGTGGTCAGCTCTCCGCGATGTGGACGACGATTGTGCGAAATCAATCGGTCAGCACACTTCACGATTCGCTGAGTACTTCGAAAGTTCTGGTCGAGCGTCACCACTTTGCGCTCGGGGAAATCTCTTTCGAACGCCGAAATATTCGCGGGGCGCGCTCCTCGCCAGCCATAGATTGACTGATCCGGATCACCCGTCGCGCACAAATTTCGGTACAGCCGCGACATCGCATGCACGATGCGGTACTGAGCAAGGTTGGTGTCCTGATACTCGTCCACCAGGATGTACTGAAACTGTTCGTCGAGTGCTTCCCGCAGAGCCTCATCCTCTTCCAGCATATGGACAACGTGCAGCAACAGGTCATCGAAGTCGACGGCGTTCTGCTGGCGAACGCGTTTTTCGTATTCCGGGAACACCTGATACACGACAGCATCCAGAGGACTGCCTGCACGCTGTTCGAACTGATTTCGAAACAGCTCCGCCGTGACCATATCGTTTCGAGCCCTGCTGATCCTGCTGAGGACTCGCCCCGGTTCGTGGATCTGAGTATCCAGGTCCAGATCCTTCATCACCTGACGCACGACAGACGTCTGATCGGACTGATCGAGAATCGTGAAGTTTTCCTTCAGCCCGACTCGCTCCGGCCAGCGTCGCAAGATGCGAGAGCAGAAGCGGTGGAACGTGCTGACTCGCACCTTGATCCCGCCAAGCAAATGCTGGACTCGCTCCGCCATCTCGCGAGCTGCTTTGTTCGTGAACGTCAGTGCCAGGATTTGCTCAGGCCTTACACCATGCTTCAGCAGGTTCGCAATGCGAAACGTGATGACCCGCGTTTTCCCGGAACCCGGCCCGGCCAGAACCAGCAACGGTCCATCCACATGGTCCACCGCCTGCTGTTGAGACTGAGTCAGCGTATTGTTCGAGGTGTTCGTCATGATCTCTTTAGTTGAAAGCTTCGATCGCGGAAGCCATACCGTCGTTCGATGTTCTGCACCGAAAGACGTCACCGATTCCGCAACGTGTTCAGACTCTCCGTCAGTCTATCGCTGGGCCGCCTTATCGCAGATGGCTGTTGGCGAACTTGATGTACTGCTCCCAGTCGTAATCCGTCACGTCGTGTTTTCCCGATCGGATGTGGTACGCCACGTCGGTCATCACGGGCTGATTGAGATCAGGCATCACGTCGGTCGGCAACGGCTTCTTTCCAAACAGCTCAAAGACCGGGCCTGCATGATACAAGCCGAGATATTCGCCCTTCGGGTCGGCCCATTGATCTTCGACGGCACTCGCGACATAGACCGGGCGAGGCGCTGCAAGCGCGATGAGCATGTGATGGTCGACCGGCAAGGCCTGTTCGTTCTCATTGTACTTTCGATGATTCAGACAGAACCAATGAGGAAACGAACGATTGATCCGCCCAACTCGCTCACCGAATTCTCGCTTGCTCAACGCGGCTCCGCCACAACCGGAGTTGTTCGAGATCACCATCGCAAATCGTTCATCGGTCGCACCGGCCCACAGGGAAGTCTTACCAAGGCGAGAATGGCCAAAGACCGCCACCTTCTTTGCATCAATCTCGGCATCGGATTCCAGCACATCCAGAGCGCGGCTCAGTCCCCAGGCCCAGGCACTGATCGAGCCACCGGCATTCGAAGCTCGCGGCTGACCTGGCTTTTCGAAGATCGCGTGGATCCCATTCTTGAATCCATCATCAAAGTCTGGATCGACGTCTCCGTAGTAAATGGTGATTAATCCGTAACCCGCCGAGACGATCTTTTCGACAGCCCATCGACTGGACTCGGAACCACGAGACGCTTCCGTTGCGAGGTTCTTGTCGATCCCATGCTCTTTGTCATTCCGCACCCATGATTCGGTGATATGAAGCCGTGGGTCTTTCTCGACGGCGTGATTTCCGTTGAAGTTGTACCCGAGAAACGCGGGAACTTTGCCCTTCGCTGAAACCGGGGTATAGACCAGCAGATCCATCTGTGGACCTTTGTCATCGTCCGTGAAGTAGACCGTCAATTCACGACGATGAGCAAGCCCATTGATGGCATCCTTCACATCCGAACGGACTTTGGTGCGCAGCTTGATGTCGTTTGGGGGAAGAGTTCCGAAGATATTGTCCTGCACCAGCTGAAGCACTTCTGCACGACGAACCTTTGTCCAATCCGCAGCACTCGTCACTGCCTTCCCGTCGTTCGTTTTCAGCAATTCCGGAAGCACGTACTTTGGAACTTTCGCCTCGTCATAGTTCGCTTCCGGAGCTTTGTCCTGCGCTTCCCCGGAGTTCGACACGGACACCGTCAGAACGACCATCAAAAGACTCCGAATGAATGCAGTGGATTTCAACATGGGCGGGACCTTCCATTTCGGGAACGGTGGAACTCGTGGGCGCAAACAACTTGCAGACTGCAGATTCGCTTCCCGTTGTCTGCAGGCTGCAATGCCAAACAACAGTGCCGGATCGCGACATTCTTACGGGTCTTCACAACACCAACAGCTGTGTCGAAGGGTTTGCAAAGCGGGAGAATGCCCTCTGTCGGGCATTCTGACTGATTCCAATTGAAATGCGAGTCTTTCACTCAGCAGCGACGGGATACCGATGGCTCGATGTCATCCAGTCCCAGGTGCTTTAGATACGAAATAAAACGAAGAGCAGAACAATACTGGCACACCACAATACCCGTCCCGACCACTTGCCCTTGGGCAACAAGTATGCAGCGGACACCGAAGAGAGTAATCCAAGGCCGGTCACGAATATCGCGCGGAAATACCCGCTTCGCCAGCGAGCAGAATTCCACGGACTCGGCGCACTGTACGACCTCCAGATCTCATAGACCGAAGCAATGTTCACCAGCAGAAAGAGAATTGCCAATATCAACGCCACCACTTGCAAGGATCGATCCCATCGGCCAGCAGTGTTCTGCGATTGTCCCGACAAACTGTCGGCTACGGACAAAACGCGATAGGGGTTCTCGACATCCTGAGGCCCCTTGCCGTTTGCTCCCTGATTCGACGTCATCACAAACGGTCCAGTCTTAATACGATAGTGCAGGCGCTGGTGAACAATGAAAACGACGGGCCGGTGGACCCAGTCCTTGCCTCGTGGCTGAACTCGCACTATGAGCTCATTCGTTCACTGGAAGTACGGTATCAAAATTCACTTTGGATCGAACAGTGATCACCGTTTGGTATAAAGAGCGGTTACAGGAATTTCGACCAACAACACACCGGCAACGCGCCGGCAAGGAACGTGTCATGTCATCCAAAACAAAAAGCATCACCGGCTGGGTAATGTCCAGCCTCTTAGGGCTCTTCATGATCGTCGGAAGTGGAGGTGGAAAATTCTCCGACTTCCCGGGCAAGGCAGAGATGATGGACAAGCTGCAGATTCCAACGTCTCTCCTGCCGACAGTGGGCGTCATCGAGATCACGGTTGTGGTCCTCTTCCTCATCCCACGCACTTCGTTTTTGGGTGCGATTCTAACTTCCGCATATCTTGGCGGAGCCCTTTGGACGCACCTGCGAGTGGGCGACACCTGGTTCTTTCCCATCATCATTGGCGTCTGGATGTGGGTCGCTCTGGGCCTGCGACAGCCGGCAATTTTCAAACTGGCACTGGGCCAGTCGACCGATCCAAAGTCGACGGCGAACTGAATGGATCGTTCGGAGGTTGTTCAGAGACTAACGGGTTGTCACACCCACAACTTGGGTTGAATCGTCATTCCAGCGGAGACGGGAACCCAGAACGTTGAAAAATGGGTTCCCGCCTGCGCGGGAATGACGAACCCCTCTTCGCTGAGATACACCCTCTTCGTTGACGAACCCCTCTTCGTTGTTCTGACGGAGCACTCGATGCTGAAATACGGGCTGCCTATCTCCAGCCAAAGCGTCCTTGCTGCAGCATAGACAGTGGCGTTGAACGGATCACGACATTGATGGACGCTGGTCCGTATTCCCCTGCGACCTGCAAAGAAAAGCGAAGAGGCTTTGACACGCAACCTGCAGAGCCCTGTCGGACGATAGCGAAGAGAGCCCAGCGAAAATCGACGGTTCTGTCTGCCTGTATCGCCCAAGCGAACAGACC
This sequence comes from Planctomycetaceae bacterium, assembly GCA_016795145.1. Classification (GTDB taxonomy): domain Bacteria; phylum Planctomycetota; class Planctomycetia; order Planctomycetales; family Planctomycetaceae; genus SXXK01. The sequence continues at coordinate 36,332 of JAEUII010000337.1, forward strand.
AGACGGTTGAAACTAATGCACTCATCCCGACAGATGGTGATAAAGACGTTTCGAGCATGCTCGTAACTGCCAGCCATCAACTCGCGTACTCGAACGCGGATGATGTTGTCGAGCTCAGCGTCGTCCCGATAATCTGCCTCATCGTCATCGCTGACGAATTCCATGTAGGTCTGGAGCACTTCGAACGCTGCCGGAAACAGAGTCGCCACCTGGCTGATTTCATTCAACCAGACATCGGGCTGATCAATGTATCGGCGAAGAATCTCGAACAGGCGATTCGTGAAGTCGGTCGCTGCTGAATGCAGTCTCTCTGTCAGCAGTCTTATGAGCGGCAGAGGTGACACGGTCAGGCGTCCCTTATCGTGGACAATCGTCAAAAGATCGAGTCTGTCGAACTCACTCCGCAATGATCGCTCCAGCACGGCGAGTTTTGAAATCTCCTCTCGAATTGACCTGCTCAACTGTTCGGCCCATGGATGCTTAACAAACAGTGCGTAGTTCAGAATCTCCAGCTGAGTTCTGACGAAACTCGTGTAGTCGTCCTGTCTCAGTGCCACTCGAAGCTCTTCAAACTCCTCGTTCAGCTGCTGCCAGCGTCCCTGTTCACAAAGCAGAAGCCACCGGACCTGAATACAACGACGCAAAGTCGGCGAAGAGGTGACAGATTTCTGAATCTGTCTGAGGGTCAACGAGTCCGTAAGTCGTCGAACAAATCCTGATTCATAGCGATAGAGCTTCCACAATCGTCCGTCGTTCGGAAAGCGATTGATCGCTTCAAGAATCGTCTGGAAATGAGCATCCTCGGCGGTTGGCTGGAGCATCTTCTGCATCCAGTACAGCATGAGTGCCACTGTGGCCGACGCATTTCGCTCCCAGTACAGACGCATGCGGTCAATCTGCGATTCTGATGGGTTCACCTCAAACTCGGACCACAGCGCAAAATGATCTTCGACATGCCGCTGCGAGCGGATCGGCGACGGCGCACCTGCAGGCACAGCGGTCGGCGATTTGAACCAGGCAAACGAATCTGCAGGTTCGTGGTGCAGTTGCTTCAGCCGCGCCTCGTACACAGCTCGTATTCTCTGAAATTCTGCCGGACGGGTCTCCGGTGAGTATTTTCGGAGAAGTCGAGCGTAGATCTTTCTCAGATCTGCTCGATCCGTCTGACTCGAAAGCATGTTGAGATCATGCTCAAGGGAAGTCGCGTGGAAGTTCTCTTCGAATTCAGACTCCGTCATTGCCCAGGATCCGAACTGACAGCGAAGTTGAGGCGCGACACTTCAGATCCCGATCTTCGTTGTGCCAGCAACGCCCCAAGACCAGCGTCGCGAAGTCGCCCTTGACGAACATCGTTCACGATAAGACCGGGAACAAAGAACCGAGGACGAACTGGGGCAGGTACCGACCCGAATCGCTGGATCGAAGCGGCGTAGATGGCAGCAATTACAATGATCACAAAAAGAGTAATGACCAGTTTGCGAACCGCGTCGACTGCCGAGAACGACGATGCCTGAGCAGGCTTATTCTCAAAAGTCCATGTGTCGCCGTCCAATTTCGCCCGTAAGGCTGCCGATGCCTGCGTCACTGTGAATGAAACACGTGGAGCCGACGCAGTCGCCCGCACGGGCTGTCGCAGATTCTCGGGATCATTCGCAAACAAACGGTGTACGGACATAAGAGGCAACAAACCCGGAGCAGCCTCTGCAATGGACTGCCAGTCGCCCCAGATCACGTTCCCATCCGCCCGTTTCTTTTGCTGCACAAAGACCTTTCTTCTAAGGTGCTCAGCCGCTTCCTGTGGCGGAAGCAGAAAGCACCGCGAGATCTCATCAATCGTTTCAAGATTGTCCCCTTCCTCAACATTCACCTTACGAAGGGCAACCGGGGCAAAGTCGAGGCCTTTCTCCAGCACATTCAACCGCCATGCCACGGGCGGAATATGTTCCAGATGAGTCCGGAGTTCCTGCCAGACTTTCCGCCGCTGAACCGGTTCAAGAAAGAAGAAATCTCGAACGAAGGATGCGACCAGTGCCTCTGCCAGACCTTGATCAAACTGGTGGTCTGCAACGCAGTTTTTGTCAGAGCGCCCCGCGACTCTGTCGATCGCAGAAATCTCGAGCAGACCGGGATCAAAGTCGGCCTGAAGCAGCCTGCGACAAATTGATTGGTGCGTCTCGCCTGCCTTACCGTCCTGAGAAGCAGGCAAGCCCAGCAAATCGCGAGTCGCCTGCTGTACCCTCGATCCCAGCTCAGACATTCACCAACTCCCGAAAGCAGTAACCATGAAATCGCACTCTCTGCGACGCCGTGGTGATCTTCGTCTTCCCCCTTCCCCCCGTCAATCATCCATTATTCTGCCACGTTGACACAGTGTCGACATTTGCAAGTGGACGTTTGCAAGTCGACGAAGTGACTGCCGTACTCGTCCATCATTCAATTCGCATTCGCTGCAGGATAAAGTGCGATCGCTGTGCAACAACCTGTGGAGTACGATTCACTCCGCGTTCGCCTGAATCAGGATGCCGACAAGATGTTTCCACGTCGCGAAACTGGGCTGAGTAGTCTTCACCGAGCCAACATCGTCACATGTGTCTCGTGGCTGGCCCTGTTTCTGTTCGCAGGACCAGGTCACGCAGTTTTTGCAGATGACGCTCCCAATCCAAAATGGGAACCAGACATCCAGGCGATCGAGAAGAAGGTCACCAGCGGTCAAACGAAAAAGAACGGATACGTCTTTGTCGGAAGCTCCAGTATTCGGTTGTGGAAACTGGACACCAGCTTCCCGAAGTTACCGGTCTCCAATCACGGATTCGGTGGGTCAGTCCTGAGTGATTCAGTGGACTACTTTGATCGACTCGTCACAGCGGCTGAACCACAGATCATTGTCGTCTACGCCGGTGACAATGATGTCGCAGCAGGGAAAAAGCCCGAGACCATCGCGGATGATTTCCAAGAGTTCCTCGGCCTTGTTCATTCAAAGGTCCCCAGTTGCAAAAAGGTCATCTATATCTCCATCAAGCCAAGTGTGAAGCGATGGGCGATGGCCGACACGATGCAGAAAACCAATCGGCTGATCAAGGATCTGTGCACAGCCGATGAAAAGGCGGAGTTCCTGGATATCTGGCCTCTCATGCTGAACGCCGACGGAATGCCTCGACCAGAGCTGCTCGCTGAAGACGGCCTGCACCTGAATGAAGCGGGATACACCATCTGGAACGATGCCCTGCGACCATTGCTAACTCTGGAAGCAGCAGCACTCAAACAGTGAACGCAGACGCCTCCCAGAAAAGGCGAGAGGGAAGCGTTAACTTCCCGATACCCCACACACCCGTCCGACGTCCACGTCTGTGTCCAAGTCGCAGGCAGTCGCGCAACTCGGTGGGCTGACGCCCGACCGCTCGCCTTTCTTGATTGCAATGCAAGTCGCCCTGTGTGCGAAACAGGTGCGATTTCACGGGATTTTGCGGAAAAGGCAACCGGCATGTTTCCTCGCTCGGGAAGTTCGGTGAAATCCGGCGTTCGCGTTTGGGGATCGTTCGAACGGCGATACAATTCTGCGTCGCTTTGGGGAGCCCGTTCGAATCGAGCCTGACAGATTCGTTCGAATGATGCTCACCAGGCAAGTCGCTGGTGTCTCAGAAGAAGCTCTCTGAACCGGCGATCATGGAAAAGGCTTTGACCGGATGTCGGCCTGGGTCGATATCCGGTTTCTTTTTGAATCCACCTGTTTGAACTGGGCGAGTGTACCTGTGCCAGCAACTTCGGTCATTGGATTGCAGTGGGGCGATGAAGCCAAAGGCAAAATCGTCGACCTCCTCACAGAGAAGCATGACATTGTTGTTCGCTATCAGGGCGGTAACAACGCGGGTCACACGGTCAAGTTCGACGGACGAACCTATAAGCTTAGCCTGCTGCCAACGGGTGTTCTTCAGTCGCATGTGAAATCCGTTATTGCTCCCGGCGTTGTCGTCAATCCACTGGCGCTGTTGAAGGAACTGGATGGGCTCGCCGCTGGTGGCCACGACTGTTCTTCCCGACTGATGGTCAGCGACCGTGCTCACGTGATCTGTCCGTGGCACCTGCTGGAAGAAGCAGCACTCGAAAAATCACGAGGCCGTGAGGCGATCGGCACGACAGGCCGAGGCATCGGGACCTGCTACCGCGAAAAGGTCGGACGCACGCACGCGATTCGCATCGGGGACCTTATCGTTCCGGAAGTCTTCGCTTCCAAGGTTCGCCAGATCGTTCCCTTCAAGCAGAAGGTTCTCAGCGCGCTGGATCCGGAATGTCCGGTCATGGACGCAGAACAGATCATCGCAGAATACTCTGCGGCGGCGGATCGCATTCGCCCGATGGTCGCTGATACGACGACCTACCTTTTGGATGCACTCGAACAGAACAAGTGGATTCTGTTTGAGGGTGCTCAGGGAAGTCTGCTGGACGTTGACCACGGCACATTCCCGTATGTCACATCATCCAACAGCTCCGGCTGCGGAATTCACAGCGGAAGCGGAATTCCGGAACGCTCGATTGTGAAAATGATCGGCGTGGCCAAGGCTTATACAACTCGAGTCGGTGGCGGACCATTCCCATCAGAGCTCGACAATGAAATCGGCAATCGGATCCGAATCGCCGGAAATGAATTCGGAACAGTGACCGGACGTCCTCGCCGCTGCGGCTGGTTCGACGCCGTCGCAACTCGCTACAGCGCACGAATCAGTGGTGTTGACTCCATCACGATCGCACTGCTGGATGTGCTCAGCGGTTTCGATGAAGTGTGTATTTGCGAAGCGTACGACATCAACGGCCGAATCACACGTGATCTGCCAAGTCGATGTGAAGACCTCGCAGCCGCCCGGCCAGTGCTTCGAAAGGTGCCCGGCTGGAAGGAAGACATCTCCGGCATCACGGAGTTTTCCAAACTACCTCCAACCGCTCAGCAATACTGCCGAACGATTGAAGAGATCGTTGGACGACCCGTGGAATTCGTCTCCGTCGGCCCCGACCGCGCCCAGACGATTCACATGGCACCACGCAGCTAATTCGCCCCATCACAACCCGAAACGTCAGTGAGGGATCAAAACGCGACACGGGGATCCACAATCATCCCTCGCTGACGCAGCGGGTTGAGATGAGCCCCATTCAGCAGCGGAGCATCGTTTTGCCCCACCGCCCGACAAAAACCAATCCACACTGCGACGCGTGCTGATCATCGTTGCTAAACTATCGGCATGCTTGTCGACCTGAATGACACGATCGTTGCCCTGGCATCTGCCCCCGGCCCCGCCCTGCGCGGGATCGTGCGAATCAGTGGCGACCGCTGTGCCGAACTCATCGCTTCGCTGTTCAAACCAAATGCAGACTCGACGAACTGGCGCGAAAGCCGAGTCCCCCGCCGATGGACAGGACGGATCCACTTACTGGCGGCCGACGTGACATTCGACGCCGCGTTATCGTTCTGGCCGACCAGCAGAAGCTATACGGGTCAGGTGATGGGCGAGTTTCATCTAGTCGGCTGCGAACCGCTCCTTGATGCACTTCTGGCGGAACTGTGTCGCCGAGGTGCCCGGATGGCACAGCGCGGTGAGTTTACTCTGCGAGCATTTCTGTCGGGACGTATTGATCTCGTTCAGGCCGAAGCCGTGCTTGGCGTCATCGAAGCGGCCGATCATGAAGAACTGCAAAAAGCGTTGTCGCAACTTGGCGGTTCGGTCACGGAACGACTGAAAGCACTTCGAGGCGATCTGATTGCTCTGCTGGGCGATCTTGAAGCGGGTCTGGACTTTGTCGAGGAAGACATTGAGTTCATCACGAGCGAACAGATTCTTCAGCGACTGGAACGCGCCGTTAATCTGGTGAATCATCTGCTGCGAGATTCTTCCGCTCGACTTCCGGCCGGGTACCGGCGACGAGTCGTTCTGGCCGGCCTTCCAAATGCCGGCAAGAGTACTCTGTTTAATGCGTTGATCGGCGAAGACAAAGCGATCGTGTCATCCATTCCGGGAACGACTCGCGATTACGTTTCCGCGATGATGATGCTTGATGCGATTCCGATGGAACTGATCGACACCGCCGGCTGGGAAATATCCTCCGACGTGATCATGACGACGGCTCAGAGTCAGCGCAGCGAACAAGTGGCTTCAGCCGACCTGGTCATCTGGTGCAGATCGTCCGATCTGCATGGTGATGATCGCAGTCTGGACCTGGAGCGATATTCAGAGCTGAAGGAGAAAGGCACACCGCTCCTGTTGCTGGAAACTCGTGCGGACTTGAATCAGAACACCCGCCACGACAACCCACAAGTTCCCGATCATCGAGTTTCCGTCATCACGGGACAGGGAATCCCGGAACTTCACGCCACGCTTCGATCACGACTCTCATCCACCAACATCGCGCGCTCAGAACTGCTCGCATCAACAGCCGTTCGATGCCGTGACAGCCTGCAGAAGTCCGTGGATTGCCTCCAGCGAGCCATCGCAGCAACGGAGACTCAAGCCGGACACGAACTGGTCTCCATGGAGATCCGCGAAGCACAGTACGAACTCGCCACCGTCGTCGGCGAAGTTTACACCGACGACATGCTGGACCACATCTTCAGCAACTTCTGCATCGGCAAGTAACAGTGTAGAGCCATTGTCCTCAATGGCTCGAAGCCAAGCATGGACGCGGTTCCGTGGCAGCCGTAGAGGCATCGCATTCCGTAGTGGATCTTGCTAAAGACCCTAAACTACAGCCCCTTCCCTCCCCTCGCCCCGCATCGGGGAGAGGGGCCGGGGGTGAGGGGGCCGCATGCTTGCCGAGTCAATTCAATGTTCCGGGCGGTAGCTCGCATCCGGTCAAGCGCATTGCCCTTGTTGAACGATTGTGCGCCTCAGGCCGTGCCGGATCGCGGTCTGCGCCGATCACGAAAATCTGTCGCTGAAGGACAGTTTGTGGCTTAACATAAGAAGGTCCGGCTCGCATTTTCGGATGGCAACTCTATCGAACTCGCCGCTTGACCTGCGATTCGCTGCTCACTGCCAACTGAAAACTGATTCCTGCCGCCTTCCGCGGCCATGCTTTTCCCAAGGACGTCGCCAGCCACAAGCCACAACCGGGCTTCTTGAACACAGGCCTTGCCCTCGTGCATGGCCTCGTGCTCGTGCTCAGCGCAGCGGTGCTCGTTATCGTAATCGATGTCAGCATCATACGCTGCAACCGACTCGGCGACACCATCGACTTTCATCGCCATCCGAGTCAGCATCGCCACGATCCGGTGTAGCATCGCTTTCATCGAAGCATCATCCTGAACCTTGATGCCTTTGGTCGTCAACAATACATCCTGAATCGCAGCACACTCCAGCGCCGAACCTCGTGCAATGTCCAGAAACCGAGCACGATCTTTGAGGCTACGTTTGCCGTTGCCCTCGGCAATATTTAGCGGGATCGATTGTGCAGCGCGAAGCCATTGATCGCGAGCATCTGGCAATTCTTCGGCGCGGACATCGTGCTCGTGCTCAGCGCAGCGGTGCTCGTTATCGATGTCAGCATCGCATGTCGATGAAGCCCTTCAAGTGGTTGTGCCGCCTCGAATGAACGAGCTACGTAATCGATCGATAAACGATAGACGTCGAGTCGTTCGTGGTCGAAGGATTGCTCAGTCATCAGAGCGGGTTCCGATTACGATTACGAGCACCGTCGCTACGCGACTGAGCACGAGCACGAGGGCTGTTTGCAAGAATGACGGCAATCACCCGGTTGCGGCGAGCGACGCTGTAAAGTGTGAGAAACGAACCACCGCAACTCGGCGTGCTTCGCTTTGTTCGGCAACAGTGTTGCAAAGCCTGCATACTTACACATCACCGTTCTGGATCGAACGATTCAAACGAGACCCGTCCGCGCTGAACGTAAAAGCCGGTATCCATTCGATAAAAGAATGCTCTGCCAAGAAAAATATCCGACCAGGATCGGTCCTCTTGTTCCAATTCCGGAGCGGGTGCATCTTGCGATTCAGGCTGTTCTCCCAAATGCTGCTCCATGTCGTAAGCCTTCTTCATGAATTCGACGAATTCAAGATCCTCCTGAGTTGCCATCAATCCCGACATTTCGTCGAACTCGTGTTTCCTGAGGAATTCGACAAACTGTTTTATCGTTCGGTCAGGCCATGTAACCCACCACCCACCAAATGCGAGAAGCGACACAAAAATGAGCAGCGCGCGGAGGAAAAATCGAAAACGTTTCACAAGACAGGTCGCTAAGCATGTGCTGGGACAAGTAAGTCTGTAGACGAACGAATTGCGATCTATGCGGCGGGCGATTAGCCGACGCATAGATCGTGCGTTGAACTTTGCCGCTTTGTGAGCGGTGTGGGCTCTTGCGGGATTCATCACGGTGGCGAATCCTCTGACGGTGCAATTTACCGGTGGGGGACGGCGTTGTCACCCCTTGTTTGGCTGGCGAATGTTGCAAGCACCGTTCCATGTTTGACTGCTGACGGGATTGAAGCAGTTGTTGTGGCGGGCGCCGGAGGCCCGCTGACCGATTTGTGGCAGTGTCGCTGATTCTTGGGCTTGAGAGGACAGACGCAGCGAAGCTCTGTGTGGGGGCGGATCAACTTACCTGCGTCTCGGCAGCACGCTTCGTTGCCGCAGGATGGACCTGCATGACTGCCGTTCTGGTATCAGCACCGAGTGCATCCAGCAATCGACTGGCTCGCTCCAATGTGATGCCGTGGTATTCGTTGCGTTCGTCACGGGAGACTTGAGACTCGTGAACACCCAGCCGCTCCGCAAGTTCCCTTTGCGTCATCCCCTGAGAAATTCGCAGGGCGACAAACAGACGCCCCATCCCGTCGAAGTTTCTTACTTCATCAAACTCACCGCGTTTCAGGCGTTCATAGCTCTGAACCTCTTCCTTCAGCTGCAAATGAAACGACTGAATTGGATCCAGAACACGTTTGACCTCTTCTTTTGAAAGGTTGAGTTCTTTCAATTGTTTTTCCTGCTGTCGAAGACGCTGAGATTCGTCTTTCAGACGCTGGACGGCTTCCTGGTATTCTGCTTCATTTCGAATCATCGTTCACCTCCGATTTTGACAATTCCCTTACGCAGGCTGTGGCCCCGTGTCAGTCGAAACGCTGATGGGAATTCCAGTTCGTTTCCATGCTTGTCCTGAAGTCCAGACAACTGGCCAACATGCGGATACAGTTCTACTCGGTAAACATGCCACATCGGTAGTTGACGCCTGGTGAATCCACGGCAAGCCCTTCGAGCCGACGGATCCCACGTCCAGACTTTGTGCGGATCGATGAGATTCAGGTCTCGTTCCAGATGACCGCTGGCCAGATACTGCAAATCGCATTCAAAGTAACCGTCGATGTCATTCGGATGGGATTTGTCCTCAACAAACGAGCCGTCCACGCAAATCTCAGAAATCCCAACTTGCCACAACTGACGACAAAGAACCCCGAGGTTTTCCACAAGGTGCATTCGCCATCCCATATCCCAGCCCGGGATCTCCGCCTTTCCGGCCGGACCATTTACCAGCAGACTGTCCTGCAATTCCGCCAATGTGAGGACGTAGTCACCTGCCGGAAGCAGTCCGTCGCCATTGAAAGCCAGAATTGGGGGAGAGGCAGTCATAGATCAGAGGTTAGATGTGTGTGACATATATGTCAAGCAGTTCATTTGTGTCATACATTGCCATCGAGCAAGCAGCGAACAAAACGCAGATTTCCGAGACTCCTGCCGATCTCAAGAAGCGTGGAGGGCTGGAAATTTGTGCGAGGCTTTCTGCAGCATGTCCTGCCCAAAGGCTTTCGCAAAGTCCGGCACTATGGCTGGATGGCGTCGAACTCAAAAACGACGCTTGATCTGGTACGCTGGCTGACACTGCTGCATCTCGGCTGGATCTGGTGGCTGGCCAGCGGTGTCGCTCCACAGCCGAAACCGCACACGTCACAGCTTCGCTGCAAAGACTGCGGCGGATCACTCCATGTGATCATGATCATCAATGCTCAGGGCCGAGTCCTGATGAAACGGCCGCTGCCGGACCACGCTCAGGCGTATCAGGACTCCGGATAGAAGGCCACGTGTGAGACGCCATCAACCGCTCATCGCGATCAATTCTTCAACACGCCTCAGGCCGTGCCGGATCGCGGTCTGCGCCGATCACGAAAATCTGTCACTGAAGGACAGATTGCGGCTTAACATAAGAAGGTCCGGCACGCATTTTCGGATGGCAACTCTATCGAACTCGCCGCTTGACGTGCGATTCACTGATCACTGCCAACTGAAAACTGACTCCTGCCGCCTTCCGCGGACATGCTTTTCCCAAAGAAGTCGGAAACTCACAGCCACAACCGGGCTTCTTGAACACAGGCCTTGACCTTCGGCTCCCCTGGCTCGCTCAGCCACAAGCCCACCAAGCTCAACCACCAACCAAACAACACGCCCTCACCTCGCTCGTCGCGAAGTCAAAGCCTTATTGGTTCGCTGCTTACTGCTCGCCATCGCGAATAGCGGCATTCAGTCACAGCGTCTGGAGAATCGTACCCCACGCAGGGCAGCCCATAGTAGAAAAGAAGCTACGGCAGTGCAAAGAAAGGCCGTATTTAAACACCCCGTGACTTTCGAAGCATCAGCAGGAACGGTATCCACCTGTGGCCAATCAAATTCAAACCAATGGAGATACATTCTGTTGTGCAGTAGAAATGCCATTTTGAGCATGTTCAAAGCACCGCAGCTAAGCTCAATTCCAAACACAAAGGCCAACGACCGAATCAACACAGATACGCCCGGAAATCTCCCGACGGAGCGAAGTTGAACATGCCCTGTTCCGGCGAAACGGAATATCACGGCCCCCACGAGCAGGCCGAGAGCGCGTAGACTAAATTCGAATGCGGCCATGTAATCATTAGTGCGATGTCGAGAAGCAACGGCATACGCAAAAACAAAGATCAGAAGCGATAGAACGCAACACAACGCAGAAGCGAAGAAGAAGCACATGCGCCCAACAGAAAAGGGGGGGCCTCCAGTCGAAAGATTTGGAGTAGCAGAAGTCGTGATCATGCGTTTCTCCTGCTGCAGCGAACGCCTGCCATCAGCGGATGGCGGGAGAAGAGTATCCATGTCAAAAACGCGAACTACCGCCATTCCGCTGCATGGCTTTGTTCGCTTTGCGATTCTTTGCGATTGGCGACTCTGCGTTCAAATCAATTGAATCGCAACACAGTGAAT